>CALMYO010000197.1 GCA_937873685.1 uncultured Paracoccaceae bacterium
GCTGCACGCCGGTGACGCCGCCGACGGTGAACAGGAAGATGAAGCCGATCGCCCACAGCATTGGCGTGCGCAGGCTGATCGAGCCGCCCCACATCGTGGCGATCCACGAGAAGATCTTCACGCCCGTCGGCACCGCGATCACCATCGTGGCGAAGACGAAGTAGCGCTGCGCGTCAAGCGACAGGCCGACCGTATACATGTGGTGCGCCCACACGATGAAGCCGACGCCGCCGATCGCCACCATGGCGTAGGCCATGCCGAGATAGCCGAACACCGGCTTGCGGCTGAAGGTGGAGACGATGTGGCTGATGATGCCGAAGCCCGGCAGGATCAGGATGTAGACTTCCGGATGGCCGAAGAACCAGAACAGGTGCTGGAACAGGATCGGATCGCCGCCGCCGGCCGGCGCGAAGAAGGTCGTGCCGAAGTTGCGGTCGGTGAGCAGCATGGTGATGCCGCCGGCGAGCACCGGGAGCGACAGCAGAAGGAGGAAGGCGGTGATCAGCACCGACCACGCAAACAGCGGCATCTTGTGCAGCGTCATGCCCGGGGCGCGCATGTTGAAGATGGTGGTGATGAAGTTGATCGCGCCGAGGATCGACGAGGCGCCGGCGATGTGCAGCGACAGGATCGCAAAATCCATCGCGGGGCCCGGCTGGCCGGAGGTCGACAGCGGCGGATAGATCGTCCAGCCGCCGCCAACGCCGTAGGCGCCGGAAGGGCCTTCGACGAACATCGACAGCAGCAGCAGGATGAAGGCCGGCGGCAGCAGCCAGAACGAGATGTTGTTCATGCGCGGGAACGCCATGTCCGGCGCGCCGATCATGATCGGCACCATCCAGTTGGCGAAACCGCCGATCAACGCCGGCATCACCATGAAGAAGATCATGATCAGGCCGTGGGCGGTGGTGAACACGTTGTACATGTGCTTGCCGCCGTCGATGGCCGCATCGCCCTCGAAGCCGTAGACCATGGCCGCTAGGCCGTGGAAAATCTGGATGCCGGGCTCATGCAGCTCCATGCGCATGGCGACCGACAACAGCCCGCCGATGATGCCGGCCATGATCGCGAAGATCAGGTAGAGCGTGCCGATGTCCTTGTGGTTCGTCGACATGAACCAGCGTTTGAAGAAGCTCATCTGCGGATGATGATGATCCCCATGCGCTTCGTGTGCGGTGGCGCCTGCCATGGTGTGGTGCTCCCGTGGATGTGATCAGCGCGCGGCCTTACTGGCCGTTCAGCGCGAGCTTGTTCTTGGTTTCGATCGACGCCATCAGCGCCTTGTTGGCGCCTTCAAGGTCTGCAGCGGCGGCGGCACGCCAGGTGGCGAACTGCTCTTCGGAAACCACGCGGATGCCGATCGGCATGTAGGCGTGGTCCTTGCCGCAGAGTTCGGAGCACTGGCCGTAATACAGGCCTTCCTTCTCGGCCTTGAACCACGTCTCGTTCATGCGGCCGGGCACTGCGTCCATCTTCATGCCGAAGGCCGGCATGGCGAAGGAGTGCAGAACATCCTCGGCGGTGACGAGCACGCGCACCGTCTTGCCGACGGGCACGACCATCTCGTTGTCGACGGCGAGCAGGCGGGGATAGGCGGCCTTGTCGGCCTTGCCGGCCGCGTCGCGATCATCATCGGCCAACAACAGCGAATCGAAGGACATCGGCTCGTCGCCATCCTGGTATTCGTAACCCCAGTACCACTGGTAACCGGTCGCCTTGACGGTCAGCGCCGGCTCTTCCGGCGGCGAGTACTGCGCCGTCAGCAACTGGAACGACGGCACGGCGAGGAACAACAGCACGATCACCGGACCCACAGTCCAGATCACTTCGATCAGCGTGTTGTGCGAGGTGCGCGAAGGGGTCGGATTGACCGAAGCGCGGTATTTCAGCAGCACCCAGGCCAGCAGACCGAGAACGAGCAACGTGATCGGGGTGATGAACCAGAAGGTATAGGTCCCAAACCAGGTGATCTGGTGCATGATCGACGTTGCGGCCGGCTGGAAATACATCTCCCAGGGCTGCGGTTGGGCAGCAAGGGCAGCGCCAGAAGCGGCAATTGCGCCGCTGGCCGCCAGCATGGCGGTGAACAGCTTTTTCACGTGTGGTTCTCCCGATTCGATCCGTTTTGCGGACCGGAAATTCTCTTGGCATGCAGCCCGGTCACGACTCCGGCGCGTTGCCCTGTTTCAAACATACTTGACAGGAACCCGCAACCAAACCCCCGCGATGGCCGGTGCGGCATTTTTGCGCGCGGGTGCGATCCCGGCCGAACCGCCGTCTCCATTTCGGCACAAACCCCTTTCATGTTCACGCGTCAAGACCTTGCGCGCAAAGGCGCGCTAAGCGTTTCCATCACCGAGCCGAGCGCCTTATAAACATCGGGGGCGCTGATTCGGAACCGCAGGGAGATGCCATGATGACCTGTGCAGCAAGCACCGTGCACCGTCTCGTGCGTCACGGCGTTGCGTTCGCCGCCCTGTTCGCCGCGGCGCTTGCCGCGCCTTGCGCGCTGGCGCAGCAACAGGGCGCGATCCGCGCCACGCACGGCGCCTGGAACATCGTGTGCGACACGCCGGCCGGGGCGCAGAACGAGCAATGCGTGCTGATGCAGAATGTCGTGGCCGAGGATCGCGAGGAACTCGGCCTTTCGGTGATCGTGCTGAAGACCGCCGACGGCAAGGCCGAGATCCTGCGCGTGCTGGCGCCGCTAGGCGTGCTGCTGCCGAACGGGCTTGGCCTGAATGTCGACGGCAAGGATATCGGCCGCGCCTATTTCGTGCGCTGCTTCGCCGACGGCTGCTATGCTGAGGTGATTCTTGAAGATCCCCTGCTCTCGACCCTGAAAGCCGGCAAGAACGCGACCTTCATCGTCTTCCAGACACCCGAGGAAGGGATCGGGATACCGGTCGACCTGACCGGCTTTGGCGAAGGGTATGCGGCATTGCCGTGAGGGTGCCCTCTCAGGAAGGCGGATTGTCGACCCGGTCGCGCAGGTCCCGACGCCGCTCCTCGTCCGTGATCGCGGGGCGGAATGCGGCTTCCAACAGCGTCGGAACGACGAGGAAAACGACAGCCGCCACCGCGATCGCTCCCCAGAACGGCAGAACGCCCGACCAGACGATCAACGCCGCGCCGGCGATCCCGGCCGCAGCGCCTGCCAATCGGATCCATGCCAGCATTTTCAACGCTCCCTCGTGCGAACACTGGCATTTGACGCCAAAACCCCTAAATCGGGGTGAAACGAACTTGCGGAACCTGCCATGACCCTTTCCCTGATCGACCGTTTCGACACCGGCGCCGAAACCGTGAAAGCGGCCGTCGCCGAAGCGCTCGCGCATGCCGATGACGGCGAACTCTACCTGCAGCACTCGGAAGCTGAATCGCTGATGTTCGACGACGGACGGCTGAAGACCGGCAGCTTCAACGTCGAGCACGGGTTCGGCCTGCGGGCGGTGGCCGGCGATGCGGTGGGTTACGCCCAATCGGGAGAACTGAGCGCAACGGCGCTGAAACGCGCCGCCGATGCCGTGCAGGCGGTGACGCGCGGCCTTTCCGGCGCTTAGGCGGCCGCGCCCGCCGGCACCAACCGCAAGCTCTATGGCGACATCAACCCGATCGGCGAGCCGTCGTTCGAGGCGAAGGTGAAGCTGCTCGGCGAGATCGACGCGTTCCTGCGCGACCGCGACCCGCGCGTGCGCCAGGTGACGGTGTCGCTCGCCGCCTCGTGGAATGTGGTGGAAATCCTTCGCGCCGACGGCCATCTCCTGCGCGACGTGCGGCCGCTGACGCGGGTGAACATCTCCGTCGTCGTCGGTGAGGGCGACCGGCAGGAAAGCGGCAGCCACGGCATGGGCGGGCGCACCGGGTTCGGCGACTTCATCGCGGCCGACACCTGGCGGGCGGGCGCCGAAGAGGCGTTGCGCCAGGCGCTGGTCAATCTCGAAGCCGTGCCGGCGCCGGCGGGCACGTTCGACATCGTGCTCGGCGCCGGCTGGCCGGGCGTGATGCTGCACGAGGCGGTGGGACACGGGCTTGAAGGCGATTTCAACCGAAAGAAGACTTCGGCCTTTGCCGGGCTGATGGGCCAGCAGGTCGCCGCCAAAGGCGTGACCGTGGTCGACGACGGCACGATTTCAGAACGGCGCGGTTCGCTGACCATCGATGACGAGGGCACGCCGACCGCGCGCAACGTCCTGATCGAGGACGGCATCCTTGTCGGCTACCTGCAGGACCGGCAGAACGCCCGGCTGATGGGCGTTCCAGCCACCGGCAACGGGCGGCGCGAATCCTATGCGCATGCGCCGATGCCGCGCATGACCAACACCTTCATGCTGTCCGGCGAGCGCACGCCGGACGAGATCATCGCCTCGGTGAAGGACGGCATCTATGCGGTCTCCTTCGGCGGCGGGCAGGTCGACATCACGTCGGGCAAGTATGTGTTCGGCTGCACCGAGGCCTACCGGCTGCGCAATGGCAAGGTGTGCGAGCCGATCAAGGGCGCGATGCTGATCGGCAACGGGCCGGAATCGATGCGCCGCATCTCCATGATCGGCAATGACATGGCGCTCGACACCGGCATCGGCATGTGCGGCAAGGGCGGACAGAGCGTGCCGGTCGGCGTCGGCCAGCCGCATCTGCGCATGGACGCCATGACGGTTGGCGGCACGCAGGCGTGAAAGCTTCAGATCGCTGAGCCGGCGGCGACTTGCGCCAGCTTGCGCAAGTCCAACGCCATTGCGCGGGGCTCCACCGGCAGATCGACGAAACCGTAGCGGCTGTAGAAACCGGCAGCAGCATCGGAAAGCGGGTGAACCACGACCAATCGCGCCGTGACTTCCGCCGAGGCGCGCAGGATCCGCATCACCGCATCGTTCAACAGCCAACTTCCCAGTCCGGCCGACTGCATGCTCCGGTCGACGGCCAACCGCCCGAGAATGACGGCCGGAATCGCTTGCGGCATGTTGCGGCGCATCGAACCGATGGTGTCCGAGTTCAGTATTTGTCCCATCGCGAGGCTGTAGTAGCCGACAACACGCAGGGTGCCGTATGCGGTCACCACATAGGTGCTGCTCGCACGCAACATTTGATTGTTGATGGCGCGGCGGCGCAGCCAATCATCAAGGATCAACTCGCCGCAAGCGAAGGAATCGCACTCATGTTCAGGCAGGATGGCGACCGGGCGAGAGACACCCGGCGGGTCAGCCACGGTCCCAACCGGGGCGGATGCCCAGCAGCCGCCGCATGCCAGCAATCTCGTCCGGCGACGGTTCCTTGTCCAGGCGCGCCAGGATGTCGTGGAACGACCGGCTGTCGACCGCGATTTCGGTGCGATCCATCAACACGTTTCGCGCTTCATTGAGCGCCGACTGCAACATGAACTGGGAGCGATTGGCGCCAACAATCTCGGCGGCCGAATCGATCAAATCCCGGTCGCGCGCTCGCGCTCGCAGGTGGATGTTCACTTCTGCTGTGACCGCTTCGACACTCATGGAAAAGGAGCATACCTGCCTGTGCTGGCAACGTCAACACAATGTGCAACCTTTCCTCACCCCCTGCCCTTCACCTCTTTCAACAGTCGTTCCTCCATCGCCCGCATCTCGGCGATGATCTCGGCCTTCATGGCGTCGCGCTCCGCATGGGCGGTCTCGTCGGCGCCGGAATGCATGGCGTTGACGATGACGGCGATGAACAGGTTCAGCACGGTGAAGGTCGTCACAAGGATGTAGGTGACGAAGAACGCCCAGGCTGTCGGGTGTGCTTCCATCACCGGGCGCACGATACCCATGGACCAGCTTTCCAGCGTCATGATCTGGAACAGCGTGTACATGGTGGCGCCAAGCGTGCCGAACCAATCGGGGAACGTCTCGCCGTAGAGCTTGGTGCCGATCACCGCGAAGACATAGAACAGCAACGCCATCAGCGCTGCGACCGAGGCGATGCCCGGCACCGCCTTCAGCAGGCCCTCGATCACGCGGCGCATTTCCGGCACCGCCGAAATCAGGCGAAGCACCCGTAACACACGCAGCGCCCGAAGCGCGCCGAAAGCGCCGCCAGCCGGCATCAGCGCAATCGCCACCACGACGAAATCGAACACGCTCCAGGGTCGCAGGAAGAAGCGCCAGCCATAGGCGAAGATGCGCAACGCGATCTCGACGACGAACACCGCGAGGATGAAATGATCGACCGCGATCAGGAAAGGTCCGATCGCGCCCATCACCGTCTTTGATGTCTCCAGGCCGAGGATGACCGCGTTGACGATGATCAGCGCGATGATCGCCTTCTGGAAGCGGTCGGATTCGAGAAACTGCGTCAGGTTCTGGCGCATGAAAAACCGTTTGGAGGGAGAGGAATCGGCGCACCCACATTTGGGTTTTCGCGGCTTTCGCGCAAGGGCGTGGCCAAAGGAATGATGAACGAAAATGCGTCAGCGATGTGAGCCGATTGCACGCACCTTGCGTATGCGCGTCCAAAAGCGTCTCGGAAAACGGGGGACGATATGGGGGGAACGCTTCGACTGGTGCTTGGCGACCAACTGTCGACCACGCTTTCGGCCTTGCGCGGCGGAGATACCGCCAACGATACCGTGCTGATGGCGGAGGTGGCCGAGGAGGCGAGCTATGTGCCGCATCACAAGAAGAAACTGGCGTTCGTATTTGCGGCGATGCGCCACCACGCAGCGGTGCTTTCCGGCCATGGCTGGCGGGTGATCTACCACGCCCTTGATGACGACGAGCCGGCGTCGAGCCTGACCGATGCCCTGAACCGCGCGATCCGTTCTGTGCAGCCACAGCGCATCGTGGTGACGGAACCCGGCGAATGGCGGGTGCTGGAAATGATGCGCGACTGGCGCGAGACGCTGGATATCCCGTTGGACATCCGCGCCGACGACCGCTTCATCGCCTCGCACGCCGATTTCGCCGCTTGGGCGAAGGACGGGCGCAAGACGCTGCGCATGGAATATTTCTACCGCGAGATGCGCAAGCGCACCGGCTACCTGATGGAGGGGGAGGAACCGGTTGGCGGCGCGTGGAACCATGACGCCAGCAACCGCAAGCCGCTGCCCGCCGATCTGTCAATCCCGCAACGTCCGCAATTTCCGGCGAACGCCACCACACGGGTGGTGATCGCCATGGTCGCCGAGCGGTTTGCCGGCAATTTCGGCTCGCTCGGCGGCTTCGACCATCCGGTGACGCGCGACGACGCGGTTACCTACCTCGACTGGTTCATCGAAAACGCCTTGCCGCTGTTCGGCGACTATCAGGATGCGATGCGCGAGGGCGAGCCGCTGCTGTTTCATTCCCACCTGTCGGCGCTGATCAACATCGGCCTGCTCGACCCGCGCGAATGCTGCGAACGCGCGATTGCCGCCTTCGATCGGAACCTCGCCCCGGTCAACGCCGTGGAAGGCTTCGTGCGCCAGATCATCGGCTGGCGCGAATTCATCCGCGGCGTCTACTGGCTGAAGATGCCGGGTTATGGCGAGGAAAACGCACTCGACGCGCGCCGCCCGCTGCCCGACTTCTTCTGGACCGCCGAAACGCCGATGGCCTGCATGGCCGCCGCAATTCGCCAGACCCGCGACCACGCCTATGCCCACCACATCCAGCGCCTGATGGTGATCGGCAATTTCGCGCTGCTGGCAGGACTCGATCCTCGCGCGGTGCAACGCTGGTTTCTGCTGGTCTATCATGACGCCTATGAGTGGGCGGAAATGCCGAATGTCGTCGGCATGGCGCTCTATGCCGATGGCGGGCTGTTCGCATCGAAACCCTATGCGGCGTCCGGCGCCTATATCGACCGGATGTCGGACCATTGCCGGGGCTGCCGCTACGACGTGAAGGAAAAGACCGGCGCAAACGCATGCCCGTTCAACACCCTCTACTGGGATTTCATTGCCCGCAATCGCAAGCGGCTTTCCGGCAATCCGCGCATGGGTGTCGTCTACAAATCGCTTGACCGCATGGACACCGGCAGGGTTGAGCAAATGCGGGCCGACGCGGCGCGGTTTCTCGACCAACTGTCCAATTCATGAAGTATGGCATGCGCATCGTCATCCTCACAGGCGCCGGAGTTTCGGCAGAAAGCGGCCTCGACACGTTTCGCGATACGGGCGGGCTGTGGTCGCAGGTGAACATCGAGGAGGTGGCGACGCCGCAGGGCTTCGCCGCCAATCCCGACAAGGTGCACGATTTCTACAACGCGCGCCGCGCCGGCATGGCTGGCGTCAAGCCCAACTCCGCCCACCATGCGCTGGCGGAACTGGAGCGCCGCCACGGAGGCGATTTCCTGCTGGTGACGCAGAACATCGACAACCTGCACGAGGCGGCGGGATCGCGAAAGCTGATCCACATGCATGGCGAGATCATGCAGAGGCTGTGTGTCCATTGCGGCCAGCGCACCGGTTGGCCGGACGAGATGAACCGCCGGTCAATCTGCCCGCAATGCGATGCGCCGGGCGGCATGCGCCCCGACGTGGTGTGGTTCGGCGAAATTCCCTACCGCATGGACGAGATTTACGAATCGCTGTCGCGTTGCGACCTGTTCGTGGCGATCGGAACTTCGGGAACCGTCTATCCGGCGGCCGGCTTCGTTGCCGAAGCGCGAGCCTGCGGCGCGCGTACGCTGGAACTCAATCTCGAGCCTTCGGACGGCACGGAATTGTTCGACGAGGCGCGACACGGCCCGGCGACACGCATCGTACCGCAGTGGGTGGATGAGGTGCTGGCCGGTTGAGGCAATTCAACCCTTCGCCAGCACCCGGTCCACCGCCGCTTCCAGCCGCGCCACCGCGGCATCGACATCGGCAAGCTTGTCCAACCCGAACAGACCGAGCCGGAAGGAACGGAAATCCGCCGGTTCGTCGCACATCAGCGGCACGCCGGCAGCGATCTGCAGGCCTTCCGCGACAAACTTCGACCCGTTCTGGATCGCGGGATCGTCGGTGTAGAGCACAACGACGCCCGGCGCCTCGAAACCGGGCGCAGCGACGCTGCGAAAACCGCGCTCCGCCATCATCGCCCGCACCTTGTCGCCGAGCGCCTGCTGGGCGGCCGCGGCCCTTTCGAAACCGAACGCCTTCGTTTCCGCCATCGCATCGCGAAACGCCACCAGGGCGTCGGTCGGCATGGTGGAATGATACGCAAAGCCGCCGTTCAGGTAGGCGTCCATGATCTGCCGCCACCGGGCGAGATCGAGCGCGTAGGAATTGCTTTTCGTTTCCGCAAGGCGCGCCAGCGCCCGCTTCGACAGCATGACGAGGCCGGTGGATGGCGGGGCCGACCAGCCCTTCTGCGGCGCGGAAATCAGCACGTCGACGCCGGTCGAGGCCATGTCGACCCAGATCGCGCCGGATGCGACGCAATCGAGCACGAACAGCGCGTCGACCTCATGGGCGGCGGCTGCCAGCGCGGCGATGTAGGCGGTCGGCAGGATGATGCCGGCCGATGTCTCCACATGCGGCGCGATCACGACATGCGGCCGATCGCGGGCAATAGCCGCCGTCACCTCCTCGATCGGCGGCGGCGCGAAGGGTGCGGGCTGGCTGTTGCCGGTCGGCCGCGCCTTGATCACGGTCGCCTCCGACGGCAGGTTGCCAGCCTCGAAAATCTGCGTCCAGCGAAACGAGAAGAAGCCGTTGCGGACCACGAGCGCCCGTTTTCCGAGCGCGAACTGGCGCGCCACCGTTTCCATCGCAAACGTGCCGCCGCCGGGCACGAGCACGGCGGCCTCGGCGTCATAGACCTCGCAAAGCATGGCATGGATGTCGCGCATCGCCTGCTGGAAACGCTTCGACATGTGGTTGAGCGAGCGGTCGGTGAAGACGACCGAGTATTCGAGCAGGCCGTCGGGATCGACACGGGCAAGCGGCAGGGTCATCATCTCTCTCCTCGCAGATGGCCGGCAAGATGAGATAGCGCGTGCTGCCGCTTTCGCAAAACGGTTTTGCCGCGGGCGGTGTTACCGCTCGAAGGTTTCGGGGTAGATCTCCCGCATCCTGTTGACCGAAGCGACGACGATTTTTTCCAGCCCCGCCGCATCGATCTTGTCGAGCCGCTTCAGGTAGAGGCAGGAGACCGAATGGGTGTGCGGGCCGAGGCGCGCCAGCAGGTCGCCATACGGCTTGAAGCCGGGCACAATGTAGACGGTCATCGCCCCCTTGCGCGGCGAAAAACCGGTGAGCATCGACTCGCCCGAATGACCCGAATCGTAGCGATACCGATACCGGCCGTAGCCGACAATCGAGGGACCCCACATCTGTGGCGCAAGGCGGGTGGCGCGCGCCATCAGTCCGAGCAACTGCCGCGATTCATCGCGCCGGCGCACATCCGCGAGGCCGTCGACAAAGGCCTCGACACTGGCGCCGGTGGGCTTCGTCTTGTTTTCCGTCATGGCGCTTCTCCCGGCACGGGCAGTTGCCCTACGGATACAGCCGCACCTTTTCCCACGGCGCAGCCTCATCGGCGCGGGTGAAGCGGATGCGGTCGTGCAGGCGAAAGGCGCCGTCCTTCCAGAATTCGATCGACACCGGACGCACGCGAAAGCCCGACCAGTGCGCCGGGCGCGGAATGTCGCCAAGGCCGAACTTCGCCGTGTAGCGGGCGACTTCCTTCTCCAGCGCAAACTTGCTTTCCAGCGGCCGCGACTGTTTCGACGCCCAGGCGCCGATGCGGCTGCCGCGCGGGCGCGAGGCGTAATACTCGTCGGCTTCGGCGTCGGTGACGACCTCGACGCGGCCGCGCACCCGCACCGCCCGGCGGATCGATTTCCAGTGAAAGCCGAGCGCCGCCTTGCCGCTCGCCAGCACTTCGCCGCCCTTCACGCTCTCGAAATTGGTGTAGAAAACGAAGCCCTGCGAATCGAAGCCCTTCAGCAGCACCATGCGCACATTGGGCAGTCCGTCGGCGTCCACGGTGGCGAGGCTCATAGCGTTCGGATCGTTGATCTCCTTTTCCGTCGCCAAGTCCAGCCATTGCGCGAAGAGCGCGAACGGCTCCCCGGCTTCAGTAAAGTCACGCTCTGTTAAGTCTGTTGCGCTCATTGTCCTTCACCGGCAGTGCGTTGGATGAGGTCCGCCATACCATGCGGCCACGGGGCAGGACAGGACGGATATGGTGCGAAGCGTCGCAGTGGCGATGCCGCGTGCTGGCTGTTGCCCTTGTCCTGCCGCTTTGCGGCTGCGTCGGATCGACTTCGGCCATCGACAGCGGCATCACCACCGCCTCGGTGACGCCGGCGCCGGCTGATGACAAGGCCTCCGACGAAGCGACGATCCGAAACGCTGTCTCTTCCGCCAATCTCGACATGCTGCGCGGCAATCCCCTGCCCTGGGCCAATGCCGACACCGGCTCGCAGGGCGAGGTAACCGGCATAGGGGAACGCCGCGGCGCGGCCGGACAGGTCTGCCGCCATTTCCATGCCACGGTGACGGCTTATGATGGCGTTCGCCTCTACGAGGGCGAGATCTGCCTGGGCGACGATGGCGCATGGACGACCAGCGCCTTCGTGCCGGCGGCAGGATAGCGCCGGGTCTGGAATTTTTTCCTGTCCGTCCCCACATGACAAGCGAATTGCGGGACCGTCCGGTCCGGCGTAATCAGGACAGGGCCGACAGGCGAAGTTGCAGAGGGTTTCGATGCGCGATCCCTATTCCGTGCTTGGTGTGGCGAAAGACGCGAAGGCGAGCGAGATCAAGTCCGCCTACCGCAAGCTCGCCAAGAAGTACCATCCCGACCAGAACGCCTCCGATCCGAAGGCGAAGGACCGGTTTGCCGAAATCGGCCAGGCCTACGAGATCCTGAAGGACGAGGCGACGCGCGCCCGCTACGACCGCGGCGAGATCGACGAGGCCGGCAAGGAGAAGTTCCACGGCTTTGCCGGCGCCGGTGCGGGCGGCGATCCGTTCACCGGCTTTGCGCGGCGCGGGCCTGGCGGATTCGAGTTCCGCTCCTCCTCGTTCGGCGGTCCGGGCATGGGCGGCGGCAACGCCGAAGACCTGATCAACGAACTGTTCGGCTCCGCCTTCGCCGGCGCATCTGCCGGCGGCCGGACAAGGTCCCGCACGGGCAAGGGCGCCGACCTCTCCGCCGAATTGCGGGTCACGCTGCGAGAGGCCGCGGGCGCCGGCAAGGTGCAGCTGCGCCTGCCCGACGGGCGCACGCTTGCGATCAAGCTGCCGCAAGGCGTGCAGGACGGACAGGTTATCCGGCTCGCAGGCCAGGGCGAGGCCGGGCCGGGCGGCATGCGCGGCGACGCGTTGCTGACGGTGCGGCTCACGCCGGAAGCCCCGTTCCGCCTCGAAGGCGACACGGTGATCGCCGATATCGACGTGCCGCTAGCCGACGCGGTGCTCGGCGGCAAGATCACCGTCGACACGCTCGACGGGCGCGTGGCGCTCACCGTGCCGGCATGGTCATCCTCCGGCAAGACGCTGCGCCTGAAGGGCAAGGGCCTGCCGGGGAAGAGCGGTTCGCGCGGCGACATGCTGGCGGTGCTGCGCATCGCGCTGCCGGAAACCCCGGACCCGGCGCTGGAGGCGCTGGTGCGCAAGCAGCGGGGGTGAGGGCGTAAGCGCC
Source organism: uncultured Paracoccaceae bacterium (assembly GCA_937873685.1). GTDB lineage: Bacteria > Pseudomonadota > Alphaproteobacteria > Rhizobiales > Rhizobiaceae > CALMYO01. Next base: position 12,573 of record CALMYO010000197.1, read on the forward strand.
CTTTCCCCACCGGCTTGTTTGGCCGGCGGCTTCATGCGATAGGCACGCCGCGTTGCGACAAGAAACTGCGCAGGAGAAAAGCGTCATGGCGACCGGACACGGGCTCATGAAAGGCAAGCGTGGCCTGATCATCGGGGTTGCCAACAACCGCTCCATCGCGTGGGGCATCGCCAAGGCCTGCGCCGAACAAGGCGCGGAGCTGGCGCTGACCTGGCAAGGCGACGCGCTGAAGAAGCGCGTGCAGCCGCTCGCCGAGGAACTCGGCGCCATCATGGCCGGCCATTGCGACGTGACCGAGACGCAATCCATGGACGCGGTGTTCGATCATCTCGCCGGCACCTGGGGCCGCATCGATTTTCTTGTCCACGCCGTCGCCTTCTCCAACAAGGACGAGTTGACGGGACGCTATGTCGATACGACACGCGACAATTTCGCCCGCACGATGGACATCTCGGTCTACTCGCTGACCTCGCTGTCGCAACGCGCCGAAAAGCTGATGACCAATGGCGGATCGATCCTGACGCTGACCTATTACGGCGCCGAGAAGGTGATGCCGCACTACAACGTCATGGGCGTCGCCAAGGCGGCGCTGGAAGCAAGCGTGCGCTATCTCGCCGTCGATCTCGGCTCCAAGGGCATTCGCGTCAACGCGATCTCGGCCGGGCCGATCAAGACGCTTGCCGCTTCCGGCATCGGCGATTTCCGCTACATCCTGAAATGGAACGAGTACAATTCGCCGCTCAAGCGCACGGTGACGATCGAGGAGGTCGGCGATTCGGCGCTCTACCTGCTGAGCGACCTGTCGCGTGGCGTGACCGGCGAGGTGCATCACTGCGATTCGGGTTATCACACCGTCGGCATGAAGGCGGTCGATGCGCCGGACATTTCCGTGGTGAAAGACTGAGGCAGACGGTTTTAAGGAGCAGGGGTTTTGAGTGTGCGCCTTGCCCATCCGCTCTACGTCATCCGCCACGGCGAAACTGACTGGAACCGCGAGAAGCGTTTCCAGGGCCAGACCGACATTCCGCTGAACGATCTCGGACGCACGCAGGCGCGCACCAATGGCGAAACGCTGTCGCGTCTCGGCGTCGGTTTCGATGCCCATGTCTTCATCTCGAGCCCGCTGTCACGAGCCGCCGAAACTATGCACATCGCACGCGCTGCGATGGGCCTTCCGGCCGGAGACTTCACCTTCGACGACCGGCTGAAGGAAGTGTCCTACGGCGACTGGGAAAGCCACACGCTGGCCGAACTGAAGGCGGCGATACCCGATGAGGTGAAGCGGCGTTCCCGCGACAAGTGGCGCTACACGCCGCCGAACGGCGAAAGCTATGCGCAGCTGTGCACGCGGGTCGAGGATTTCCTGGGCGGCCTCGACAAGCCGGCGGTTGTGGCCACCCACGGCGGCGTCCTTCGGGCGCTGTTCCACCTGTTCGAGGGCGTAGCCGGGCCCGAAGCCGCCATACGCGCGGTGCCGCAGGATCGGGTCTACGCGGTGATTGACGGACGCGGCGACTGGTTGGATGAGCTTTCTGGCTGATCCCGCTCAGTCATTCAACTCGATGTCGGTGACGATGTCGCCATCGCCGGTCTCGTCATAGACCACGGTCACCTTCTGGCCGGTCTGCAATACCGAGTAGTCGAACTCGCCCGGCAGCTTGAAGGTCTGCCCGCCGGCAAGCGCCATGGTCTGGCTGTCTTCGTCGATCTTTGCGATCACGCCGGTCGCCTCGCCGGCGAAGGCGGGAAACGCGATCAGCAAAGCGAGAAAAGCGGCGGCTGGGCGGATCATGGAACACTCCGGGATGTTTGCGGTTTGCGGGGTGCAAGCGCGTCCCCCTTCGATGGCGCTTCTTACACACCGGCTTTGTGACGGAAAGAGGACGTTCGGCGTTTTCGGCCTTCGGACGCGCGGCAACAAACCGGACGCTCGCGATGTTCAAACCGGGCGCAAGCGGTGTTTGACGGGCGCCGAAATGCGCCATAGAACCGCGCCGCATCGCCGCAACCGGTTTGTCCATGTCGCACAACACATTCGGCCATCTGTTCCGCGTCACCACCTGGGGCGAAAGCCACGGGCCGGCGCTCGGCTGCGTCATCGACGGTTGCCCGCCCGGCATCCGCTTTCGTCGTTCCGACATCCAGGCCGATCTCGACCGGCGCAAGCCCGGCACGTCGAAATTCGTCACACAGCGGCGCGAGCCGGATCAGGTGCGCGTTCTTTCAGGGGTGCTTGAGGAAGGCGAGGAGGATTACGTCACCACCGGCACGCCGATCTCGATGATGATCGAGAATGTCGACCAGCGCTCGAAGGACTACGGCGACATCGCCCGGCAATACCGGCCGGGGCATGCCGACTGGACCTACGACGTGAAGTATGGCTTGCGCGACCATCGCGGCGGCGGGCGCTCCTCGGCGCGCGAGACGGCGGCGAGGGTGGCGGCGGGCGCACTGGCGCGGCGCGTCGTGCCCGGTTTGCTCGTGCGCGGCGCGCTTACAGCGATTGGCGAAGAAGAGATCGACCGCGCCAACTGGGACTGGGAAGCTGTACACGAACAGGGCAACCCGTTCTTTTCGCCGGACAGGGCGGCAATCCCGCGTTTCGAGGCCTATCTGGACGCCATCCGCAAGGCGCAGGATTCGGTCGGCGCGGTGATCGAGATCGTGGCCGAAGGCGTGCCCGCCGGACTCGGCGCGCCGATCTACGGCAAGCTCGACGCCGACATCGCCGCGAACCTGATGAGCATCAATGCCGTCAAGGGCGTGGAGATCGGCGAGGGCATGGCGGCGGCGCGCCTGCGCGGCACGCAGAACGCCGACGAGATGCGCATGGGCCGGGACGGCAAGCCGGTGTTCCTGTCGAACCATGCGGGCGGCATCCTCGGCGGCATCTCGACCGGCCAGCCCGTTGTGGCGCGGTTCTCGGTCAAGCCGACCTCGTCCATCCTCACTCCGCGCCGCTCCATCGATTGCGCCGGCAACGAAGTGGTCGTCGTCACCAAGGGCCGGCACGATCCCTGTGTCGGCATCCGCGCCGTGCCGATCGGCGAAGCGATGGTCGCCTGCGCGATCGCGGACCATTTCTTGCGGCACCGGGGACAAGTTGGCCGGTGAATGGTGAATGGTGAACGGAAAGACAAGTCTTGGGCGATTCGCAGGGCTTCCACTTGCCATGCGCTGCGCTGTGCCATTATCAGGCTTGCCCAGACCGGCGATGCGATTTCCACTCCGTTGACCATTCACCATTGACCATTCACAAACCGCGATACCAACATGCCCTATGACCAGGCCAAAGTCGTCGAAGCCATCCGCGCTTTCGAGAAAGGCGAGATCGTCGTCGTGATGGACGATGACGGCCGGGAGAACGAAGGCGACCTGATCGTCGCGGCTGTTCACTGCACGCCGGAAAAGATGGCCTTCATTGTACGCCACACCTCCGGTATCGTGTGCACGCCGATGACGCGCAGCGAGGCGAAGCGGCTGAACCTTGCGGCGATGGTGGCGGAAAACGACAGCGCCCACACCACGGCCTTTACCGTCTCGGTCGATTTCAAGCACGGCACCACCACCGGCATCTCGGCGGAGGACCGCACGCTGACGGTGCGCAACCTCGCCAACCCGAATGCCGGCGCGACGGATTTCACCCGCCCCGGCCACATCTTCCCGCTGGTCGCGCGCGAGGGCGGGGTGCTGATGCGCTCCGGCCATACCGAGGCCGCCGTCGATCTGTGCCGGCTCGCCGACCTCCCGGAAATCGGCGTCATCTGCGAACTGGTCAACGATGACGGCACAGTGATGCGCGGGCCGCAAGTGACCGCATTCGCGCAGGCGAACGGCCTGAAGCAGGTCACCGTCGCCGACCTGATCGCCCACCGCCAGCGGCAGGAGAAGCTGATCGAAAGAGTCGGCGTCGCGCCGGTCTCGACGCCGGCAGGGGCGGCCAAGGCCTACAGCTATTCCCTGCCCTGGGATCCGATGCAGCATCTGGCGCTGGTGTTCGGCGACATCCGCGACGGCGTCGACATTCCGGTGCGCCTGCACCTTGAATCGGTCACTGATGACGTTTTCGGCGCAAAGCCCGTGCTGCCAGCGGTGATGGACAAGATGCGCGCGGAAGGGCGTGGCGTCATCGTCTACCTGCGCGAGGGTTCGGTCGGAGTCGGCCAGCGCGCCGCGCGCCCGCATGGCGACAACGAGGCGCATGCCGAAGCGCAGGCGCGCGAGAACGAATGGCGCGAGATCGGCCTCGGCGCGCAGATCCTGCGCGACCTCGGCATCACGTCGATCAAGCTGTATTCCAGCCGGGAGAGACATTACGTCGGGCTGGAAGGGTTCGGGATCAGGATCGCGGCGACGGAGCGGATGGGGTGAAAACTGGCGACTCGAGCGTTGCAAAGCAGCCGAGCCGCTTCATCCGTTGTTTACCGTCCTCTTCCCTTCCTGCCCCAATCTTCACGAAATCCTAGGCGGCCGCCCCCATATCCCACATGCGCGCGCCAAAGCCGCGCCGGCGAAACCGGGGAGATGCTCATGCTCTGGGATTTCTCGATTGCACGCACGTTCGGCCTGCTGGCGCGCACATGGCCATACCTGCTGCTGCGCCTGTTCGTATTCGCGCTGGTCAGCCTCGTCTTTCTCGGCACGACGGCGTCGGGCGGGTATATCGGCCACAGGCTTGGCGAGATGCACGATCCCGGCCAGGCGATCCAGTGGATGCTCGCTGGCGGCGCCGGCGGATTCGGCCTGGCCTCGCTGATCCATTTCCTGGTGCGCGAATACATCCTCTATCTCGTCAAGGCCGGTCACATCGCGGTGATGGTAGAGTTGTTCGACCATGGCGGCCTGCCGGAAGGCGACAACCAGCTTGCCTTCGGCACGCGCGCGGTGCGGGAGCGGTTTGCCGAGGCGAACGCGCTGTTTGCCATCGACCTGCTGATTCGCGCGGCAGTGAAATCGATCGAGAAGCTTTTATCCTCGCTCGCCTCCTTCCTGCCAATCCCGGGCCTGCAAGGCGTCATCGGCGCGCTGAACGCGGTGATCGCCAATTCGTTCAACTTCGTCGACGAGATCATTCTCGCCCACAACATCCGTGTACGGAGCGCCAATCCCTGGGAGACGTCGCGACAGGCTTTGGTGCTCTATGCGCAGAACGGCAAGGCGATGATCCGCAACGCGGTGTGGCTGACGCTGTTCCAGGCGCTGCTGACGATCACAATCGCACTCCTGCTGATCGGACCTTTCGCGGCCACGATGGTGTGGATGCCGGGTCCGAATGTCGGCTACGCCGTGGTCGCGGCGATGATCGCGGCAACGTATGTCAAGGAGACGCTGCTCGAGCCGTTTGCCGTCGCCGCGCTGATGCAGGTGTATTTTGCGGCAACCGAAGGCCAGCGTCCCGATCCGCAATGGGATCGCAGGCTTGCCGAGAACTCGGCGCAGTATCGCGAGATTGCGGCGCGCGCACGGGAAAGCGGATCGTCATCGCGGTTTGGCGGGGAAAACATCGCCGGCGGGGTTGCCGGAGGGTGAATCCGCGGCGGTTTGGCCCTACATAAGGGACATGACAACCCGCCTGCTCACCAACCCGGTCTTTCTGGAACACCTCGTGCCGGCCGGCCATCCGGAGCGACCGGACCGGCTTCGCGCCATAGAGAAGGCGCTCGGTGACGAAGCCTTCGCCAAGCTGGATCGCCGCGAGGCGCAATCCGCTGACGAGAGCGCCGTGATCCTGGCGCATCCGGAAAGCCATCTCGCCTTCGTGAAACGCCGCATCCCGCAAGAGGGGCTGGCGCGGCTCGACGCCGACGCTTCGGTAAGCCCGACGAGCTTCGAAGCGGCAATGACGGCAATTGGCGGGGCGCTGGAACTGGTCGATGGCGTGTTCGCCGGGACAATCGACAACGGTTTTCTCGCCGCCCGACCGCCCGGCCACCACGCCGAAAAGGAAACGGCGATGGGGTTCTGCCTGTTCAACACGGCGGCGGTCGCCGCCCGCCACGCGCAGCGCGCGCGCGGAGCCGAACGCGTCGCCATCGTCGATTTCGACGTGCACCACGGCAACGGCACGCAGGACATCTTCTGGGCCGATCCCACGGTGCTTTATTGCTCGACACACCAGATGCCGCTCTATCCCGGCACGGGCGCCAAGGGCGAGACCGGCGAGCACGGCACCATCGTCAACGCGCCGCTGTCGCCCGGCGATGCGGGCGAGCATTTCCGGCAAGCGTTCAAGGATCGGGTGCTTTCGGCGATCGACGATTTTGCGCCCGACCTGATCATCGTCTCCGCCGGGTTCGACGCCCATCACCGCGACCCGCTGGCCGAGATCAACCTCATCGAGGACGATTTCGACTGGGCGACCGGCAAGTTGCTCGACGCCGCCGGCCGGCATGCGTCGAACAGGCTGGTCAGCCTGCTGGAAGGCGGCTACGATCTCGCCGGACTCGCCGGCTCTGTCGCCGCGCATGTGAACCGGCTGATGCGAGGATGAGATGAGCGACAAGCCCACCCCCGATATCGCGACATTGTCGTTCGAACAGGCGCTTGCCGCGCTGGAGAAGATCGTGGACGATCTCGAACGCGGCGACGTTCCGCTGGAACAGTCGATCGCCATCTACGAGCGCGGCGAGGCGCTGCGCGCCCATTGCGACAAGCTGCTGGCGGCGGCCGAGCATCGCATCGAGAAGATCAAGCTTTCGCGCGATGGCAAGCCGGTTGGCGTGGAGCCGCTCGACGAGGGGTGAAATGCCCCTCAACGGTCCGGAACGACCCTGAACACCGCCCGCGATTGCGCGTCGCGCCAAAGCGTCACATGCTTTCCATCCCAGTAATAGTCGAGGTGCCGGCCCTGCCGCGGATTGCGGGCGAGGTCCGGAAAGAACAGGCCGGCGCATTCGCCGCCGGCATGGCGGACGCTGGGATAGACGAGGCCGTCCGAGCCGTTTCTGCGCAATTCCATGGCCAGCTTTTGCGCGGCGCCGTAATGGTGTGGCGAAAGCTCGGTGACAAACCAGCCGGGCGGGCGCAAGTCATGCAACATCGCGTCGACGTCGAGCACAATCTCGCGGAACTGCGATGTCCATCCGGGTGCTTCCCCGGTTGCCGCCATGAAGCGGGCGTGATGGTGCATGGTTTCCAGCAAGGCCGTATCAAATTCGCGGCCAACGTACAGCACGCCGTAGGAACCTTCGGAGAACCGGCTTGGCCTGTCACGGCTGACATGGGTAAAGGGCGCCATCAGCCAACTCGCTCCGGGTCCGGCCACACGTCTTTGCGCAGGAACCAGATCGAGTTTGCCGATGGTTTCCATCAGCCGCGGGTTCGTCTTCATCTCGGCTGCGATCAGCAGCGGCCAATCCGCCGGATCAGCAATATCCTCAAACAGGTCGACAGGCGGAAACCGGCTGCGAATGATCCGCGCCGCGCCCGGCCAATGCACCGGGGAAACGACAGGTGTCGCCATCAACCCAGGCCGCGCTCGGCGTCGAGATAGCGCCGCACGCGCATGATATCGGTCAGTTCGCCGCCACGCATCACATCCAGCGCCGATTTTCCGCCGAATGCAGCGTTCGGCTGTGATATCCAGCAATAGCCGCGCTGCGGCTCGGCGAAGATGATGCGCAACGCCTTGTGGATGCCCATCAGGTTCGAGAGGCGCGCCTTTCCATCACGGCCGATGCGCCCTTCCAGCGCCGAAAAGTGCGCAGCGGCAAATCGAGAAGCAGGGCCGCGTCCGCGTCGGTCAGTCGCCACAGCCGGAACAGGTTGAGCGCGGCGCGGAACATTGCCGCCGCCTCCTCATCGGTGATCGGATCCGGCGAAAATGGGGCGGCGAGGGTGGAAACGCGTTCCAGATTGTTTGCGCTGAATTCCATATGGCAACACATAGTCTAAAAGCTGCCAAATTGCAAGGATTCATCTCGGGAGTGTGGTCATTGTGGCGCGCGTTCCGTTTCACTTCGACCGCATTTGGGCTAACCTGCCAAGCTGCCAAGAGAGTCCAGTTCATGTCCTTCTTTCCCGGAACCGATCCCGAACCCGGCGACGCCTCGTCCTGCAACGCCGTCGAGACGCTGATCGTCCCGAACGCCAAGGACCTCGGCGGTTTCGAAGTGCGCCGCGCCCTGCCTTCGACGAAGCGCAAGCTGATCGGACCGTTCAGCTTCGTCGACCGCATGGGGCCGGTGGGTTTTCGCCCAAGGCATGCGATCGACCTGCGCGCGCGGCCGGATATCGGGCTTGCCACCGTCACCTACCTGTTCGACGGCGAAATCCGGCATCGCGATTCTCTCGGCACGACGATGGTGATCGCGCCCGGCGACATCAACCTGATGACGGCGGGGCGCGGCATCGTCCATTCGGAGCGCTCGCCGGAAGAGTTGCGCAGCGCCGAGCGCCGGCTGTCAGGCCTGCAGACCTGGCTTGCCCTTCCCGATGGCGCAGAGGAGATCGACCCGGATTTCGAGCATCGCCAGTCCGGCGCGCTCGGCGCGTTCGACGGCGAAGGGGTTCGCGCGCGAGTGCTGATGGGTGCGTTGCATGGCGCGAGGTCGCCGGTGACGCTGCACAGCGACACGGTCTACGCCGACATTGCGCTGGCGCAGGGCGCCCGCTTTTCCGTGCCCGCCGACATCGAGGAACGCGCCCTCTACACGATCGACGGCACGCTCGTTGTTTCCGGGCAGGCGTTTGCGCCGGAACAATTGCTCGTGCTGCGACCCGGTGACGAGATCATGGCAACGGGTGGCGCAGGCGGGGCGCGGTTCATGCTGTTTGGCGGCGAATCGCTCGGTTCGCCGCGCCATATCTGGTGGAATTTCGTCTCCTCCTCCCGCGAACGGATCGAACAGGCAAAGGAGGAATGGCGCACAGGCCGTTTTGATATCGTGCCGGGAGACGAGGAAGAATTCATCCCGCTGCCGGGTCGATGAGCGACCGCACTCCGCGGGGGGTGCGCCAATTCGCTGCGGCAACGCCCTGTTTTCGCCGCGAAACAGGGTGTAAGGGAAGGTGATCGCCGCACCGGCCGCGGGCGGCGGGTCTTGTTTGCGGTTTCGCCGCTCTCGAAAGAAGTAAAGGCGGGCCGAAGCTTGACAGACAGACCAGAAACCCCGCTGCTGGACAGGGTCCGCATTCCGGCCGATTTGCGCGCCCTTTCCGAAAGCGACCTTCCCAGGCTTGCCGAAGAGTTGCGCACCGAACTGATCGACGCCGTTTCGCAGACTGGCGGGCATCTCGGCGCCGGACTTGGCGTGATCGAACTGACGGTCGCGATCCATCATGTGTTCGATACGCCGCGCGACCGGGTGATCTGGGATGTTGGCCACCAATCCTATCCGCACAAGATCCTGACCGGGCGGCGCGACCGCATCCGCACGCTGCGGCAGGAAGGCGGGCTGTCGGGCTTCACCAAACGGTCGGAGAGCGAATACGATCCCTTCGGCGCGGCGCATTCATCCACCTCGATCTCGGCCGGCCTCGGCATGGCGGTGGCGCGCGATCTCGCGGGCGGTTCCAACAACGTCATCGCGGTGATCGGCGACGGGGCGATGTCGGCCGGCATGGCCTACGAGGCGTTGAACAATGCGGGCGCGATGGATGCCCGCCTCATCGTCATCCTCAACGACAACGACATGTCGATCGCCCCGCCCACGGGCGCGATGAGCGCCTATCTGGCAAGGCTCGCCTCGGGCAAGACCTACCTGAACTTCCGCGATTTCGGCAAGCGCCTGACCCGCTCGATGGGCAAGCGCGTCGACACCGCGATCACCCGCGCGGTGGAGCACGCGCGTGGCTACGTCACCGGCGGCACACTGTTCGAGGAACTCGGCTTCTACCATATCGGCCCGATCGACGGGCACAATCTGGAGCACCTGATCCCGGTGCTGCGCAATGTGCGCGACAACATCGCCGGGCCGGTGTTGGTGCATGTGCGCACGATGAAGGGCAAGGGCTACGAGCCGGCAGAAGCGGCGGCCGACAAGTATCACGGCGTCAACAAGTTCGACGTGGTGACCGGCACGCAGGCGAAGCCGCCGGCGAATGCGCCAAGCTATACCCGCGTCTTTGCCGAGGCGCTGGTGCAGGAGGCGGAACTCGACGAAAAAATCGTTGCGATCACCGCGGCGATGCCGTCGGGCACCGGGCTCGACCTGTTCGATGAGGCTTTTCCTTCGCGCACATTCGATGTCGGGATCGCCGAGCAACACGCCGTCACCTTCGCGGCGGGGCTGGCGACGGAAGGGTTCAAGCCGTTCTGCGCCATCTATTCAACCTTCCTGCAACGCGCCTACGACCAGGTGGCGCACGATGTCGCCCTGCAAGGGCTGCCGGTGCGTTTTCCGATCGACCGCGCCGGCCTTGTCGGCGCCGACGGGGCGACGCATGCCGGCGCCTTCGACGTGACCTATCTCGCGACGCTGCCGGGCATGGTGGTGATGGCGGCGGCCGACGAGGCGGAACTGAAGAACATGGTGCGCACCGCCGCCGCCTTCGACGAGGGGCCGATCGCGTTCCGTTATCCGCGCGGCAATGGCGTTGGCTGCGAAATGCCGTCGCGCGGCGCGCTGCTGAAGATCGGCCGCGGCCGCATCCTGCGCGAGGGCACAAAGGTGGCGCTGCTGTCGCTCGGTACGCGCCTCGCCGATTGCCTGCTGGCGGCGGAGGATCTGGAAGCCGCAGGGCTTTCCACCACGGTTGCCGATGCACGCTTCGCCAAGCCGCTGGATACCGGTCTGGTGATGCGGCTTGCCCGCGAACACGAGGTGCTGATCACGGTGGAGGAAGGCGCAGTCGGCGGGTTTGGCAGCCATGTGCTGCAGCTTCTGGCGATGAACGGCCTGCTCGACAACGGCCTGCGGGTTCGGCCGCTTTGCCTGCCCGACCGGTATCAGGACCACGGCAAGCCGGAAAAGATGATCGCCGAGGCTGGGATTGACCGCGACGGCATCCTTGCCGCCGTTTTCGGCGCGCTCGGCAGGGAGACGCGGGCGGCAAACGTCCGCGCTTGAGCTCGCCCGCGCCCGTGGCAAGGCATTGCCAACCTTGCCTCAACACCCTTCGCTAACCCTGTTTCTTCGCCGGAATTGCACCATTCGATTGTACCTTGGATGCAGAAAGGGTGCAGCGATGGTTCGGGCGACGGTCATCTGGAAGGTGGGACTTTACACGGCTGCGCTGCTGACGCTTGGTGTTGCGCACGCCCGCACCGAGCCGTTGCATGACCGTACGATCGAGAAAGCCGCGCTTTCCATCCTTGCCGGCAAAATGGGCGATCTGCGCGGCGGCTTTGCGGCCCGTCAGACGCTGGCGCTTGTCGCAAACCAGAGCAAGGCGGCGCGCCGAATTGCCGAGACCGCCCGGTTGGACGGCATAAGCATCGCCCGGCCGAAGGGCGGCGTGGTGGTGTTGGAGGCGCGCGCATCGGAGTCGTCGTTCATTTCGCGCTGAACGCCGCACCCGCAACATCATCCCAGCCACCGCTTGCCGCCATGCGCTGTTTCGGCGAAGAGAGCCCATGGCAATGATTAGAGAACACCAACGACTCGACGCCGCGTTGGTGGCGCGCGGCCTGTTCGAAACGCGCTCGCGGGCGCGTGACGCCATTTTGCGCGGAACCGTGCGCGTGAACGGGGTTCTGGCGACCAAACCCGGACAGCCGGCCGGCATCGGCGCAAAGATCGTCGTCGATGATCCGGCAGCCGCCTATGTGTCGCGCGCCGCGCTAAAGCTTGTCGCAGGCCTCGACGCTTTCGCCTTCTCGCCTTTCGGCAAGATCTGTCTTGACATCGGCGCATCGACGGGCGGCTTCACGCAAGTGCTGCTGGAGCGCGGCTCGGCGCACGTAACCGCAATCGACGTCGGCCACGGCCAGATGGCGGCAGCCTTGCGCGACGATCCACGCGTGACCGCCATCGAGGGGCTGAATGCGAGGGATCTCTCTGCTGCCGATCTTGGCGGGACCGCCCCGCAGATCATCGTTTGCGATGTCAGCTTCATCTCGGTGAGACTGGCGCTGCCGCCGGCGCTGGCCCTTGCCGCGCCGGGCGCACAGGCTGTTTTCCTGGTCAAGCCGCAATTCGAGGTCGGTCGCGCCGGCATCGGAAAGAACGGTCTTGTCGATCCGGCTCTCGCGGCTGAATGCGCGCAAGGGCTTCTGCACTGGCTCGACACGCAACCGGGCTGGCGCGCCCTGGGACTTGCGCCCTCGCCGATCATGGGCGGGGATGGCAATGCCGAGTATCTGCTCGGCGGGGAGAAAACCGCATGACCGTCGTGACGATCCGCGAACTCGGCGCCAAGGGCGAAGGCGTCGCTGTCGTCGACGGCGCGCCGCTGCACGTGCCCTTCACGCTGCACGGCGAAACTGCGAATGTGGCGCTGGACCCGAAGCGGTCGATGCTGATCGCCATACTCGAGCCGTCGCCGGATCGCATCGCACCGGTCTGCCGGCATTTCGAGGCTTGCGGCGGCTGCGCGCTGCAACACATGGCACAGGGCGCCTATCGCGCGTGGAAGGTCGGACTTGTCGAAGTGGCGCTGCGCCGACAGGGCATCGACGCGCCTGTCGAGCAAGGGTGGTTCTGTGAACCGGCGAGCCGTCGACGGGCTGCCTTTACAGCGAAAATCACCGACGGGGTTCTGCGGTTCGGTTTCAACCGCGCCATGAGCCACGAGGTGATCGACATCGCCGAATGCCCGGTGCTGACGCCCGGCCTGTTTGCGGCGCGCGCGAAACTCGCGCCGATGCTCAATGCCATCCTGCCACGGGACATCGCCGTGGTGGCAACCGTGATCGAGACGCGGGAGGGACTCGACGTTTCGATGATCGGCAAGTTTTCGCTTGACGAACACCGCCGACGTATCGCGGCAGAGGCAACACTGAAGGCTGGGCTGGCGCGGCTTTCGGTCAACCGCGAGATCGTTCTTGAACCACGCCGGCCGACGGTCGATTTTGGCGGCGCGGTGGTCTGTCCGCCGCCGGGCGCATTCCTGCAGGCTGTGCCGGAGGCCGAGGCGTTCATGGCCGCCCTGGTGACCGGGCATCTCGCGAAAGCCAAACGCGTCGCCGATCTCTACAGTGGTTGCGGCACGTTTGCATTGAGGTTGGCGCGAACCGCCACCGTGCATGCGGTGGAAGACGATGCGGGCGCGCTTGCGGCGCTGGACCGAGGCTGGCGCGACAGCGGCGGCACCCTGAAACAGGTGACGACCGAGCGTCGCGACCTTGCCCGCCGGCCGCTCACCGCTGCCGAGTTGAAGCCCTTTGCAGGCGTGGTGTTCGACCCGCCACGCACCGGTGCGGAGGCGCAGGCGCGGGAACTGGCGAAATCGGCCGTGCGATCAATCGCCGCCGTCTCCTGCAACCCGGCGACGCTGGCGCGCGATCTCGCGATCCTCGTTGCCGGAGGCTACCGCGTGGTTTCGGTGACGCCGGTCGACCAGTTCCTGTGGACGCCCCATGTGGAGGCGGTGGCGCTGCTGGAAAGGTGAGGTGTCCAAAAAATACGAGTTTAACCAAATTTTAACTTTCACCTTTTTGATATAAAATCGAGTCAAGCAGCGCCGTTCGCATATCGCATGCTGATGTTTCCAATCCTGGCGCAGGAAACGGACTGATATACCAAGATTTTTTTGTAAGAACTCAATTGTCTTTACATAACTTCTGGCTGCATTTATTGGATTCGAACTCTTGTATTCATTTACCGGTATTGAAGTAAAGCGCGACAATCTTTCTCGGGAGCCACCATTTATAGATACACTTAAATCTGGTCGAGCCAAACATAACAGTCGCGATGCTACGCCAATGCCTAATCCTCGCACTGAGGTTACATTCACAATGAAATCAGAAGCAATTCTCGGAAATGTTTCACTATCTGCCTCTAAAACTGCTTCGATAAACCCTCTAATTTTATTCCGTACTTCACCATATTCTTGATGTCTATAGTTGAATATTTTCTTCGCGTTCCCGGCAGGGTTAAGAGATCCCAGTAGACCATAAGCATTACTAATATCTTCTACGCCCATTATTATATTGTGAGCACGAGCAGAGTAGTTGCTCCAATTTTTCTCACCAATGACTAAACTTCCTGCATGTATTGTATTTGCCCATGAGCGCACATCTCCAAAAACAGAAAAACCTATTTTATTTTTCTCACTAAAGTATTTTCTCCAAAATCTGTCAGCTTGCTGTAGTAATTCATAATATGACTTCCAATCATCCGTATATAATAACTTTCCTAGCAGATCATCAAAATCTTCAGCATCTTGACTGTTATCACTATTGGAAATCAACCCTCTTTCTGCTCTTTCAAGATTTCGAATTCTAGTTTTCTCGTATTCCCTTATAATTTCCTCCGTGCAGACAGTGGAATTTTCCCATTGCTCCTCAAACCATTTGACAGCTGCGCCGTCATCCTCAAGCTCGCAAACAACTTCGCGGTTAGCTTCATACCCGCTAAAGGTCAAATTCGCGCTCCCGATCCATAAGATATCACTTTTTCCTATCGAGAAAATAATCAACTTCGAATGAAAAAGCGGCGCTTGACTAGGAGTTCGAAGTTCTGAAGACTCTAGAAAGGCAAAAAGTGACAATGGGTCTGTCGAAAAACCGCTCGTTCCTATGATAGCGTACTTCTTTGCTCTGCTCGATAAGATAGCATATTGGGCCTTTCCGGGCGTTGCCCAAGCTGAAGCCAGCCTTATCTTATCTGCAGTCTTCGAAAGCTCTATTAATCTTTTTAGAGCGTCGTCGCCATGGTAAAACATATTTTTTCCCACCGAAGGTCAAGTCGCACATTCTTTTCATGTCTCTAGAAAATTTAGAGTCTGACTCAAAAAGAACCCCACGATTTCAAGCCCTTGCGAGGCGTCTGGTG
>CALMYO010000198.1 GCA_937873685.1 uncultured Paracoccaceae bacterium
TTGCCGAGGAGACCGGGCTTTTTGCCGAAAAGCTCGCCTTTCTGCGCGAACTCGACCTGCCCTCGCGCGATGCGCAAGGCAGGCTTGTGTCGCCTTTCGTGCTCAGCGTGTTCAAGGCGGTCGCGGAGGGAGAACCTGTTGCCGGCGACGATGCGGCGCATGCCGGATGGTACGGCGTCGCGGATGCGCTCGCGCTCGACCTGACCGACAGCGTGCGCGAGTTCATCGCACCGCTCACTGCATCGTGAGAAATCGTGCGGTGCGTTTTGGCGCGGTCCGTCGGATAGTGCGCAGATGCGAAGCTGGGAATGCAATGAATGCGACACTTGTTTGCAACAATGCTCGCCGTGATGGCGGTTTGCGGTTCCGCCTTTGCAGATCCGCAAAACTGGAAACGCGAAGGCTGGCGCACCGATTTTGATCGCACAACCGTCGATCTCAACGACGTGATATCCGGCGGACCGCCACGCGACGGGATCCCGGCAATCGACAGGCCGGAGTTCCGCGCGGCGAACGAGATTTCCGATATCGGCGCACAGGAACCGGTGATCCGGCTCGAGGTCGGCGGTGAGGTCCGCGCCTACCCGGTGCGGGTGTTGATGTGGCATGAAATCGCCAACGACACCGTGGCCGGCATCCCCGTCACCGTGACCTACTGCCCGTTATGCAACTCGGCGATCGTCTTCGACCGGCGGGTGAACGGCGCGACGCTGGATTTCGGAACCACGGGCAAGCTACGCAATTCCGATCTCGTCATGTATGATCGGCAGTCGGACAGCTGGTGGCAGCAGTTCAACGGCGAAGCCATCGCAGGTACCTATGCCGGTACGCGCTTGACAATGCTTGCTTCGCGCATGGAGCCTTTCGGCGCATTCTTCGCGGAAAATCCGGGCGCGAAGGTTCTGGTGCCGGACGGTACGCACATCCGCGATTACGGCCGCAATCCCTATGTCGGATACGATACGGCCGAACGGCCGTTTCTCTACAACGGCAGCATGCCGGAAGGTATCGAGCCGATGGCCCGGGTTATCGTTGTGCGCGGCGACACCGATCCCCTCGTCGTCACGTTTGAACATCTGCGTTCGCGCGGAGAACTCAAGATCGGCAATACGCTCCTGACCTGGGAGCAAGGCCAGAACTCGGCGCTGGATGCGTCCAGGATCTCAGAGGGACGCGATGTCGGCACGGTGAAGGTGACGCAAGGCGGCAAAGACGCGGTATTCGACGTCACCTTTGCCTTCGTCGCGCATGCCTTCCATCCCGGTTCCGGAATTCTCGGCAAGTGAAACGGACTGATCCTGCTTGATGCCAGCGCGCGTTTGGCGCATCACGTCACGATGCTTCCATTCGCGCGCGCTCGCCTGTCCCTTGCCATCGGCGCCGTTCTGGCCTTTTCGACGGTCACGCCGGCGCCGGTTCTTGCCGCCGATCCGCCCTATGAAAAGGCGCTGCTCAGGCTGGCTGAGGTGCTCGGCTCGGTTCACTATCTGCGCAACCTGTGCGGCGAGGAAGGCGATGCCTGGCGCGAACGCATGCAGACCTTGATCGAGACGGAAAACCCCGAACCGCTTCGTCGCGCCCGGCTGATTGCCAGCTTCAACCGCGGCTACCGCGCCTTCGCCGCGGTCCATCGAAACTGTACGCCGAACGCCATTGCAGCGCTTGGCGGATACATGCAGGAAGGCGCCGCGCTCAGCGCCGATATCACCAACCGGTACGGCAATTGAGGCCGACGAACTGTGCCAGGTTTGCAACGGCTGCAAGGCGTTAAGGCTTTGTTCAGGAAAACTGCAAACCAGCGCTTTTCTTTGGCGCGCATGTGCTAGAGTGTTAATGGCGTGTAAAGGGAATAGGTCGAATTCGACCGAGAGGCCGATCATGAACGGACGTGGACCAAGCGAAGTCGAAGCGCTGATTGCCGAGGAGAAACGCCTCGTGGCGCTCGAATGCCATACGGAAGCCTGGGCCGACGCCGTTTCGGAAGGGGTGGAAGCCGAGATCGTCGCCGATGCGGCAATTTCTACCGCGCTGATCGAACTCATCCGCGCCGAAGGTGAAGTGCGTGCGCTCGAGATGATCGACGACATGCGCAAACGCATCAACGCCGGCGACTTTACCTGCGACCGGATGCTGCACTGAACCCGATTAAACCTCGCGGAGCCGTAGCGCCGTGATGACGCCCAATACCCCTCGAAAGAGGCGATTGTCGCCCTTGGTCGCGGTGCTTGCGTTGATTGCGTCGCCGTACAGCGCGAGCGCGGACGAACGCCCTGCCGAACCGGCACTGTTTTTTGCCCAGCACCAGGGTCCGGGCCTCATTCCCCTGCCCGAACCGTTCAAGGAACCACAAACCGGGGAGCAGCCTGACAATGCGCCAGAAGGCGACGTGCTGGCGCCGCCCGGTGGCGGAAGCGCCGACGCGCCTGCCGAGATCCGTTACGACTTTGAGGCTTTGCCGCCCGAAGTGAAGCGTATGCGCGAACTTCTGATGGAAACAGCGCGCAGCGGCGATATCGAGAAGTTGCGGCCGCTGATTGGCCTTGGTGACAGCCAGACACTGCTGTCGCTCGCAACACTTGACGGCGATCCGATCGACCATCTGCGCTCGATTTCCGGCGACGGGGAAGGCGAGGAAATCCTCGCCATCCTGCTGGAGGTGCTCGAGGCCGGCTATGTGCGCGTAGACGCCGGCCAACCAAGCGAACTCTACATCTGGCCGTATTTCTTCGCCGTGCCGCTCGACAGCCTGACCAAGGTGCAGAAGGTGGAGTTGTTCAAGCTTGTTACCGCCGGCGACTATGAGGAAATGAGAAATTTCGGCGCCTACATCTTCTACCGTGTCGGCATCGCGCCGGACGGGACGTGGGTGTATTTCGTTTCCGGCGATTGAAGAACCCTTCCAACACGCCTTGCCAATCCCCATCTGAGGCCAGGATCGGGGAGAGCAGAGATGGTACATTCGCACATCGTCGAGCATGCCGGCGCTTCGGGAATCCCCGCCCGCGCACAGACACGCGGCCGCCTGCTGCGGCGCCTCGTGCTGTTCCAGGCGAAGCTTGTCGCCGATGGCGTGCGCGACATCGTGCTTTCGCCGCTGTCGCTTGCAGCCGGTGCGATCGGCCTCGTATTCGGCGGCAATCGCCCGGAAGAACCGTTCAACCGGTTGTTGGAAGCCGGCTATCGCACCGATGACTGGATCAACCTGTTCGACCAGAATTCCCGCACGCCGGGACACGCGACGCTGGACCGCCTGGCGGACGATATCGAGACCGCACTGCGCAACGACCACGCCCGCGGCGGGCTGACGGCAGAGGCCGAGGCGCGGCTGCGGGGATTGGCGGAGCGGCTGCGGCGAGGACTGTGAAAGGCGCTACCGCGTCAACTCTCGCTGAACCGCACCGCCTCGCCGGTTCCCGACATCACGATCTCGCCCTCCCACATCACCCGCCGGCCACGCACCATGGTCCCGACCGGCCAGCCGGTGACCTGGCGGCCGTGATGCGGTGTCCAGCCGGCCTTCGATCCCTGCTGCGCATTGGCGATCGTCTCGCGGCGCTTCATGTCGACAATGGTGAAATCGGCGTCGTAGCCGGCGGCGATGCGGCCCTTGTTGGCGATGCCGAAGATGCGCTGCGGGCCATGGGCGGTGAGATCGACGAAGCGCTGCAGGGTGAGCCGGCCGGCGTTGACGTGGTCGAGCATCACCGGCACGAGGGTTTGCACGCCGGTCATGCCGGAGGGTGAGGCGGGATAGGACTTGGCCTTTTCCTCCAGCGTGTGCGGCGCGTGGTCGGAACCGAGCACGTCGATGACCCCTTGGGCGACGCCGCGCCAGATGCCGTCTCGATGGGCGGCGTCACGCACCGGCGGGTTCATCTGCAGAAGCGTGCCAAGACGGGCGTAATCGTCCGCGGTCAGGGTGAGGTGGTGCGGCGTCGCCTCGCAGGTGGCGATATCCTTGTGGTCCTGCAGCAGCGCGATCTCCTCAGCTGTCGAGATGTGCAGCACGTGAATGCGGGCGCGGGCGGCGCGCGCAATGCGCAGGAGCCGCGTCGTGCAACGCAGCGCCGCCTCCACGTCGCGCCAAACCGGGTGCGAGGCGGGATCGCCTGCGATGCGTTCGCCAAGCCGTTCGCGCAGGCGGAACTCGTCTTCGGAATGGAAGGCGGCGCGGCGGCGGCAATGGCGCAGGATTGCTTCCACCCCGTCATCATCTTCCACCAGCAGGCTGCCGGTAGAGGACCCCATGAACACCTTGATGCCGGCGGAGCCGGGCAGCCGTTCCAGTTCGCCGCACTCATGCGCGTTGTCGCGCGTGC
>CALMYO010000199.1 GCA_937873685.1 uncultured Paracoccaceae bacterium
CGCTTTCCAGCGGAAATGACAGCATTCCCATGACCGAATAGCCGAGCAGCCACGGCATCAGGTAAAACCGGATCATGAAGAAGAACCAGGCCACGTAGACGGGGTAGAGTGGTTCGGCGAGGAAGCCCGGCGTGATCGGCGAAAAGAGGCGGATCAACGGATTGGTCCCCTTCACGAAAACCTTCATGAAGAAGAACTCGCTGTTTTCCGGCAGGAAGATGTTCATCGCTGCCCGCCCGATCAGCGTCCACATCACGATACCGAGCGCATAATCGAGAATGACGGCCCAGATCGGCAACACCGCGAGCGGCACGGTTTCCATTTTTCGCCTCCGACTGCCTTCCTGCAAAAAGAAAGGGGCGGAGCCTTGGCCCCGCCCCCCGCGTTTCCTTTAACAGCGATCAGTGCGCCGCGCCAAGGATGGACTTGCCGCGCGGGATGCGCGTTTCGTCGACCATGCGCTGCACCTCTGCGCTCGGAGCCGGCGTCATCAGCGACACGACGACCATGCAGATCAGGCTCACCGGCATGCCGATGATGCCGAAGCGCAGGTTGTCGATGCCGGCCCATGGCGCCATCAGCGGATAGGCCGTGCCGGCCGCGCCATCCCAGTCGTTGACCAGGTACAGGTACAGCGTTCCGGCGATGAAGCCGCCCAGCACGCCGGCAATTGCGCCCGCCGTGTTGGCCCGTTTCCACCACACGCCGAGAACGAGCGGGAAGAAGAGGCCAGAGCAGGCGAAATCGAACGCCCAGGCAACCGCGCCGAGGATGCCCGTCAGGCGCTGCGCCGCGATATAGGCCGCGGCCACACCGATGAAGATCAACAGCACGCGGGCGACGATGAGACGCTTGCGGGTGTCGGCCTTTGGGTCGATGATCGAGTAGTAGAGGTCGTGCGACAACGCGTTGGCGATGGCGAGCAGCAGTCCGTCGGCTGTCGACATGGCGGCGGCGAGACCGCCGGCAGCGACGAGGCCGGAGATCACGAAGGGCAAGCCGGCGATTTCAGGCGTCGCCAGCACGACGATGTCGGCGCGCATGAAGAACTCGTTGATGTCCACGATGCCGTTGCTGTTGGAATCCAGCACACCGACCATGCCGACCGATTGCCAATGCTTGATCCAGTCCAGATTGGCTACATCGGCGAAAGGCTTGCCGATGATCGACGTCGCCAATGTGGGATCGAGCAGCTGCAACTTGGTCAGCGTGGCAAGCGCCGGCGCCGAGAGGTACAGCATCAGAATGAAGAACAGCGACCAGCCGACCGAACGGCGAGCCGAGCGGACGGAAGGCGTGGTGAAGTAGCGCATCAGGATGTGCGGCAGTGAAGCCGTGCCGGCCATCATGCAGATCGCCAGCGAAACCATCTTCCAACCCTGCCCTTCAGGCGCGTTGGTGAGCGTGGTCAGCGCCGCAACGCCGGTCACACCCTGTTCCTTCAATTGTGCGGCCGCTTCCGCCGCCGGCTTGGCGCCAACGCCGAGCGCCTGCTCAAGTTCGACAACTCTCTGCAGCGCATCGCCGTAGCTGAAGTGCGGTATGATGCCGAAGCCCTGCTTGTTGGACATCCAGATCAGCGGCACGAGATAGGCGACGATCAGCACGATGTACTGCGCAACCTGTGTCCAGGTGACGCCGCGCATGCCGCCAAGCATCGAGCAGATGAATATGCCAAGCAGGCCGAGATAGACGCCGAGATGGAACGGAATGCCAAGTGTCTGAGCGGCGATCGTTCCGGTCGCCGCGATCTGCGCCGTCACATAGGTGAACGAGGCGACAACCAGCACAATGATGGCGACGAACCGCGCGGTATTGCCGCCGTAGCGCGTGCCAATGAAGTCCGGCACGGTGTAGCAGCCGAACTTGCGCAGGTAGGGCGCCATCAGCGAGTTCACCAGCACATAGCCGCCCGTCCAGCCGACGATGAACCCGAGATAGGGGTAGCCGCCGAAATAGACGCCGCCAGCGAGCGCCACGAAGGACGCGCCGCTCATCCAGTCCGCCGCCGTGGCCATGCCGTTATAAAGCGCCGGCACTTCGCGGCCGGCGACATAGTAGGCGTCAACCTGCGTCGTGCGAGACAGCCAGCCGATCAGGGCGTAGATGCTGATCGTGAAAAGCAGGAAGCCGATGCCGATCGTTTCGGCGCTGGCGCCCATGCTCTCCAGCACCGCCATGAGGGCGAAAAATCCAAGGAACCCCAACGTATACAAGGCATAGACCTTACCGAGATTGTCGATAAAGCCGCCCTTCTTTGTTTCCGTGTCTGCCATTGTCAGCCTCCCCTCAATCGCCGACGCCGAATTCGTCGTCGATCTGGTCCTGACGCCAGTTCTGGACGACAATCAGCAGCAGGAACGCAATCAGCGAGCCCTGCACGCACATGTAATAGCCGAGCGGGAAGCCGAGGAAGCTCATGGAATTGAGCGATCCGGCCATCCACGGCACGATGATGCCGAACAGCGCCCACAGCGCCAGAATGACGTATGTGAGCGTCCGGGTTTTGGCCCAATGGGCCTCGTAGTTGCCAGCGTCGCCAGCAGACATGGATAGTCCTCCCCTTGTATACTCTCTGCCCCGGATGCGCCGACGGGAAGCCGGTCGCATGCGAAACTGCTTTGAGGATACAGGAGCCGTGCGGTAATGAAACCGAAACCATGGTATTATGTCGCTACGCAAGGAATGCCGGCACAAGGCAGCATGACGACACAAGAACCTGTTCGCGGAATTGCCGCACGCATTGCCGCGCTGTTTGCGGGACGCCTCTGGTCGCGCCGCGATAGCGGGCCGATCGCCGACGTGGAGTCGCTTTCTGTTTTCGTGCGCACCCGTGCGTTCTTCGTCGCCCAGCACAAGCTGTACGGCTATGTGAAGACGCGCATGGGCATGAACTATCCGCGCATGTTCAAGGATGATGTCTTCATCGAGTCGCTCAATATCGCCAAGCTGCATGTGATCGCCGCTTGCTTGGCCGATGCCTCGATTTGGGCCGCCGGCGAGATCTTTCCGGGGGCAGACGGTGACGCAGCGGCGCGTGACAGCCTCGCCGCCCGTTGCTTCCAGGAGGGCATCAGCGCCATGGCCGCGCAAGACGCCACAGCGGAATTGCGCGCAACCTGGCTTGCTGCGTTTCGCCAACGCCTTGCAGCGACCGACTGGGAACTCGACGGCGACAAGCATTTTTCCGAGAGCCCGAAGGCTCTTGTGCGGTTCGCGCCGATCGCTGATGAACTGAAGCGTCTCGACGCGGAAATCGTGCGCAATTCGATGAAGTTCGCTTGGGTGGAGGTGCGCGCGGAGTTCAGCAAGCGCGTTGCGCCGAAGGAGATTCTGGACGACTGGAAATCGCGCCACAGCGCCGCGCCCGAGACTTGAGGCCGGCACTGACTCATACCGATGTCCGTGCTGACGCTGTATGCGACCCGGCGGCTGGCGTATTCGCGATCTCAACAATGCGGGCAGGAAATCGGACATGCGGCTTGGCGGAAGGGTGGCGGCGGCCATCGAGGTGATCGAGGCGGTGGACGGGCGACACCGTCCGGTCTCCGAGGCGCTGAAGGATTGGGGCCAGGCGCACCGCTTCGCCGGGGCCGGCGATCGCGCCGCGATCGGCAACCTCGTCTATGACGCGCTTCGCAAGCGCTCCAGCCACGCTTGGGTGACGGGCGAGGATACGCCTTCGGCAATCATCTTCTCCGCGTTGCTGCGGCAGTGGGGGCTTTCGCCGGAACAATTGCAAGAGGCGTTCGCCGGCGACGCCCATGCGCCGGAGATCCCCGTTGCGAAGCTGCAGGCGGCGCTTGCGCGTGACCTTGCGGAAGCGCCGGACCATGTGCGCGCCGACGCGCCGTCGTGGTGCGCGCCGCATCTTCAGGCGTCTTTTGGCGATGAATGGGTGAAGGAAGCCGCCGCATTGACCGGGCGACCGCCGCTCGACCTGCGCGCAAACACGCTGAAATCCACCCGCGACAAGGTACTGAAGGAACTGGCGCGCACCGGCGCGGTGGCGGCACGGCTTGCGCCGCACGGCATCCGCATTCCCGCTGGCGAAGGGCCGGCGCGATTGCCGAATGTCACGGCCGAGCCGGGCTATCGCAAGGGATGGTTCGAGGTGCAGGACGAGGGCAGCCAGGTCGCTGCGCTTCTGGCCGCGCGTTTCGCCGGACGTCAGGCGCTCGATCTGTGCGCCGGGGCGGGGGGCAAGACGCTGGCCTTGTCGGCCGCAATGGAAAACAAGGGCCAGATCCATGCGACCGACGCGGACAAGACGCGGTTGGCGCCGATCTTCGAGCGGCTGCAGCGCGCCGGTTGTCGCAATGTGCAGGTTCATCCAGCCGGAGCCGATCTTGGCGCGCTCGAGGCGCGGATGGATCTCGTGCTGGTCGATGCGCCCTGCACCGGCTCCGGCACCTGGCGGAGGCGGCCGGACGCCAAATGGAAACTGACCGAAAAGGCGCTTGCCGAGCGGTTGGACGAACAGCGTACGGTGCTTGATGAGGCGGCGCGTTTTGTGAAGCGCGGCGGCGCCTTGGTCTATGTCACTTGCTCTGTCTTCGCGGAAGAAAATGGTGGCCAGGTTGCGGCGCACCGCCAACGCCATCCTCACTTCGATCCGGTGGAGCTCGCGCCACACTGGCGCGCCCTGTTCGGACAAGACGCGGCACAGCCCCATGCCGACGCGGTCGGCGGCGTGACGCTGACGCCGGCGCGCACTGGCACTGACGGGTTTTATGTTGCTGTGATGGTGCGCAAGGGTTGAGGTGGCCGCGAAACGGATTGTGACTAGCGCCATGTCATGGCGTTGACGGTTTTGTCCCCTAGGCAGGAGGGACGCTGTGTCGGACGGGATGGTCCCCTCCGAAATCGCAAGACGTCCGGGAGCGCGATGACCGACAGCAATCCGGCTTTTCATGCCGAACCCGTGCCGGCCGTTCTGGCGACGCTTGGCGCGACCACGTCCGGCCTCTCGGAAACGCAGGTCGCCGCGCGCCTTGCCGAGCATGGCCCGAACCGCCTGCCGCCGCCGCCGAAGCGTCCGGTCCTTCTGCGGTTCCTCTCCCAGTTCAACAATGTCCTGATTTACGTCCTGCTGGGGGCTGCCCTCCTCACCGCCGGCCTCGATCATCTCGTTGACAGCTCGGTCATTCTTGCCGTGGTGCTCATCAATGCGGCGATCGGCTTCGTGCAGGAAGGGCGCGCCGAACAGGCCATGCAGGCGATCCAGGCGATGCTGACGCCGCACGCCAACGTCTTGCGCGACGGCAAACGGCAGGAAATCGACGCCGCGGGCCTTGTGCCCGGCGATATCGTTCTGGTCGAGGCGGGGGACCGCGTCCCCGCCGACCTGCGGCTGATCGAGGCCAATGGCTTGCGCGTGGAGGAGGCGGTGCTGACCGGCGAATCGGTGCCGGTCGACAAGCAGGTTGCGCCCGTCGCCGCCGATGCGCCTCTTGGCGACCGGACATCGATGGCGTTCTCCGGCACGCTGGTCGCCCATGGCGCCGGCCGCGGGGTCGTCGTCGCCACCGGCCGGTACACGCAAGTCGGGCGCATCACCGGACTGCTTGGCCAAGTGGAGACGCTCGTCACGCCGCTGGTGGCGCAGATGGACGTGTTTGCCCGCTGGCTGACAGCGCTGATCCTGGTGATCGCCGCCTTGCTGCTGGCCTTTGGCTATTTCCTGCGCCACATGCCGTTCGTCGATCTGTTCATGGCCGTCGTGGGCTTGTCTGTCGCTGCAATTCCCGAAGGCCTGCCCGCGGTGATGACCATTGTGCTGGCGGTCGCGGTGACCCGCATGGCGCGACGAAACGCCATCGTGCGCAAGCTGCCGGCAATCGAGACCGTGGGAGCCGTCTCGGTGATCTGCACCGACAAGACCGGTACACTGACGAGAAACGAAATGCTGGCGGCGACCGTCGCTGTCGGCGCTGACATGTTCTCGCTGTCCGGGACGGGCTACGAACCGGCTGGCGCCATCACGCTCAACGACCGGGCCGTGTCGGGCCGGGATCACCTCTTGCTGGAGCGGATCGCCCGCGCCGCCACCTTGTGCAACGATGCGGCGATCGCCAACCGGGGCGACGGCTGGGCGGTGGAAGGCGATCCGATGGAGGGTGCGCTGCTCGCCATGGCCGGCAAGCTGGCGCCCGACCTCGCCGCCATAACACCGCAGGCGACCCGCCACGCTGTCATCCCCTTCGATGCCGGCCACAGATACATGGCGACGCTGGATCGCGGCCTGCCGGGCGGCGACCGGATCCATGTAAAGGGCGCGCCGGAGCAGATCATCGCCATGTGCGACCACGTGCTGACGGCCGATGGCGGGCGCGCGCCGGTCAACGCGGAAGCCTGGCTTGCCCGCGCCGACGAAATCGCCGCCGCAGGCGAACGTGTACTCGCCTTTGCCGAGCGTCCGGCCGCCACAGGCGCGATACTTGCTCACGATACTGTCGCTGGCGGGCTGACGCTGATCGGCCTTGTCGGCCTGGTCGACCCGCCGCGCCCGGAGGCGGTGACGGCGATTGCCGAATGCCGGGCCGCCGGGATCGACGTGAAGATGATCACCGGCGACCATGCCGCGACCGCGCGCGCCATCGGCAAAAAGATCGGGCTGGAGCGTACCGAACGAACGCTCACCGGCGCCGATCTTGACGCGATGGACGATGCCCGGCTGCGCGAGGTTGTCGGCGATGTCGATGTGTTTGCCCGCACCAGCCCGCATCATAAACTGCGACTTGTGCAGGCGCTGCAGGCGCACGGACTTGTCGTCGCCATGACCGGCGACGGCGTCAACGACGCGCCGGCGCTGAAACGCGCCGATGTCGGCATCGCCATGGGCCGCAAGGGCAGCGAGGCGGCAAAGGAAGCGGCGCTGCTGGTGCTGGCCGATGACAATTTCGCAACGATCGCGGCCGCCGTGCGCGAAGGGCGTACAGCCTACGACAATATTCGCAAGGTGATCGGCTACACGCTGCCCACAAGCGCCGGCGAGGCGATGGCGATCGTCGCGGCGCTTTTGCTCGGCCTTGCACTGCCGGTCACGCCGGTGCAGATCCTGTGGGTCAACATGATCACCGCCGTGACGCTCGGCCTAGCGCTTGCCTTCGAGCCCGGCGAGGCGCGGGCCATGCAGCGCCCGCCGCGCCGCCGCAACGAACCGCTGCTGGGTGGCGGTCTGGTCTGGCATGTGGCGGTGGTGTCGATGCTGTTCATGGCGGCGGTGTTTGCGATCCACAACTGGGCGATCGACCGCGGCCACACGGCGGAACTGGCGCAGACAATGGCGATGAACACGCTGGTGGTGCTGGAGATCTTCCACCTGTTTTTCGTGCGCAACATCCATGGCGCGTCCCTGACATGGCAGGCGGTGCGCGGCACGCCGGCGGTGTGGGTGACCGTCACACTCGTCACCCTCAGCCAGTTTGCGGTCACCTACCTGCCGCCGATGCAACGCGTGTTCGGCACGGTCGGCGTGCCGCTCATCGAAGGGCTTGTCATCGTCGGCGCGGGCGTTGCGCTTCTCATCGTTCTCGAAATCGAAAAGCAGATCCGGCTGGCGCTGCGCGGCTGACGGGTGCGACAACAGCGCCGCTTTCGCGCCCATGTTTGTTTTTACATTCGCATGTTCTTGTATTAAAAATTCCCCGATCCAAACCGCTCGTTCTGGAGATCGCATGTCGCGCCTTCGCCTTGTCATCGTCTCGCTTGCCGTGCTTGTCGTCGCGGCGGGCGCGTTCATGGCATGGAAAATGCTGCAGCCGCCGCCGGCCGATCTCGACCTTGCCCGCACGAAGGTCACGGCAAACGGCGCGTTCTCCGTATCGGTGGCGCCGGAGGCCGGCGAGGCGACGCAAGGGCCGCTGCACAACTGGGTCGTCACAGTGAAAACTCCGCAAGGCGCGGCCGTGGACGGCGCGACGATTGCCATCGACGGCGGCATGCCGCAACACGGCCACGGCTTGCCGACAAGCCCGCAGATGACGAAAGCGCTCGGAGACGGGCGCTACCTCGTCGAAGGTGTGCGCTTCAACATGGGCGGCTGGTGGGAGTTCAAGCTCGTGATCGACGCTGGCGGGGTCCGGGACGCCGTGACCTTCAACCTCGTGCTCTGACGATGCCGTCGCGACTGCATGGCCTTTTTGCGTCCGTGGCGTTGCTGGTCGCGCTGTTCGGGCTCTCTGCTTGCCAAGATGATCTGACGCCCGAACAGATCGCCGTGGCGAAATCGCTGACCATCGACGCGCTCGCGCCGGCGCCGGACGATCCTTCAAATGCATACGATACAAACGGGGAAGCGGCGGCGCTGGGCGCGGCGCTGTTTGCCGATGCCGGGTTTTCGGCCAACGGAGAGGTTGCCTGCGCCACCTGCCACCTTGCCGACCGGCAATTCCAGGACGACCTGCCGCTCGGCAGGGGCGTCGGCGAAACCGACCGGCGCACCATGCCGCTTGCCGGCGTCGCATGGTCGCCGTTCCTGTTCTGGGACGGGCGCAAGGATTCGCTGTGGTCGCAGGCGCTCGGTCCGCTCGAAAGCGCTGTTGAACACGCCACAACCCGCACCGCCTTCGCCCGGCGCATCGCATCGCAGCATGGCGAACCGTACCGGGCAGTGTTCGGCCCTTTGCCCGATCTGACCGGAGCGCCGGCCTCCGCCGGCCCGTTCGGAACGCCGGCGGAAATCGCCGCGTGGGAGAACCTTGACGCCGCCGCGCGCGACGCCATCAACCGCGTGTTCGCCAATGGCGGCAAGGCGATCGCCGCCTTCGAGCGGACGCTGACGCCGGCGCAAACCCGTTTCGACCGGTATGTGCGCGCGGTCGCAGAAGGGCAAAAGCCGGCCGACGCGGACCGGTTCACGCCGCAGGAGACCGAAGGGTTGAAGCTGTTCATCGGTCGCGGCCAGTGCATCAACTGCCACAACGGACCGCGCCTGACCGACGAGCATTTTCACAACACCGGCGTGCCGGCGGCGGCCGGCCGCAAGCCCGACCCCGGACGCGCCGCCGCACTGGCGATGCTCGACGGCGACGAATTCAACTGTCTTGGCCCCTACAGCGATGCGGCGCCGGAGCAATGCGCCGAACTGCGGTTCATGAGCCGCGACGAACACGCCTTCGAAGGCGCCTTCAAGCCGCCGACCTTGCGCGGCGTCGCGGCGCGTCCACCCTACATGCACGCCGGCCAAATCGAGACGCTGGAGGCGGCGATCGACCACTATTCGGCGGCGCCGGCCGCGCCGCAAGGGCACAGCGAATTGCAACGCCTCGACCTGACGGCAAACGACAAGGCCGCGCTACTGGCCTTCCTGCGAACGCTCACGCCTTGAGAAACACGCGGCGGCGAATGCGCCGCCGGTTCGCCGCAGTGGTGACGGATGCGCCAGCAACGGCTATGGACCGGATGTGCGCGACGAATCCTCCTCCCTGCTGAAACTCACCCTTGGCGGCACCGTCGCCATGGCGGTGGCCATGGGAATCGGCCGCTTCGTCTACACGCCGATCCTGCCCGGCATGATGGCCGGGCTGGACATGTCCGCGGCCAACGCCGGGCTGATCGCCTCGGCAAACTATCTCGGCTATCTCGTCGGCGCGATTCTCGCCGCCGGCGGGTGGGGCGCCGGACGCGAGCGCGCCGTCATGCTCGTCTCGCTGCTGGCAAGCGGACTGCTCTGTCTCGCCATGGCGCTGACCGGATCCCTGGCGGTTTTCCTGTCGATCCGCTTTGCCGCCGGCGTCGCCAGCGCCTTCGTGATGGTGTTCATCTCTACTATCGTCTTCAGCCATCTGGCGGCGGCGAACGCTTTCGACAAGCAATGGCTGCACTTCGGCGGCGTCGGCCTCGGCATCTCGGTGTCTTCGCTCCTGATCGGCGCGCTGATGCTGGCCCATGGCGGCTGGCGTTCGGGGTGGATCGGCGCGGCCGCCTTGTCGCTCGCCGGTGTCGTCGTCGTGGCGATGCTGGTGCGCGACGGCCCTGTGAAGACCGGAGATGCGGCGCGCGAACCGGCGCTTGTCTGGAACGCTGCGCTGCTGCGCATCGTCGCCGCCTATGGCGTGTTCGGTTTCGGCTACATCGTCACCGCCACCTTTCTCGTCGCCATCGTGCGCAACAGCGGCGCTCCGGCGCTGTTCGAGCCGGGCGTCTGGCTGGCGACGGGATTGGCTGCCGCACCATCGGTGTGGCTGTGGAATCATGCCGTGCGCCGCCTCGGCTACACCGCGACCTTCGTCATCGGCTGTCTGGTGGAGGCTGTCGGCGTCGCCGCAAGCGTCGCCGTGCCGGGGCTGGCCGGCCCGCTGCTCGGCGGGATTCTGCTCGGCGGCACCTTCGTTGCGGGGACGGCCTACGGGCTGGCGATCGGCCGACAACTGGCTGGACCGGCCACAAGGCGCGCGCTGGCGACGATGACTGCCGCTTTCGGCGCCGGCCAGATCATCGGCCCGGTGGTCGCGGGCTATGCGGCTGAGGCGACCGGTTCCTACGCCGCGCCGAGCCTAGCCGCAGCCGCCGCCCTGCTTGCCGCCGCCGCGCTCGCCTGGCCGGTGCGCCATGCGGTCAGATGACGGGGAATTCATTCACGGTGACCGCCAAGCCGCGCTATAGGGGCAGGTGAGTCGCATCGAAGCGCCGGTATGGCGTACCCACCCGAGAGGCATTTCCCGCCATGTTCCGATCGTTCTTCCCGCAGCCGAAGCTGTTTTTCCTGTCGGTGCTCGTCTGGTCGGCGGTCGCGGTGGCGATCTGGTACACGGTCGGCGAAAGCATCGGCGCCGCGCTCGGCTTTCCGCCCGAGGCGCCGGACGCGGAGCCTATCGTTGGCCTCGGCTACTTCGTCACACCGGGCTTCCTCTGGTTCTACCTCTACTACGCGGTGATGAGCGCGGCCTTCTATGCGTTCTGGGCTTGGTATTCGCCCCATCCCTGGCAGGGATGGTCGATCGCCGGTTCGGCGCTGATCCTGTTTTCGACCTATTTCGGCGTGCAGGTATCGGTTGCGATCAACAACTGGCGTCGTCCGTTCTTCGATTCGGTGCAAGGCGCGCTGAGCCCGAATTCGACCGTCACCGCCGCCGATCTTTACGGCCTCATCCTGATCTTTGCGCAGATCGCCTTCGTTTCGCTCGGCGTGTTCGTGCTGACGCGGTTCTATGTCAGCCACTACATCTTCCGCTGGCGCACGGCGATGAACGACTACTACATGGCGCGCTGGAAGGAAGTGCGCACCATCGAAGGCGCGTCGCAGCGTGTGCAGGAAGACACGATGCGCTTCGCCGGCATCATGGAGGGGCTTGGCGTCTCCATCGTCGATTCGGTGATGACGCTGTTCGCCTTCCTTCCGGTGCTGTTCTCGCTGTCGCAGTATGTGACCGAACTGCCGCTGCTGGGCGCGATACCGGCGCCGCTGTTCAATGCGGCGATCTTCTGGTCGCTGTTCGGCACCGTGACGCTGGCGCTGGTCGGGATCAAGCTTCCCGGGCTCGAATTCCGCAACCAGCGCGTCGAGGCCGCTTACCGCAAGGAACTGGTCTATGGCGAAGACAATGCAGATCGCGCCCAGCCGCCGACCGTCGCCGAACTGTTCGCCAACGTGCGCAAGAACTATTTCCGTCTGTATTTTCACTATATGTATTTCAACGTCGCCCGCAGCATGTACCTGCAAGCTGACAACATATTCGCCTACCTGATCCTGATTCCGACCATTGCTGCCGGCAAGATCACCTTCGGCATCCTGCAGCAGATTCTGACCGCGTTCGGGCAGGTTTCGAACTCGTTCCAGTATCTGGTGAATTCATGGACGACGATCGTCGAACTGCTGTCGATCTACAAGCGCCTCGCTGCCTTCGAAGCGGCTTTCTCGGGCAAGACGCTGGACGAGATCGAGCAGGAGTGGTTCGACATCCACGGCCGCACCCGCACGCCAGAAGCGACCGACGGGGAACCGCATACGATCCATCCGGCCGGGTAGGCAGGCGGGCCGGCTTTGTGGCCGTTCTCGATGGCGGTCGTCTCACCGCGCACACGCCACGCATTTTTCCGCCATCGGGTCGATGCGCAGGCGGCCGTCGGCGATCTCCTCGCCGTATTCGGCGCAGAAACCGTATTCGCCTTCTCCAAGCCGGCGCAGCGCCATCTCGATGCGCACCAGATCGCGCTTGCGTGCGCGCTCTGCTGCGGTGGCCATTGCCTGTTGCTGTAGCGCGTCGATGCGCGAAACGCGGCCGACCGATGTCTGGTCGAGTTCCACTGCGGCGCGCATGTCTTGCGAGGCTTGTGAGAGGGATTCGAGTTCGGCGCGCTTCGCCTCAAGAAGCGCTCGGGCATGGTCCGGTAGAATTGTCATGGCGCGAGTTTAGGCATTCGTCACGCCATCGCAATGGTATTACCGGCTTGAACGACCTATATCCGGTGCTGTTGCGACACCGCACCCGACAGGAGATCGCGCATGCTCGTCCTCATTCTCGGCCTCGTGCTGTTTCTCGGCATCCATTCCGTGCGCATGGCCGCGCCCGGCTTTCGCGACGCGCAGATTGCCGCGCGCGGCATCGGCCCGTGGAAGGGCATCTACTCGATTGTTGCGGCCCTCGGTCTGGTGCTGATCGTCTGGGGCTATTCGCTGGCCTGGCCGGCGGCGCCCGTGCTCTACGAACCGCCCGTCTGGCTGAAGCACATCAACGCGCTGCTGATGCTGTTTGCCTTCATCATCATCGCATCGGGCGATCTTCCCGCCTCGCACATCAAGGCGGCGGTCAAGCACCCGATGCTGCTGGCGGTGAAGATCTGGGCCTTCGGGCACCTGTTGTCGAACGGCGACCTCGCGTCGATCCTGCTGTTCGGCTCGTTCCTGGTCTGGGCGGTTGTCAACCGCATTGCGGTGAAACGGCGTGGCGGACCTTTGCCGGTGGCAGGCCCCTGGCGCAACGACGCCATCGTGGTCGCCGTCGGCGTTGCCGTCTATCTGCTGTTCGTGTGGAAACTGCACCTGTGGCTGTTCGGTGTGCCGCCGATTCCGGTGGCGTAACCGGCTCAGCCCTTCCCTTGCCGCCAAAAACCGCTAAAAGCGCCGCACAAACCGAAGGCAAGGCCTGATCATGTCCGACGACAGTTTCATCCGCGAGGTTGACGAGGAACTGCGCGCAGACCGCGCCAGGGATCTGTGGTCGCGCTATGGCAAGCTGCTGATCGCCGCCGCGGTGCTGGTGGTGCTGGCAACCGCCGCATGGCGCGGCTGGGAATGGTGGGTCGAGCGTCAGGCCTCGACCTCGGGCGACCGATTTCTTGCGGCCTTGCAGCTTTCCAATGACGGCAAGGCCGACGAAGCCATTGCCGCGCTCGAAGCGCTGCAAAAGGACGGTTACGGCGCCTACCCGGTGCTGGCGGCCATGCGCGCGGCGACCGAACTGCAGAAGAAGGGCGACACGGCCGGCGCGGTCGCCGCTTTCGACAAGGTGGCGAACGACGCCGCCAACCCGCAGCCGATTGCCCAGATGGCGAAGCTGCGCGCCGGCTACATCCTGGTCGACACCGGCGCCTATGCCGACGTGTCAGCGCGTGTCGAAACGCTCGCCGTCGATGGCAACCCGCTGCGCCACGCCGCGCGCGAGGCGCTTGGGCTCGCCGCGTACAAGGAAGGCCGGCTGAAGGACGCCGAGGCGCTGTTTCGCCAAATCGCCGATGATGGCGATGCGCCGCGCGGCGTGCGTGAACGCGCCGGCGTGATGATCGACCTGATCGTTGCCGCCGGCGTTGGCGAGACGGCCGGTAGCTGACGTCATGACCTTCAGCGTCGCCATTGTCGGCCGGCCGAATGTCGGCAAGTCGACGCTGTTCAACCGCCTCGTCGGGCGAAAGCTGGCGCTGGTCGACGATACGCCGGGCGTGACGCGTGACCGCCGCGTCCATGCCGCGCGGCTGATGGATCTTGCCTTCGACGTGATCGACACTGCCGGCCTTGAGGAGGGGCCGGAGGAATCGCTGTCGGCGCGCATGCGCGCACAAACCGAGGCGGCGATCGCGCAGGCCGATGTGGCGCTGTTCGTCGTCGACGCCAGAACGGGCCTGACGCAGGCCGACACGGTGTTCGCCGGCATACTGCGGCGCACCGGCAAGCCGGTCGTTCTGGTTGCCAACAAGGCGGAAGCGCGTGGCGCCGAGAGCGGGCTCTACGACGCGTATTCGCTCGGTCTCGGCGACCCGTGTCCGATCTCGGCCGAACACGGGCTCGGCATGAGCGATTTGCGCGACGCCATCGTGGAGGCGCTCGGCGGCGCGATCCCGGGCGAGGAGGATCCGCAGGCGGCGGAAGAAGCGGCGCTCACCGATGTCGATGTCGGCGAAGCCGCGGACGACGCCGACATCGCGCCATATGACGACACGCGCCCCTTGCGCATCGCCATCGTCGGCCGGCCGAATGCCGGCAAGTCGACGCTGATCAACCGCTATCTCGGACAGGACCGGCTGCTGACCGGGCCGGAGGCCGGCATCACCCGCGATTCGATCTCGGTCGATTGGGAATGGCACGGCCGGCGCATCCGCATGTTCGATACCGCCGGCCTGCGTCGCAAGGCGCGGGTACAGGAGAAACTGGAGAAGCTTTCGGTCGCCGATGCCTTGCGCGCCATACGCTTCGCCGAGATCGTCGTCGTCGTGCTCGACGCCACCCAGCCTTTCGAGAAGCAGGATCTGCAGATCGCCGACCTCGTGATCCGCGAGGGCAGGGCGCCGGTGATCGCCTTCAACAAGTGGGATCTGATCGACGATCCCCAGGCCGCCCTTGCCGATCTGCGCGAGCGCACCGACCGCCTGTTGCCGCAGGCGCGCGGCATCCGCGCCGTGCCGATCTCCGGCCAGACCGGCTACGGGCTGGAGCGGCTGATGCGCGAGGTGGGCGCGACCGACGAAACCTGGAACCGCCGCATCTCCACGGGCCGGCTCAACCGCTGGCTTGAGGGGACGGTGGCGCAGCATCCGCCGCCGGCGGTGTCCGGCCGCCGCCTCAAGCTCAAGTACATGACGCAGGTGAAGGCCCGCCCGCCCGGTTTCGTGCTGTCCTGTTCGCGCCCGGACGCCATGCCCGAATCCTACCTGCGCTATCTGGTGAACGCCATGCGCAAGGATTTCGATCTGCCCGGCGTGCCGATCCGCATCCATCTGCGCACGGGCGACAACCCGTTCGCTGGACGGGCCAGGAAGGGCTGATCGCGGATCGCCCATCGGCCCCGGTCCGGATTCCGGACCGCCGTTAACCACCGGTCAAGGTTAATCTCGCATTTTCATATCCAGTGGCGGTCCGGTCACATCGCTCCGGGGGGCAGTTTGTCGGGGCATTCCGGGTTTGCACTTGTTTGCGTAGCGTGTTGGAGTTGGGGCCTTGGCCAGACCGGATACCTTGGGGCGCCGCCGTATCGGCAATCTCGTGGCGCCCGCCGTGCTTGGAACGCTTTTCGCCATATTCAATCCCTCCGCCGTGGCGCTGCAGGATGTCACCGGCATGATCGCCGGCGAGGCGGGCGATGCGCCGCGCTGGGCGACCGTGCTTGAACGGGCGGCCGCCGGCTCGATCCAGAAGGCGCAAGTGAAGTTCGGGGTCGACACCGCCGTCACCGGCGCGATTGCAGGCAGCGGCGTCACAGCGCCGCAGGTCGGCCCGGTGGTCTTTGACCCGGTCAAGGCGGAGACGCCGGACACGCCGGACGAGGCGCGCATCAATCGCGCTGAGAAATCCGGGCGCATCGTCACCATTGCGCCGGTCACGCCGCCGAAGGCCTTCAACGCGGGCACGATCCTCGAGCGCCAGAGCATGATCCTGCGCCCGACGCTGGGCGAAAAGAGCATGATGGCCTTCGCCAGGCCCGAGATCGCCGGCAAGGAAATCCTCATCGCCACGGCTTTTCACGTCCGCAAGGACAAGCCGAAGCTTGCTCCGGCGCAAGACGCGACCGCGATCGCGCGCGTGCTGGAAAAGCCGCAGGACGATCTGCTGGCCGTCGCCTACGCCCCGCCGGCGCCGGATTTCGCACGGCGGTCGCCCTTCGACAGCCTGTTGAAGAAGGAAGAAAAGCCGGAGCCGAAGGCCTTCGTGCCGCCGCTCGGACGGGGTGACCATGCCTGGGCCAAGCGTTCCTTGCCGAAGGCCGCCTTCTCGAAGACCGAGCAGAAATGCCTGGCGGAAGGAATCTACTTCGAGGCGCGTGGCGAATCGGCGATGGGTCAGGCGGCCGTTGCGCAGGTCATTCTCAACCGGGTGCGCAATCCGGCCTATCCCAACACGATCTGCGGCGTCGTCTACCAGAATGACGACTGGCACAACCGTTGCCAGTTTTCCTTCGCCTGCGACGGTATCAAGGATCGCATCGATTCGCCCCGCCACTGGCGCCAGGCCCGAGACATCGCGGCCGGGGTGACCTCCGGGCGAATCTGGCTCCCGGAAGTGGGTTCCGCCACCCATTATCATGCGACCTATGTGCAGCCGAAATGGGCTTCGTCGATGAAGCGCCTGAGCCGCATCGGCCTGCACATTTTCTACCGCACGCGCGGCGGCGGCTGGAGTTGAGACGTCTGCCACGCAGTTGCGGGGTGCGGCGAATGTGCAACCCGCGCCCTGCAAGCATTTAATATATTGATTTTTATAGACAAATTGAATTCACTGCCACATTCCGCGCGCCTTGACTAGGCTGTTTGGCAAAACTATGGTGCGCGCGCCTTCAACAGGGGGTCATACCAACGAACTGTGTCGTGCGGGCTTGCTTCACGCATCCGCTTGAGGCATTAGCCGCCGCGACGGAGCAGCTTCGATGGATGAGACCACCAACCGCGAGGATGCCGATCTGGCGCGGCGCCGGGCTTCGCTCGACGCGGCGCTCAAGGTGCGTCAATCGCAAGAGGCGGCGACAGACCAGGGCCGTGCTGGGCGCGATGCGACCGGTTACGGCAAGGCGCTGCGCCTCTCCAGCGAGTTCATCGCCGGCATCGTGGTCGGCGCGGGCCTTGGCTGGGGGCTGGACAAGTTGGCGGGAACCGCGCCCTTCGGGCTGATCGCGTTCCTGCTGCTCGGCTTTGGCGCCGGGGTTTTGAATGTGCTGCGCACGGCCGGGCTGGTTCAGTCAGCCGCCGAGGCGCAGAAAGCGGAGCGATCCGCCAGGAAATAGCGCGCCGCCCGGCGCGGGCATGGAACAGGACCGCTATTGCGGGCAAGGATGAGGGTAGACGGTGGCAAACGATCCGATCCATCAGTTTCAGATCTCGAAACTGGTCGACCTGAACATCGGCGGTCTCGACGTGTCTTTCACCAATTCGTCGCTGTTCATGGTGGCGACGGCCGCCGCCGCCTCGGCATTCCTTTACATGACGACGTCGAACCGCGGCATGGTGCCGTCGCGGCTGCAGTCGATCTCGGAAATGTCCTACGAGTTCGTCGCCTCGATGCTGCGCGACGCGGCCGGAACGCAGGGCATGCGCTTCTTCCCGCTCGTCTTCTCGCTGTTCATGTTCGTGCTGGTCGCCAACCTGTTTGGCATGTTCCCTTATTTCTTCACGGTCACGAGCCACATCATCGTTACCTTCATGCTGGCGATGCTGGTGATCGGCACCGTCGTCGTCTACGGCTTCATGAAGCACGGGCTTGGCTTCCTGAACCTGTTCGTTCCGCATGGCGTGCCCGGCGTGCTGGTGCCGCTCGTTGTCGCGATCGAGGTGATCTCGTTCCTCTCGCGTCCGATCAGCCTCTCCGTCCGTCTCTTCGCCAACATGCTCGCCGGCCACATCACGCTGAAGGTGTTTGCCGGCTTCATCGTTTCGATGAGCGCCATGGGTTTCGTCGGCGTGGTGGGCTCGATCCTGCCGCTCGCCATGACGGTCGCCCTGACCGGCCTTGAGTTCCTGGTGGCCTTCCTGCAGGCCTATGTGTTCGCCGTTCTGACCTGCATGTACCTGAACGACGCCATCCATCCGGGACACTGACACCGTTTCACCGGCGGTCCGCCGCCTGAAAACCAACCGCACAACATCCATCCAAAGGAGCTAACCATGGAAGCGGAAGCAGCAAAGTACATCGGCGCAGGCATTGCGTGCCTTGGCATGGGCGGCGCCGGCATCGGCCTCGGCACCATTTTCGGCAATTACCTGGCTGGCGCGCTGCGCAATCCTTCGGCTGCCGACGGCCAGTTCGGCCGCCTGATCTTCGGCTTCGCCGTGACCGAAGCTCTGGGCATCTTTTCGCTGCTCGTCGCGCTGCTGCTGCTCTTCGCCTGATCGGCCGGGAGCCGGCAGTCTGACCGGCCGCGCCGCGGCCGGTCGTAGCTAGGGGGCGAACAATGCTTGCCACATACCTGACAGCATCGACCACCGAGGGGGCGCAGGGCGCTGCCGGGGCGGCGGCGCATGGCGGCGAGGCTGCCGGCCACGGCGGAGGGGTTCCGCCGTTCGATCCGAACTACGTCGCCCCGCAGAGCCTTTTGGCGATCAGTACCTTCGGCCTGTTCTACCGGGTCATGACCAATGTGGTGCTGCCGCGCATCGGCGGCATCCTGGAAGTGCGTCGCGACCGCATCGCCGGCGATCTCGATCAGGCGGCGCGCCTGAAGGAGGAAGCCGACGCGGCGATTGCCGCCTATGAGCAGGAACTGGCGACCGCAAAGGCGTCCGCCAACGAGATCGGGCAGAAGGCGCGTGATGAAGCGCGCGCGTCCGCGGACGAAAAGCGCCGCGAGGTCGAGACGTCTCTCAACGCGAAACTTGCCGAATCGGAAGCGCATATCGCCACGATCCGCGACAAGGCGCTCGGCGAGGTTGACGCCATCGCAACCGATGTGGTGACCGACATCATGGCCGAACTGCTCGGCGCCAAGGTGACCGCGGCCGAAGCGGCTGCGGCTGTGAAGGGCTGAGGAGAGCGCAATGGACGCTACATTCTGGGCATTTGTCGGCCTCGTGATCTTCATCGGCATCGTCTTCTACATGAAGGCGCCGGCGATGATCGCCAAGGCCCTTGACCAGCGCGCCGAGCGCATCCGTAATGAACTCGACGAAGCGCGGCGCCTGCGCGAGGAAGCGCAGCATCTGCTTGCCGAGTATCAGCGCAAGCGTCGCGATGCGGAAAAGGAAGCAGCCGAGATCGTCGCCGCGGCGCGCCACGAGGCGGATGCATTCGCCGCCGAGGCGAAGCAGAAGACCGAGGAGTATGTGGCGCGTCGCACCGCCATGGCCGAGCAGAAGATCGCCCAGGCCGAGGCCGATGCGCTGGCGCAAGTGCGCTCCACTGCTGTCAATGTCGCGATTTCCGCGGCAGAGAAGCTGATGGGCTCCAGAATCGACGCCGCCGGTCACGGCGATCTGTTCAAGAAGTCGCTCACAGACATCAAGGCGCGGCTGAACTGACCGGGTGCCCTGCCGCAAGGAGTGCGAAGGCCGGTCCCGCGACCGGCCTTTTTGTTTCGTGCGCCGGCTAGAGCTACGGGCGAAGAGCCTTGAGCAGTTGGAGGAAGCGCGCTGCAACACGGGGATTTTCCCCTCCCCCTTGAGGCTACGGCATTCACACATCGCATATCGACACCCCCCCCTGTCCTGCCGGACATCTCCCCCGCAAGGGGGGAGAATGGATCGCGGGTCGCTCGGCGCCTCACTTCGAACCGTTTGCGTTTGGCGCAACCGTCGCGATGCGGGCGAAGGCGTTCGCGACGGGGCCATTCTCCCCCCTTGCGGGGGAGATGTCCGGCAGGACAGAGGGGGGTAATTGGCGAAAACACATCGTCCATGAAATGTGGGAATGCCGTAGCCTCAAGGGGGAGGGAAAGTCCCCGTGTTGCAGCGCACTGGTCTCACCGGGTTCGATTATTGCCCCCGGTGTCCTAAACCCGTTCAGTCACGCCTGAGCGGGCGGAAAGAAAACCGGTGAAACCCGGCAATGCCGCCAAGTGTTGCAATGCGCATGCGATGGGCTTCCGAACCGTAGCCCTTGTGGCCCTCGAAGCCCCAGCCGGCATGGGCTTGCCCGAACACCGTCATCATGCGGTCGCGGCTGACCTTGGCGACGATCGAGGCGGCGGCAATCGAGGCGCTGAGGCTGTCGCCTCTCACGAGTGCGGTGGCGTTGCAGGCCAGACCCGGTGGAACGTCGCGGCCGTCGATGAGGACATGGCGCGGCGCGACGACGAGCGACAGCACTGCGCGGCGCATCGCTTCGAGGCTGGCGCGGCGGATGTCGGTCGCATCGATGCCCGGCGCGTTGACCGAAGCGACGGCGACGGCCTGCGCGCTCGCGAGGATGACTTCGAAGAGCGCTTCGCGCCGCGTGGCGTCGAGTTTCTTGGAATCGTCGAGCCCCGCCGGAACGGCATCAGGATCGAGGATGACAGCGGCGGCGACCACCGGTCCTGCCAGCTGCCCGCGTCCGGCCTCGCCCACCCCCGCGACCGGCCCGCCCTTGGCCGCTATCAGCTCGATCTCGCGGCTGAAATCCGGACCTGCGGGAAAATCGAAAAGGAGCGGAGAATCGGTTCGGACAGCCATGGCGGATGGCATCGCATCCGAACCGATCCTCCGCAAGCCCGACCTGCCGGACGTGGCGGGGACAGCAGGCGGGAGACGCGCCGGCGCGATGGGGGAACGCGCCGAAGCGATTCTAGGGCGCCGGCGACAAAGCGCGTCGGCGCGAGATATCAGAACAGGCTCAACTGCTTGCCCGTGACCTCCGCCGGCTGGAACAGGTCGCAACGCAACTTGAGCCGGCCGGCGTTGAGGCCCAGTCGCTTGGCCGCAAGCTCGAAGCGCCGCGCAATCTGCCAGGCATAGGGACCGGTTCCGCGCATGCGCTTGCCCCATTCCGAATCGTAATCCTTGCCGCCGCGCATGGAGCGGATCAATGACAGCACATGGCGGTACTTGTCCGGATGGTGGCGCAGAAGCCACTCCTTGAACACAGGCGCCACCTCCAGCGGCAGGCGCAACAGCACATAGCCCGCTTCCTTCGCGCCCATGGCGGCGACAGAGTCGAGAATGCGCTCGATCTCGTGGTCGTTCAGCCCGGGGATGATCGGCGCCACCATCGCGTTCGCGGGAATGCCCGCCTCCGCGAGCGCGCGCAGCGCTTCCAGCCTGCGCGTCGGCGTCGAGGCGCGCGGTTCCATGGTCCGCGACAGCCGCCGGTCGACCGTGGTCACGGAAATCGCCACCTTGGCCAGGCCGCGTTCGGCCATGCGCGACAGGATGTCGATGTCGCGCATCACCAGCGCCGACTTGGTGACGATGCCGACCGGGTGGTTGAACTCGTCAAGCACCTCCAGCACCTGTCGCATGATCCGCCATTCCCGCTCAACCGGCTGGTACGGATCGGTGTTGGTGCCGATCGCGATCGGTTTGACCTGGTAGCCCGGCTTCGACAGTTCGCGCCGCAGCAGCGCCGGCGTGTCCGGCTTGGCGAACAGCTTCGATTCGAAATCCAACCCCGCCGAGAGCCCCCTGTAGGC
>CALMYO010000200.1 GCA_937873685.1 uncultured Paracoccaceae bacterium
GCCGGGCGGGGGCGCTGGAGCCGGGGACGCGGTCGGCGCCGTCCCGGAGGGCGTCGAGGAAGCGGGGGGCCGCGAGCATCGGCCCCATCGTGTGGGAGGATGAGGGGCCGACGCCGATCTTGAAGATGTCGAAGACGGAAAGGAACACGATAAAGCCTGTTTCGCTTTGGTAGATTTCAGTATTGCGCCTTACCCCCACCCCTGACCCCTCCCCTCAAGGGGGAGGGGGACTCCCCGAAGCAAGTGTCTCCGCGTTGCACCGGTAAGAGCGATATTCGGCAGGGGCGTCTCCTTCCCCCTCCCCCTTGAGGGGAGGGGACAGGGGTGGGGGTATGCTGGCCACCGAACCGTCAAACGGTCTTTATGTTGGACCTCTAGTCAAGCGCGCCTCAACCGCACCCTTTGGCCGCGACGCCGTCAGGCGCAGCCGCGACATGGATGCAAAGCCCGCGCCCTATTCGGCCGCCATCGCCAGTTCCTCGATCGGCGGGCAGGTGCAGACAAGATTGCGATCGCCCCAGGCGTTGTCGATGCGGTTGACCGGCGGCCAGTATTTGTCGACGCGGAACGACCCGGGTGGGAAGCAGCCCTGCTCCCGGCTGTAGGGCCGTTCCCAGGCGCCGACCAGGTCTTCCACCGTGTGCGGCGCGTTCTTCAACGGGTTGTTTGCCGCGTCCATCCTTCCCTCGGCGATGTCGCGCGCTTCTTCCCGGATCGCCAGCATGGCGGTGCAGAAGCGGTCGAGTTCGGCTTTCGGTTCGCTCTCGGTCGGCTCCACCATCAGCGTGCCGGCAACGGGCCAACTCATCGTCGGCGCATGAAAGCCGCAATCGGCAAGCCGCTTGGCGACGTCATCCACTGTGACATGCGCCTCCTCGTTCAGCGTGCGGGTGTCGAGAATGCATTCGTGCGCGACTCGTCCGCTTTCCGATGCGTAAAGGACAGTGTAGGCGCCCTTGAGGCGGCAGGCGATGTAGTTGGCGTTGAGGATCGCGACCTTCGTCGCCTGCGTCAGCCCTGCCCCGCCCATCAGCAGGCAGTAGGCCCAGGAGATCGGCAGGATGGACGGCGACCCGTAAGGCGCCGCCGAAACGGCGCCCGGCCGCCCGTCGGTTTCCGGATGGCCCGGCAGGAAGGGTGCGAGGTGCGCCTTGACGCCGATCGGCCCCATGCCCGGCCCGCCGCCGCCATGGGGGATGCAGAAGGTCTTGTGCAGGTTGAGGTGGCTGACATCGCCGCCGATCTTGCCGGGCTCAACCAGCCCGACCAGCGCGTTCATGTTGGCGCCGTCGATATACACCTGCCCGCCATGCTCGTGCGTGATGTCGCAGATGTCGCGCACCGTCTCCTCGAACACGCCGTGCGTCGAGGGATAGGTGATCATGCACGCGGCCAGCCGGGTGGAATATTGTTCGGCCTTGGCGCGGAAATCGGCAACGTCGATATCGCCGTTCGCGGCGGTCTTCACCGCAACCACCTCCCAGCCGACCATGTGCGCCGAAGCCGGATTGGTGCCATGCGCCGAGGTCGGGATCAGGCAGACATCGCGGTGCCCCTGCCCGCCCGCGATATGGTACTGGCGTATCGTCAGTAGTCCGGCGTATTCGCCCTGCGCGCCGCTGTTCGGCTGCATCGAGAAAGCGTCGTAACCGGTGACCTGGCACAGCTTGTCGCACAGATCGTCGATCAGTTCCCGATAGCCCTCCGTCTGGTCGGCCGGCGCGAAGGGATGGATTTCGGAGAAAGCGCGCCAGGTAACCGGCAGCATCTCCACCGTCGCGTTCAGCTTCATCGTGCAGGAACCGAGCGGGATCATTGCCCGGTCGAGCGC
Organism: uncultured Paracoccaceae bacterium; assembly: GCA_937873685.1. Taxonomy (GTDB): domain Bacteria; phylum Pseudomonadota; class Alphaproteobacteria; order Rhizobiales; family Rhizobiaceae; genus CALMYO01. The sequence goes on from CALMYO010000200.1 coordinate 1,832, forward strand.
GAGGTCGCGGTCGGACAGACGACGGATGTAGCGGGTGATCTCCGCCTCCGCGCGGTTCATGTGAAAGATCGGATGTGTGAGGTAAGTGCTTTCCCGGCGGAGATTTTCCGGAAGACGGTTCTGGCTGCGGTCGCCGTCATCGGCGAGATTGCCGCCAAATGCCCGCCACGCCGCCTCGATGGTCTCGGGACGCGTCTGCTCGTCAACCGAGATGCCGACGCGCCCGTCAGGCAGGCGCCGCAGGTTGACGCCATTGGCGACGGCCGCGTTCATCACCACGCCCTGCAGCGCGCCGCAGTCGACGGTGATGGTGTCGAAGAAGGCGTCCGGTTCGACCGCAAAGCCGAGCGACTCCAGCCCGCGCGCCAGCCGCACGGCGAGCCGGTGGATGCCCTGCGCGATCGCCTTCAACCCGTCCGGACCGTGATAGACGGCGTACATTGACGCCATCACCGCCAGCAGCGCCTGCGCGGTGCAGACATTCGACATCGCTTTCTCGCGGCGGATATGCTGCTCGCGCGTTTGCAGCGAAAGCCGGTAAGCCTTGTTGCCGCGCGCATCGATCGAAACGCCGATGATGCGGCCGGGCATCGAACGCTTGTGTGCGTCCTTGCAGGCCATGTAGGCGGCATGCGGCCCGCCATATCCGACCGGGACGCCAAAACGCTGGGTGGAGCCCACAGCGATGTCAGCGCCCATCTCGCCTGGCGCCTTCAGCAACGTCAGCGCCAGCGGGTCCGCCGCCATGATGGCGATCGCGCCCGCCGCATGCAGCGACGCGATCGCATCGGTGAAATCGCGGACATGGCCGAGCGTGCCGGGGTACTGGAAGATCGCGCCGAAAACACCTGATGCGTCGAGGCTTTCCGGCGCGCCCTTGACGATGGCGATGCCAAGCGGATCGGCACGTGTCTCGATCACCGCGATGGTCTGTGGATGGCAATTCTCGTCGACGAAGAAGGCGGTCGCCTTCGATTTCGCCACCCGCTTCGCCATTGTCATCGCCTCGGCCGCCGCCGTCGCCTCGTCAAGCAGCGAGGCGTTGGCGATGTCCAGCGCGGTCAGATCGCAGATCATGGTCTGGAAGTTCAGCAGCGCCTCCAGCCGGCCCTGGCTGATCTCCGGCTGGTAGGGCGTGTAAGCCGTATACCAGGCCGGGTTTTCGAGGATGTTGCGCTGGATCACCGGTGGCGTCGCCGTGCCGTAGTAGCCCTGCCCGATCAGCGAGGTCAGCACCTTGTTGCGGCCGGCCACGCGGCGGATGTGATAGACCGTGTCGCGTTCCGAAAGCGCCGGACCCCAATCGAGCGGGGTGTCGCGGCGGATCGATTTCGGCACCGTCTCGTCGATCAGGGCGTCGACGCTGTTCGCCCCGACGACCTTCAGCATTTCCGCCATTTCCTTCGGCGACGGGCCGATATGGCGGCGGTTGGCGGAATCATAGGGCTGGTAGGCGGGATAGGGCGCGGCCATTGTCGGATTGCTCCGTCCCGAGATTGGGGGGGGATCAAGTATAGGGAGGCGATGTAGTTACCCCCACCCCTGACCCCTCCCCACAAGGGGGAGGGGAATACGGGCGTCGAATTGGCTTGACTCGCATTCTCGCCCGTTCGTCTATGGCGCGGTCATCCGCAGCGAGGTCCCCCTCCCCCTTGTGGGGAGGGGTCAGGGGTGGGGGTGAAGAAAACATGAGGTGTCAAACGCCCTGCTTCATCCGACAAACGCCGCGTAGGCCGCGTCATCCATCAGTCCGTCGAGTTGCGAGGCGTCAGCGAGTTTCATCTTGTAGAGCCAGGCGGCGCCCTGCGGATCCTCGTTGACCATTGCCGGGTTGGCGACAACTGCCTCATTCGCCTCGACAATCTCGCCATCGACCGGGGCATAGACGTCGCTCGCGGCCTTGACGCTCTCGATGACGCCCATTTCGTCGCCCTTCGACACGGTGTCGCCAGCGCTTTTCAGTTCCACGAAAACGACATCGCCCATCTGTTCGGCGGCATGGGTGGTCACCCCGACAATCGCGATGTCGCCCTCAAGGCGAATCCACTCGTGTTCTTCCGTGAACTTCATGCTCATCTGGTCGTCCCCTGACGTTTGTAGTTCTGTTGCACGAATGGCAGCGCCTGCACGGTTGCCGGTTCGGCCCGGCCGCGAATCATCAACTGCACGGCGGTCCCAGGTGCGGCGTGACTTGCAACAACGTAGCCCATCGAAACGGGGCCTTCCACCGTCGGGCCAAAGCCGCCGCTGGTGATTTCACCGATCACCTTACCCGCCCCGTCGGCGATCTCCACGCCATGGCGCGCCGGCGCGCGTCCGGCCGGGCGGATGCCGACAAGCTTGCGCGACGGGCCTTCGTCGAGCTCACGCCGGATGCGTTCCTCGCCGGGAAAGCCGCCCTCTTGACGCCGCCGCTTCTGGATCTACCACGACAGCCCCGCCTCAACCGGCGAGGTGTCAGGCCCGATGTCATTTCCGTAAAGGCAGAGGCCCGCTTCCAGCCGCAAGCTGTCGCGCGCGCCAAGCCCGGCCGGCGCGCAATCGGGATGATCGAGCAACGCGCGGGCGAGCGCCTCGGCCCGGTCGGCGGCAATCGAGATCTCGTAGCCATCCTCGCCGGTATAGCCGAGACGCGACACGCGGCAGGGCGCGCCGATGATGTCCATCGTGGCCGATTCCATGAAGAACAGGTCGGCCGCCCGAGGCGCCAGCGCGGCGACCACCGTCTCGGCCATCGGCCCCTGCACGGCGAGAAGCGCCAAGTCGGCGCGTTCGATGACATCGACGCCGGCAAGGTTGGCCCGCATGTGCGCCAGATCCTGCTCGCGCATCGAGGCGTTGACCACCATGAACAGGTGATCGCCGGCGTTGGTGACGATCAGGTCGTCGAGAATGCCGCCTTGCTCGTTTGTGAACTGGGTGTAGCGCGCCTTTCCGGGCGCAAGCCCGTCGATCGCCGCCGGCACAAGCGCCTCAAGCGCGCGCGCCGCGTTTGCGCCGCGTAGCTCCACCTGGCCCATGTGCGAAACATCGAACAGCGCCGCCTTCTGCCTGGCCTGACGGTGTTCGCCAAGTATGCCGGCCGGATAGTTTACAGGCATCGCCCATCCGGCAAACTCCACAACCTTGCCGCCGAGTTCGTTATGCAGGTCGAAGAGCGGCGTCTTGCGCGCAATGTCCAGATCGGCCAATCAGTCCTCCCGCCGTCAGTCCGTTGAATCGAACGCCATCATGTTTCGGCTTTTTCAACGCTTTCGTCCACCCCCGTGGCGACCTTCCGCCAAACTACGCGGCTCTGCGCTGCATTGCATGGGGTGCGCGGTGGTACGGCCCGAGTTTTCAGACGCTCGGGCATGCGCCTGCCAATTCGCACGGTAACGTCGCCGCATTCAAGAAAGGTAATGGAATGATCTTCAAGGACAGGTATGCGGGAAAACGCGCCGTGATAACCGGTGGGGCCGCCGGCATTGGCAAGACGATCGCGGTGCGCCTCGCGGCCGAAGGCGCGAAGGTGATCGCCTGGGACCGCGACGAGACCGCGCTTGCCGAAATGGAGAAGCTCGGCATCGGCGGCCATGCGCTCGATGTCGCCGACGAGGCGGCGGGGAAAGCGGCCGCCAAGGCTTCCGCCGAAAAGCTCGGCGGCATCGACGGACTGGGTTGTTCGGCCGGGAACACCGGGCCGAACACCACCGTGGCCGATTACCCGCCGGCGGAATGGCGGCGCGTCTTCGACATCAATGTCCACGGCGTGTTCTATTGCAACCAGGCCTGCGTGCCGGTGATGCTCGACGGCGGCTATGGCCGCATCGTCAACATCGCCTCCATCGCCGGCAAGGAAGGCAACCCGAACGCCTCCGGCTACAGCGCCTCGAAGGCAGCCGTGATCGGCCTGACCAAGTCGCTCGGCAAGGAACTGGCGAAGACGCCCGTCACCGTCAATTGCGTGACGCCCGCCGCCGTTCGCACCGCGATCTTCGACCAGATGACCGAGGAATTCATCGCCTTCATGCTGTCGAAGATCCCGGTCGGCCGCTTCGGTACGGTCGACGAGGTGACCTCACTGGTGCTGTGGCTGGCGAGCGAGGAGTGCAGCTTCTCCACCGGCGCGGTATTCGACGTCTCGGGCGGCCGCGCGACGTATTGAGGCGCAGGGCGCGCGGGCCGCGCCCAAAGTCGCCCCACTTTCACTCTTGCAGCACGAAGATGACAGTGCTCGTTGGGCGCTGTCCGATTACACCACGAAATCGCTGGCCGAGAGCGCGCCGACGGTCTTGCCGACAATAAAGAGGTAGTCGAACCCGTCGCCGAGCACGAAATAGCAATTGCCCGCGCCGTCATCAAAACCCGTAGCATAAGCAGCCGCCTTCGAAGCAAACCCGTAATCGCTCACGTCCAGCTTGTCCTTGCCGCTCTCGAACTCGAACACGATGTCGTAGGAGACCGGACCCGTCTGGCGTTGCTGCACGATCACCGTGTTGGCGCCGTTCACCCCGGCATAGGAATTGGCGTCGGTCAGACCGAGCGTTGACAGCGAGATGAAATCGATGCCGTCGCCCGCAATGTAGGTGTCCGAGCCGCCGCGGCCGAACAGCACGTTGGTGCCGGCATTGCCGACCATGAAGTTGGAAAACACCGAGCCGACGATGGTGGTGCCGTCGCCGCCCGCATCCACCGCATCGGCGGCAATCGCCAGCACGTCTCCGGCCGAATAGAAGTCCCAGAAAAAGTCCGCGTGCGAGAAGATCGTGTCGACGCCGCCCGCCGCGCCGCCGAAAGCAATGCCCTCGTCGACCAGATCGAGGCCGGAATCGACATGGTAGACGTCGTTGCCAAGGCCGCCGAGCATGATGTCGCCCTGCGCAGCCGGATTTGACCCGCCGTCGAGCGTGTCGTTGCCGTCGCCGCCGATCAGCGTATCGAAACCGGCGTTGCCGCTCAAGGTGTCGTTGCCGCCGAGCCCGGCGATGGCGTCATCGCCATCTCCGCCGCTGAACCTGTCGGCGCCGCCCGTCGCGCCAAACGGATCGGTCGCTCCAATCGTGCCGAACAACGTGGACGTGCCGAGTTTCGCGTCTCCCGCCCCGGCGGAAGTCACGCCGGTCAGCACAACGCGGAAATGTTCCGGTGCTTCGGCGAGCGCATCGGCGGCAATGGTGAAGGTGACGGTTTCCACAGCGCCCGTGTGCAGGAACTCGCCGCTTGGCAGCGGTTCAAGCGTGGCGGTCCCGGAAGGCAGCTTGCCGCCGGCGAAATCCGCCGCGCTGGCCGGGTCGCCGGAGGTGGAATCAGCCACCACGGCCCAGTTCACCGTCACCGTTCCGTCGGTATTGCCCATGCGGATGATGTTGAATGAAGCCGTGTTGTTGCCGGCCGCCTCGGAGACATTGAGATCGAGAGCTTGTGCAAAGACAATGACGGAACTGGCCTCGATGCCGCTTGCCCCGCCGTTGCGGTTGACGATGGTCGGGTTCACGATGCCGGCCTTGCCCGGCTGCCAGTTGGCGCCATCGGGGCCATCTGCCCCCTTGAGGCCTGGATTGCCGTCAGGTGTCGATCCCGAGTCCAACGTGAATGTTCCCTTGCCTCC
>CALMYO010000201.1 GCA_937873685.1 uncultured Paracoccaceae bacterium
TTTTCGTCCGTTGGCGCGGCGGCGCTCGGAGGTTCGGGCAGTGTTGCCGCCTTTGCCGATGGCGGCGTGGTCGCCGCGCCGACTTACTTCGCAACCAGGGGCGGCCTTGGCCTGATGGGCGAAGCAGGAGCGGAAGCAATCCTGCCGCTGTCGCGCGGGCCGGACGGGCGGCTCGGCGGCGCCGCAAGCGGAGGCGGCGCCGCGCCGACCCTCGTCTTCAACGTCTCGACCCCGGGCGCCGCCAGCTTCGCCAAATCCGAAGGGCAGATCCAGGCGATGCTGGCGCGCGCGGCGCGACGCGGCCAGCGCATGTTCTGAAAGGGAGCGACATGGCTTTCCACGATGTGGTTTTTCCGGCGCGGCTCGCTTTCGGCGCGCGCGGGGGGCCGCAATGGCGCACCGACGTGGTGCGTCTCGCCGCCGGTCACGAGAAACGCAACGCCCGCTGGTCGCGCCCGCGCCGCGCCTACGACGTCGGCACCGGCGTCAAGTCGCTCGCCGACCTTGCCGAGCTGGTCGCGTTCTTCGAGGCCCGCGGCGGGCGGTTGCATGCCTTTCGTTTTGCCGATCCGCTGGACAGTTCTTCGGCCGTGCCGGGCGCCGAGCCGGCGCCGAACGACCAGCCCTTCGGTACTGGCGACGGCGCGACAACGGTGTTCCAGTTGCGCAAGGGCGCACGCGACATCACCAAGCCACGCACCGGCGCGGTGCGGGTGGCGGTGGACGGGGCCGAGGTCGCGCCATCCGCCTTCTCGGTCGATGCGCTGACCGGTCTGGTGACCTTCGCCGTTGCGCCCTCCGACGGCGCGGCGCTTGCCGCAGGCTTCCGCTTCGACGTGCCTGTGCGCTTCGACACCGACACGCTGCAAGTTTCGCTGGAGAGTTTCCGCGCCGGGGAAGTTCCGGCGATTGCGCTCGTCGAGGTGTTCGAATGACCGGATTGCCGCAAGCGCTGGCTGATCATCTTGCTGCAAGCGCCACCACCACCTGCCATGCCTGGATCGTCACGCGCCGCGACGGGGTGCGGCTCGGCTTCACCGATCACGACCGGACGCTCGCGATCGAGGGCGTGACGTGCGAACCGCAGTCCGGAATGGTTGCGGGGGAAACAGAGGCGTCGCTCGGGCTTTCGGCCGAGACGTCCGAGGTCGCGGGCGCTCTCACGTCGGAACGAATTTCCGCAGATGACATCGCCGCTGGCCGTTACGACGGCGCGACCGTCGATCACTATCTCGTCAACTGGGCGGCGGCGGACCAGCGCGCATTGCTGTCGCGGCGCATCGTCGGCGAGATTGTGCGCGCCGACGAGGCGTTCCGGGTCGAGTTGCGCGGCCTTGCGAGCCGGCTCGACCAGCCGAACGGTCGCCATTATCGCCGCCGCTGCGACGCCGATCTCGGCGATGCGCGCTGCGGCGTCGATGTCGACGTACCTGCATACCGTCATCTGGGCGTGGTCGCCGAGGCGTCGCCTGGAGGGCGGCTTCGGGCCGAAGGGTTGGACGGGTTCGAGACGAACTGGTTCTCCGATGGGCGGATCCGGTTGGACAGCGGCATGGCGTTAGGTCGCATTTTCGGTGTGCGCCTTCACGCCGGGCAATGGCTGCACCTCGAAACGCCTTGGCCTGAGGGCGTCGCCGCCGGAGACGCTTTCACCCTGTGGGCGGGATGCGACAAGCAGTTCGCCACCTGCAAGGCAAAGTTTGCCAACCAGCTGAATTTTCGCGGGTTTCCGCACATTCCCGGCAACGATGAAGCGCTGGCCTACGCCGCGCAGGGGGTGGAGCATGACGGCCGTCCGCTTGTGCCTTGACGACCAGGCTGTCACGCGATCGCGCGACCGCGTTCTTTCCACCGCGCGGGGATGGCTCGGCACGCCCTATCGTCACCAGCAATCGGTCAAGGGCGTAGCCTGCGATTGCCTTGGGCTGGTGCGCGGGGTGTGGCGCGAGGTCGTCGGCCCGGAACCGCAATCGATGCCGGCCTACAGCCGCGACTGGGCGGAGGCGTCCAACGCCGATCCGCTGCTGGATGCGGCGATACGATGGTTCGTTCCCGCCGCGGGAGAATTCGCGTCCGGCCAGTTGCTGCTGTTTCGCTGGCGACCCGGCATGGCGGCCAAGCATCTGGCGATCGTCTCCGGCGCGAACAGGATGATCCACGCCTATGAGCGCCACGCCGTGATGGAATCGCCGCTTTGTCCGCATTGGCGGCGTCGTATTGCCGGCGCGTTCGATTTTCCCCCGGCCGTGTCGGCCGGCAACCGCAATCAATGAGGCACAGACGCGATGGCGACCTTGCTCCTGCAGGCGGCCGGCAGTTTTCTCGGCTCGACCTTCGGTCCTGTCGGCGCGGTGATCGGCCGCGCCGCCGGCGCGCTTGCCGGTAACGCAATCGACCGTGCCTTGTTTGCGCCGCGTCGCGAAATCGAGGGGGCGCGGCTTTCTGGCGGCCGGCCGGTCGTGGCCGAGGAGGGAACGGGCATCGCGCGCGTCTATGGCACAGCCCGGCTTTCCGGCACGATCATCTGGGCGACGCGGTTCGAGGAAGTACAGAACCGCGAGCGCCAAGGCGGCAAGGGCGGCGGCGGAACCACCGTCACCACCTACGGCTATTTTGCGAATTTCGCGGTCGGCCTGTGCGAAGGGCCGATCGCCGGGGTGCGGCGCATCTGGGCCGACGGGCGCGAACTCGATATGGACGGGCTCGACATCCGCATCCACACCGGGACGCAGGACCAGGCGCCCGACCCGCTGATCGAGGCGAAGCAGGGCGCCGGCAACGCTCCGGCCTATCGCGGCCTTGCCTATGCGGTGTTCGACCATTTCCCGCTTGAGGCCTTCGGCAACCGTATCCCGCAACTGCAATTCGAGGTGATGCGCCCGGTCGGCGATGTGGAAAACGAGCTTAAAGCCATCTGTCTCATCCCCGGCGCAACCGAGCATGGCCTGTCGCCGACGCTCGTTACCGCAACGCCGCGCAAGGGCGAGACGCTGGCGCTGAACCGCCATGTCGTCCATGCCACGACGGACTGGACGGCTGCGCTCGACGAGTTGACCGCGCTATGCCCGAACCTCGAACATGTCGCCCTGGTGGTCGCGTGGTACGGCAACGATCTGCGCGCAGGCCATTGCGTGGTTCGACCCGGCGTGACGACCCGCGACCTGGCCGGCGAGAGCGTGCCGTGGCTGGTCAGCGGCGCAACGCGCGCCGACGGCCATCTCGTCAGCGCCATCGGCGACCGCGCCGCCTACGGCGGCACCCCAAGCGACGCCTCCGTGATTGCCGCCATCCGCGACCTCAAGGAGCGCGGGCTGAAGGTGACGCTCTATCCCTTTGTCCTGATGGACGTGCCGACAGGCAACGGCCTCCCCGATCCCTATGGCGCCGGCGAACAGGCGGCATATCCCTGGCGCGGCCGCATTACCTGTCATCCTGCTGCGGGCCAACCTGGCGCCACCGATGCAACCGCATCCGCAGCCGCGCAGGTGGCTGCATTCTGCGGAAGCGCGACGCCGGGCGGTTTCTCGATTGCCGGCGAGATCGTCACTGCAACGGGCGCAGACTGGGGCTATCGCCGTTTCGTGCTGCATTGCGCGCAGCTCTGCGCGGTCGCCGGCGGCGTCGATGCCTTCCTGATCGGCAGTGAATTGCGAGGGCTGACCCGCATCCGCGACGGCGCGAACGGCTTTCCCTTCGTCAATAAACTGCGCGCACTCGCCGCCGATGTGCGCACGATTCTTGGCGGGTCGTCCAGGCTGACCTACGGCGCCGACTGGAGCGAGTATTTCGGCTACCAGCCGGCGGATGGCAGCGGCAATGTCTGGTTCAACCTCGACCCGCTCTGGGCCGATGCGAATATCGACGCCGTCGGCATCGACAATTACCTGCCGCTCTCCGACTGGCGCGATGGCGACGAACTCGGCGCCAATCCGGATGGCCTGACCGCCCCGGCCGATCGCGCCGGGTTGGCGCAGGCGATCGAAGCCGGCGAGCAATACGACTGGTACTATGCCAGCGACGGTGACCGCGTAAACCGGCTCCGGTCGCCGATTGCCGACGGCGCCTATGGCAAGCCCTGGGTGTTCCGCCCGAAGGATGTCGCGGGATGGTGGGGCAACGCGCACCACAAGCGCATCGGGGGGGTGGAATCCCCATCGCCGACCGCATGGTTGCCGGCTTCCAAGCCGGTCTGGTTCACCGAGCTCGGCTGCCCGGCGATCGATCGTGGCGCCAACCAGCCGAACGTCTTTGTCGATCCGAAATCTTCCGAAAACGCGTTTCCGCATTTCTCCAACGGGGCGCGAGACGACACGGTCCAGTGCGCCTATCTCGGCGCACATTTCGATCACTGGGCGGCGCACAACCCGGTCTCGCCGGTTTATGGCAAGCCGATGCTCGAGACGGACCGCATCTATGCCTGGGCGTTCGATGCACGGCCGTTCCCGGCCTTTCCGTTGGCGCGTGACGTGTGGGGCGACGGCGACAACTGGCTGCGCGGCCATTGGCTGAACGGCCGGCTCGGTGCGGCGTCGACCGGCGATCTGGCCCGCGCGATACTCTCCGATCATGGCATTGCCGATGTCGCCGTCGACGGTCTGGATGGAGGCGTGCAAGGGCTGGTGATCGCCGAGCCGTCTTCGGCGCGTGCGGCGCTGGAGGCGCTGGTTGGCAGCCATGGCGTTCTGGTTTCGGAACAGGGTGCAACTTTGCGCCTGCAATCGGCCGCGCGGGTGCAGCCGGTGACCATCGCGCGCGGCGATCTGGTCGATGAGGAGGACGAACCGGTACTGAAATCGACGCTGGCGCAAGAGAGCGAACTGCCGGCCGAAATCGTGCTGCACTATCGCGATTGCATGCGCGACTATCAGGCCGCGAGCGCGCTTTCGCGCCGACGCGAAGCGGGCGGACGCCGGCAATGGACCGTCGATTCGCCCTTCGTGATGGACGAAGCGGCTGCGCTCGCAATGGCGAACCGCATGCTCGATGCAGCGTGGGGATCGCGTGAAAGCGTGTCATTTTCCCTTGCGCCCGACAAGGTGACGCTGACACCCGGAGCCGTGTTTCGCTTTGAGGACGGCGCGCCTGACGACCTGCATGTGGTGACCCGCATCGAGGCCGGCGCAACGCTTAGGCTGGAGGCGACGGCGCTGACTCGGCGAGTCACGGGCGGCGAGCAAGCCGGCTTGCCGCCGGCGGTTGGTGTTTCGGCAACGGGAGGCGCGTTCGCGGGGCCGCCGTGGTTTCGCCTGCTCGACCTGCCGCTGCTTCCCGGCGAAAGCGAACCAGATTGTTTTCGCGCCGCGCTCTGGGCGAAGCCCTGGACCGCGCAGGCGCTGCACGTGGCTCATGGCGACGACGGATTCGCGTTGCGCGCCACCGTTCCCGCCCGCGCCACGGCCGGCATTCTTGCAACCGCGTTACCGTCGGGCGTGGCCGGGGTTTTCGACGAGGCTGCGGCGTTCGAGGTCTCGCTGTTTTCCGGAGGACTGGAGAGCGTTTCGCAATCACGGTTGCTTGCTGGCGCCAATACGCTTGTGATTGCGACCGCCAATGGCGGTCATGAGGTGCTGCAGTTCCGCGATGCGGTGGAGATCGCGCCGGACCGGTGGCGGTTGTCGGGCCTGCTGCGCGGGCAACTCGGTACGGAAGACGCGATGAACGCCGGAGCCAGCGTCGGCGCGGATGTCGTCCTGCTCGACGCGTCCGTCGTTGCGGCCGGATTGAGGGACGATGAAGCCGGTCTGGCGCTGGATTGGCGCGCCGGACCGGCCGGTTATCCGTTCACGGACGACCGTTTCCGCACCATTACGGCCACCGGTGGCCTGCGCGCCTTCACACCGCTTTCGCCGGTGCACCTTGCGGCGATCCGCCAAGAAAACGGTGACATCGCCACATCGTGGATTCGTCGCACCCGCACCGGAGGCGACAACTGGATGGCCGACGACGCGCCGCTCGGCGAAGCCTTCGAACGCTATCGCCTTCGCTTGCGCGACAATGTCGGCGGTCTCGTGCGCGAAGTCGAGACCGCAACGCCGGGATGGGTCTATCCCGCAACGCAGGTGACGGCCGATTTCGCCTCACCGCCGTCGCAACTCGACCTGGAGATCGTCCAGTTGAACGACCGGGTCGGGGAAGGCGTGCCCGCCCGCCGCACCATTCCGGTGAGCTGATGGTGCTTGCGCCGGCGTCTCGGCGAACCGCGCATTTCTGTCCCTAAACCAGCAAGGAGAATCCGATGCCTGAAAAACCGTGGTATCTGTCCAGGGCCGTCTGGGGCGCGCTGGTCACGATTGGTGCCGCCATCGCCGGCCTGTTCGGCGTATCCTTCGACGAGGGGGCGGTGACCGAGGCTGCCCTCCAGGTCGTTGCGGCAATCGGCGGGCTGACCGCCTTGTGGGGCCGTATCGTCGCCAGTACGCGGCTGGTCTGAGACGAAAGTTTAATGCGAGGCGCGCGATCGGGCGGCAATTGGCCAGTCGCGCGCCTTGCGTCTGAACATTTGTTGGGCAATGTTCATGCCGCGTTCAGACAGGCATGTGTATTTCCGGCGCCATGATGAAAAACCTGTCCATAGCCCTGCTTGCGCTGACGCCGTTTCTTGGCGTGCCCGGCGCTTTTGCCGGCCCGTTGTCGGCGGCCATGCCAGACCGGGCGCCGCTTGCGACGCCGGTTGCTGCAAACTGCTATTCTGTCGGGCAGCAGGTCGCCGCCGAGCGTGGCGCCGAACTGGCCCGCGCAGATTTGAAGACCCGCGGCGGCCAGCCGGTCTGCGTCGTCGTGCTCCTGGTTCCCGGCAAGGCCGGAGAACGCCCGAAGCGTCAGGAAGTCGTCGTTCCCGCCAACTGAAATCGCGCGCCATTTGGTGACAAACAGGACATTCGTGTTAAAGTTCCTGACCGCTGGCGTTCTGGGCCGGCGGCTTCGCGACGAGGACGGGCGACATGCGCATCTTGATCGTTGAGGACGACAAGGACCTGAACCGCCAGTTGGCGCAGGCCCTTGCCGACAGCGGCTACGTGACCGACACCGCCTTCGACGGCGAGGAGGGTCATTTCCTCGGCGACACCGAGCCTTATGACTGCGTCATCCTCGACATCGGCCTGCCGGTGATGGATGGCGTCAGCGTGCTGAAACAGTGGCGCGCCGACGGCCGCGTCATGCCAGTCCTCATCCTCACCGCCCGCGACCGCTGGAGCGACAAGGTTTCGGGCATCGACGCCGGGGCCGACGATTACGTAACGAAGCCTTTCCATATCGAGGAAGTGCTGGCGCGCGTGCGCGCCCTGATCCGCCGCGCCGCCGGCCACGCCTCCTCCGAAATCGGCTGCGGCCCGCTCACCATCGACACCAAGATGTCGCGCGCGCTGGTCAACGGCATGCCGGTCAAGCTGACCTCGCACGAGTATCGGCTGCTTGCTTATCTCGGTCACCATATGGGCGAGGTGGTGTCGCGAACCGAATTGGTCGAGCACCTCTACGACCAGGATTTCGATCGCGATTCCAACACCATCGAGGTGTTTGTCGGGCGCTTGCGCAAGAAGCTCGGGCTTGATCTGATCGAGACGGTGCGCGGTCTTGGCTACCGCCTGCAAAAGCCGGCCGATGCGCCTTGATTCGCTTGCCGCCCGCACGCTGATCCTGTCGTCGCTCTGGGCGGTCATAGCCGTCCTGCTGATCGCCTATGTGATCATCGCGCTCTATCGCAGCGAAGCCGAGAAGAGCTTCGACAACCTGCTTTCCGCCCACCTGTTCAACCTGATCAGCGCTGTCGGTGTTTCCGATTCCGGCGATCTGACCGGCGCGCCGGATCTCGGCGACCTGAGCTATACCCGCCCGCTTTCGGGCTGGTACTGGGCGGTGGAGCCGGTAACGCCGAACCTGAAGGGAGCGGTGCGATCGCCCTCGATGAACGGCCGGTCGGTTCCGTCGGTCTCCACGCAGGCCGTCTCTTTCGATAGCAATTTTCGCCGCGCCTACATGACCGAGGGCCTGGACGGCGAAATACTGAAGGCTGTCGAGGCCGAATACGTCATGGATTCGCAAGGCAACATCGCGCGGTTTCGCGTGATGGGCAACGCCAGCGAATTCGAAGCCGGCATCAATGCTTTCGCACGTCAACTGGCTGTCTATCTGGCGCTGTTCGGTCTCGGCAGCGTTGCAGTGAATGCGCTCGCCATCCTGTTTGGCCTGCGGCCGCTCGACCATGTGCGCCAGGCGCTTTCAGCGATCCGCGCCGGCAACCGCGCCGCGCTGGAAGGCCGGTTTCCGCGCGAGATCGAACCGCTGGTCAAGGAAATGAATGCGCTTATCGACAACAACCGCCGGATCGTCGAGCGTTCGCGCACCCAGGTCGGAAATCTTGCCCACTCGCTGAAGACGCCGCTCGCGGTGATCGTCAACGAAGGGGCGGCTGTCGGCGGCGCGACTGGCGAGCGCATCGGCGCGCAGGCGCGCGCCATGGAGTACCAGATCCAGCACTATCTGCAGAAGGCGCGGGTAGTCGCCCAGCGCGACAGCGTCGTCTTTCGCACGCCGGTCGCGCCCCAGATTGAGACGCTCGTGCGCGTCATGAAGCGCATCAATCCCGGCAAGGAAATAGTTGCTCCCACGCCCGCCGGCGGGATCGTCTTTGCTGGCGAGAAGGAAGACCTCGACGAGATCGCCGGCAACCTGCTTGAAAACGCCGCGAAATGGAGCCGTTCCCGCATCGAGGTCGCCGCGGCGGCGCTGGCGCCGGAGGCGGACGGGCGGCGGTTCTTTACCCTGATTGTTGATGACGATGGCCCAGGGATCGCGGAAGCCGATCGGCAGAAGGCGCTCAAACGCGGTCAACGGCTTGACGAGAAGACGCCGGGCACCGGCCTCGGCCTCTCGATCGTCGTCGACACCGCGCGCGAATACGGCGGCGATGTCGCCCTTTCGCGTTCGCCGCAGGGCGGTTTGCGCGTCGTGGTCACCTTGCCGATGGCGCCGGAGTAGAGCCGATGAACTTGTCTTTGCGCGGCTTCCGGTTCATAGACGCTTTATCCGGTCTGGTCACACACGGGGAGCGGCGCGGGATGAGCATGCGGATAACCAGCGCTGCGTTGCGTAGCCTTGCCATCGCCGCTTGCGGTCTCCTGCTCGCCGGCTGTCCGGGAACCGGGGTGACCGGGCGGGGTTTCTCCGGTCTTTCGGCTTCCGCGCCGTCGACAAGCGTTAAGCCACCAGTGGCTGTCGCGCTCGTACGCGCGCTCGGCTCCGGCCTTGCGCCCGAACCGGTGCTTGCGAAGCTGTCGGTGCGCGAACGCAATCTCGCTGTCCAGACCGAGTATCGTACGCTCGAGTATTCCGCCCCCGGCGAGCCCGAGCGTTGGGACGGCGACAAGCCTTCGACCTTCGGCGAGGTGACGGCTGCGCGGCCCTACCGCGTCGGGTCACAGGATTGCCGCCAGTACAAGCATGCCTTCAGCGTGGATGGCCGCAGGCTTGAAGCCCAGGGCACAGCCTGCCGCAACGAGGACGGAAGCTGGACGAGGGTGTGATCCTTCTCCACTTTGGCGCCGAAAACCGGCGTTGGCTGGTCAGGCTTGGCGTGCAGCGGCGCATCACGCGCGGCGGATTGCCTCGCAGGCGTTCCCACCCTTGGATTTGACGCAAACCGCGGCTAAAGCTGCCGTCCATGTTGTTCTGGATCGTTGCCGCCGTCATCACCGTTGTGGCCCTGTTGCTTGCGCTTGCGCCTTTGCTTCGAGCGGCGGCTGGCGAGACGACCGACGATGCGCGCGATGTTGCCGTCTACCGCCAGCAGCTCGAAGAGATCGACCGCGAGCGCGAGGCCGGACTGATCGGGCAGACGGAAGCGCAGACGGCGCGCGCCGAGATTGGTCGCCGCCTCATTGCAGCAGCGGACCGCGCCGATGCGTTGCAGGCGGCTTCCGGATCCGGCGGCCGGCCGCGCGCCATCGCCCGCATGGCGTTGCTGGCGGGGATCGTGCTGGTTCCTGCCTTCACCCTTGGCAGCTATCTCGTCCTCGGCTCACCCGGTTTCGACGCCATGCCGCTTGCGGCGCGAAACGACCGTGAGGTCGCCAATCCGGAAATCGCAGAACTGATCGGCAAGGCCGAGCAGCATCTTGCCGAAAATCCCGAAGACGGCCGCGGATGGGATGTGCTCGCACCAATCTACCTGCGTCTTGGACGGTACGGTGATTCCGTCATTGCATGGCGCAATGCGATCCGGCTGCTCGGCGAAAACGAGACCCGTCTTGCCGGCCTTGGCGAAGCAATCCTTGCCGCAGCTTCCGGCATCGTTACCGCCGAGGCCGAACAGGCGTTCGACAAGGCGTTGGCGCTGCGACCCGACCACCCGAAGGCGCTGTTCTTCCTCGGCCTGGCGCGCGCCCAGCAGAACGACGTTGCCGCCGCCCGGCAAATCTGGACGAAGGTTGCGGCAAGCGGCAAGGACTGGGCAGGCGCGGCCACCTCGGCGATCGCCGAACTCGACCAGCGCAATCCGCAGGTGGCGACCGGCGGCGCCGCGCCGAAGATCGATGACGAGACCATGGCCGCCGCCGCCGACATGGACAAGGACGCGCAGCGCCAGATGATCGACGGGATGATTGCCCGCCTCGATGAGCGCTTGCGCGGTCAACCCGACGATTCCGAGGGCTGGAAACGGCTCATTCGCGCCTATGTTGTTCTGGGCGACAAGGCAAAGGCCGCCGACGCGCTGGCCCGCGCCGTTGGCGCATTCACCGTGACCGACGCACGGCGGGACGAAATCCTAGCTTTCGCCAGGGACCTCGGAGTGGAGACGCAGGAGACGACAACCCAATGACCCGCAAGCAGAAACGGCTTGCAATCATCTGCGCCGGCGCGGTGGTGCTCGGCCTGTCTGCCACTCTGGTGCTGACCGCGCTCCGCTCCGAGATCGTGTTCTTCCGCACTCCGACAGAAATCGTCAACGATCCGTCGATCGCCAACGGTCGCTTGCGCATCGGCGGGCTCGTCAACCAAGGACCCGTGGTGCGTGGCGAGGGGGAGCGCGTGACCTTCGCCGTCCACGACACCGAACACGAACTCAAGGTGACCTATGTCGGCATCCTGCCGGACCTGTTCCGCGAGGGGCAGGGGATTGTCGCCGAAGGCACCGTGCAGCCGGACGGCACCTTTACCGCCGACACCGTGCTCGCCAAACACGACGAAACCTACATGCCGCGCGAAGTGGCCGATGCGCTGAAGGAAAAAGGCGTATGGCAGGGACAGGGTGAAACCACGGGGGCGACCCGATGATCCCCGAACTCGGTCACTACGCCCTTGTGCTTGCTCTGGCGTTGTCGCTGGTGCAGGTCGTTTTCCCGCTCGTCGGCGCCCGCACCGGCGATGCCCGCCTTCTGGCCGTCGCGCCTGCAGCGGCGATGTCCGTTTTCCTGTGTGTCGCGTTTTCCTTCTATGCCTTGACCGCGGGCTACGTGACTTCGGATTTCTCGATCCGCAACGTCTGGGAAAACTCCCATTCGCTCAAACCCATGCTCTACAAGATCACCGGCGTGTGGGGAAACCACGAAGGCTCCATGCTGCTTTGGGTGCTGATCCTGGTCTTCTTCGGCGCGTTGGTTGCCGCCTTCGGCGCAAACCTGCCATTGCGGCTGAAAGCCTTGGTCATCGCCGTGCAGGGCATGATCAGCATCGCATTTCTCCTGTTCATCCTGCTCACGTCGAACCCGTTTACGCGCCTCGATCCTGCGCCGTTCGAGGGTAACGATCTCAACCCGATCCTGCAGGATATCGGGCTCGCCATCCATCCGCCGCTGCTTTATCTGGGGTACGTCGGCTTTTCGGTGTGTTTTTCCTTCGCCGCGCCCGCCGGGACGGACGGGGCAACCGGCGCGGCCGGGGCCCGCTGGGTCCGCCGGTGGACACTGGCCGCCGGAATGTTCCTCACCGCCGGCATCGCGATGGGCTCTTACTGGGCCTATTATGAACTCGGCTGGGGCGGCTGGTGGTTCTGGGATCCGGTCGAGAACGCTTCGTTCATGCCCTGGCTTTCTGGCACGGCCTTGCTGCATTCGGCAATCGTGATGGAAAAGCGCTCGGCGCTGAAGGTCTGGACGATCCTGCTCGCCATCCTCACCTTCTCGCTGTCGCTGCTTGGCACCTTCCTCGTGCGTTCGGGCGTGCTCACCTCGGTACATTCCTTCGCGTCCGATCCGACGCGCGGCGTGTTCATCCTGATGATCCTGATCGCGTTCATCGGCGGTTCGCTGGTGCTGTTTGGCGTGCGCGCGCCCAACCTGAAGACCGGCGGCCTGTTTGCGCCGATCTCCCGCGAAGGCGCGCTGGTGCTCAACAACCTGTTCCTGACGGTAGCGACCGCGACCGTGCTGGTCGGCACATTGTATCCGCTGCTTTTGGAGGCGCTCACCGGCGAGAAGATTTCGGTCGGTCCGCCCTATTTCGACCTGACTTTCGGCCCGTTGATGGTGCCGTTGCTGATCGCAGTGCCTTTCGGAACCCTTCTGCCGTGGAAACGCGGCGACCTTTATGCCGCAGCCCAGCGCCTCTGGCTGGCGCTCGGCGTGGCGATCATCGCCGGTCTGGTCACGTTATGGATCGAAACCGGTGCGCCGGTGCTCGCCGCCTTCGGCATTGCGCTCGGCGCCTGGCTGGTGGTGGGCGCATTTGCCGACCTGTGGCAGAAGGCGTCGTTCCGCCGCGTCGGTATCTCGACCGGCTTGTCGCGCCTCGTCGGTCTCCCCCGCTCGGTGTTCGGCTCGGCGATCGCCCATGCCGGCCTTGGCGTGTCGGTGCTCGGCATCGTCGCCGCCACTGCCTTCCAGACCGAAACGGTGAAAACCATGGCGCCGGGCGACGTCGTACCCGTCGCGGGATACGAACTGCGTTTCGAGGGGCTGCAGCCGCGCAAAGGACCGAACTATACCGAGGATGTCGGGCGATTTGCGCTGCTCGATCGCGGCGTGAAGGTCGCGGAGATGGAATCGGCCAAGCGCGTCTACACCGCGAGGCGCATGCCGACGACCGAAGCCGGCATCGAGACCCGCTTCCTCAACCAGGTCTATGTCGCGCTTGGCGATCCCGTCGAAGGGCAGAACGCCATCGTGGTGCGGGTGTGGTGGAAGCCGCTGGTGACGCTTATCTGGTTCGGTTGCGTGGTGATGGTGATCGGCGGTATCGCCTCGCTCTCCGACCGCCGCCTGCGCATTGGCGCGCCGCAACCCTCCCGGCCACGCGGGGTGGCGCCGGCGGAATGAACTGGCAACGAGACAGCCGTAAACTCATTGCCATGCTTGAAAAGGACGGTTGGGTGTTTTCTCAGGCAACAGGATCGCAGGTAGTGTCTCAGTTTGAATTTAAGCCCGCTTGACACCCCTGTCGCATCCGGTCGCAAATTCCTGTATGCTTTGCGGTGAGCATAGGAGGTTTTGATGGGCTGGCGAGAGGATATGATAGAGCGGTATCGGTCCGATATTGCTCAAATGAGCGAGAGCATTGATATGATGGAAGATGGGCTTGCCAAGATTGGCGAAGTGGCACCGTCTGGCAAAGTGACGGACATGAGCGCCGATTTAATAGCCCATTATCGGCGCACGATTAGCATGCTGGAAGATGTAATCGCAAAGCTAGAATCCAAGGACTATTGATGCCAACTGGACCTAAAGGGCAGAAGCGCCCGGCCGATGTTATCGGCAATGCCGTCCGCGTCATGCGCATTGCGATAGGCGAGGAATCCGATGACGCACCGGACGACGGCAAAGACCCTGCCGCGAAGGCGCTCGGCGCGAAGGGCGGCAAGAAGCGTGCCGAAAACATGACGCCGGAGCGCCGTGCCGAGATTGCCAAATTGGCAGCGGAAAGCCGCTGGAAGAAGTAAGCTTACTTGTGAGACGGTGAGTGGTAGGGCAACGGCAGCGAGAATTGAACCATTCGCCTCCCATAGTGTTGCGCGACTTTGTCGCGAAGTTCGCGCATGTTGACGCAAGTTTTCGACATGCCGATAACCTCGTAACATCTGGACACGAGTGCCCGAACCCCGATATTTTCAGTCAGTTGCCGATGCCACCGAACGCCCGGAGGTGGCTTGTTGTTTTTCAGGTACTCGGCAACATCGTCGTCCAACGTGTCGTAGATCATTTCGATCACGAGTTTTCCCCACCACTTCGGACGGCTATGAAGTGAACCACTCCACCCTGTGAGCCTTCCGAATTCGGTCCATAATTCGTCCGGGAAGGTCTTTTCCCAAGCCCGCAGTTCATCGGCGATAAATGCCTTCAACTTCACTTGTAGGGCGTCTTCGGCGCGCTCGTACTGGTAGCCGGTTGCTTCATCGATTAGCGCCTCGAGACCGATCTTGGCGCATGCGGATAGAAACATGCTGGCTTTGATGGCCATTTCGCGCTGGCGATCTGTCATCTTGGGATAGGGCGAATTGGGGTCAAAGGAGGATTGAAGCGCCGCGACAAAGCCTTGGCACACTTCGATCATCAAATCAGCGGGGAGACCCTTCACGGCCTTTTCCAACCCTTCAACCTCGAGCAATCTAAACGGCACCATTTTCTCGAGAACTAAGTCACTGTTAATAAATGGCTCTAGGGCTTTTACTCCCAGATATTTCTCGAGCGCTCCGCCGCCCTTAATGCCTGTCAGAAGTTCGGTTGCCGAAGTTCGCCCGATGATCTTTTCGCCGGTATCGAGAACGTAGCAAGGCACCTCGAGGCCGACGATGTTCAAGGCACCACGCCACCGGGCGATTGGCATTGCTGGCTCTGGTGCGATCAGATCGTCTTCTGCTGGGGTAGCCTTTTCTGGCGCGTCGGCGCGCTTTGCCCACCGCGCCAGCGCAGCTTTTCGGGCGCTATCTGCCCTCTCTGCGGGCGTGAGCGCCTCCGCTCGCGCGAAGCCGCCCTTGGCTTTGGCTTCGTTTTTTTCGTCGTCATCGTTTGTCATCCGAATCTCCTTGCGTGCATTATGCAGGCATATTACACTTTCGCAATGCACGCACAAGCGAAATTATACGTGCATGAAGATGATTCTGGTGCACGCATAATGCTTGACACTAAGCATAAAAGTTCACATAATACGGGCATGAACAAGCTGCCCGTCAAAACCCGTGCTCAAATCCTCAACATGCTCTGTGAGGGATCGTCCATGCGATCGATCTCCCGCATGACAGGCGTGTCGATCAACACTGTATTGAAGCTGCTGGTTGATGCTGGCGAGGCTTGCGCGGCTTTCCATGACGAGGCTGTGCGTGACGTGAAATCACAGCGGGTCCAGTGCGACGAAATCTGGTCTTTCACCTACGCCAAGCAAAAGAACGTCAAGACGGCGAAGTCTGCACCTGAACAGGCTGGCGACACTTGGACATGGACCGCTCTTGATGCCGACAGCAAGCTTATTGTCTCGTGGCTGGTTGGCGGTCGCGACAGCGAATATGCGATGGCCTTCATGGATGATGTAGCGTCTCGCCTTGCGAACCGCGTCCAGATGACGACTGACGGTCACCGGGCTTATCTGGAAGCCGTCGAAGGCGCTTTCGGTGCCGATGTGGACTATGCACAGTTGGTCAAGATTTACGGCTCTGCACCGGAAAGCGCGAAGGGTCGTTATTCACCCGCAGAATGCACCGGCATTCGCAAAACCCGCGTGGAAGGCGATCCCGATATCAAGCATGTCAGCACGTCATATGTAGAGCGCCAGAACCTCACCATGCGGATGCACATGCGCCGGTTCACTCGATTGACGAACGCCTTTTCAAAGAAGTTTGAAAACCACGTTCACATGGTCGCGCTGTACACGGTGTTCTACAACTTCTGCCGCATTCACAAGAGCCTTCGGGTTACCCCGGCAATGGAAGCTGGCTTGTCGGAAACCGTTCGCGACTTCGATTGGATCGTTGAACTGATGGATGCCCGCGCACCGAAGCCAGGCCCGCGCGGGCCTTTCAAAAAACGCAGCGAAGAAAATTCAAACTGAGACACTACCGGATCGCACCATCATTTTGCCCATCCCGACAAGTCTGGTAAGGTGACGGTGCCGCATCCTCGCAAGGACTTGCCAATCGGCACGCTCAAATCCATTTACCGGCAAGCAGGGTGGCCGACGCGATGACCACTACATTTCTGGCGCTGGTGCACAAGGAGCCCGGCAGTTGCTACGGCATCAGTTTTCCCGATGTACCGGGATGCGTTTCTGCCGGCGATACGTTGGAAGAGGCGATGAACGCTGGGGCCGAAGCTTTGGAAGCGCATCTCGATTTCATGCGGCAAACGGGTGACCGGGTCCCGTCTCCACGAACGTTCGAAGAGCTGCGCACCGATCAGGAATTCATTGAGGATTCCGCCGACGCGATCGTGACCTCGATCGCATTGCCACAGAGGCTTGCCGCAGAGTGAAACGGCTTCTTCTCGCCCTACCGGTTATCGTCGCCCTCGCCGCGCCGGCTTTCGCCGTCAATCCCGACGAAATCCTGCCCGATCCGGCGCTGGAGGCGCGCGCGCGTGATATCTCTGCCGAACTGCGCTGTCTGGTCTGCCAGAACCAGTCGATCGACGATTCCGACGCCGAACTGGCGCGCGACCTGCGCGTCATCGTGCGCGAACGGCTGACAGCCGGCGATACGAACGAGCAGGTCTTCGATTACGTCGTCTCGCGTTATGGCGAATTCGTGTTGCTGAAGCCGCGCTTCAGCGCGCGCACCCTGCTGTTGTGGGGTTTTCCGGTGCTGGTTTTGCTCGCAGGGGCGGCGGTGGCGTTCCGCTACGCGGCATCGCGCGCGAAAGGTCGCGAGGCAGCGCTGAGCGCGGCTGAACAACAAAGATTGAACGAGATTTTGGGCGACCGCGAGACTTGATGCGCGTATGCATGCGCCGTGATCGACGTCCGGTCCAGGACCGGAAAGAACCGGGAGCGCAGCATGGAAAGCCGCAAGCTGGAATTCACCTCGCCGCAGGGCCACAAGCTTGCCGCACGGCTGGACCTGCCGCAGGGCCACATACGCGCTTACGCGATCTTCGCCCACTGTTTCACCTGCTCAAAAGATCTTTCCGCCGCCCGGCGAATTGCCGGTGAATTGTCGCGGCTCGGAATTGCCGTGTTGCGATTCGATTTCACGGGACTTGGATCGAGCGAAGGCGAGTTCGCCAACACCGATTTCACCTCCAATGTCGGTGATCTGGTCGCCGCCGCCGGTTACCTGCGCGAAAACTTCGAGGCGCCGGCAATCCTGATCGGCCATTCGCTCGGTGGCGCGGCGGTATTGGCCGCGGCGCCGCAGATCGCGGAAGTCAAGGGCGTCGCCACCATCGGCGCGCCGGCCGATGTCGCCCATGTGCTGCACAATTTCCACGCCGACATCGAAACGATAGATCGCGAAGGCGGGGCCGGGGTGAGCGGCGCCGGGCGCAGGTGCCGCACCGGCCGCTCCCTTGTGGAAGCCGCGCGAGAGGCGCGCGGTCTTTGAGGCCGGCGCCCGCTGCACAAGGCGCTGCTGGTCCTGCACGCGCCGCTCGACCAGACGGTCGGCATCGACAACGCGGCGCAGATTTTCACCGCAGCGCGCCACCCGAAAAGCTTCGTCTCGCTTAACAAGGCCGACCACCTGCTGACCCGCGAGAGCGACGCAGCCTTCGCCGCGCAGATGATCGCTGCCTGGGCCGGGCAGTTCCTGCCCGCCGATGCGCCTCAGGGCGAACACGCAACCGAAGCCGTCACCGTGTCGGAAACGGGCGAAGGACGGTTCCAGAACACGGTGCAAGCCGGCCGTCACCGCCTGTTTGCTGACGAACCGGTCGCCTATGGCGGCATGGACAGCGGCCCCTCGCCCTATGACTTCCTGTCTGCCGCGCTCGGCGCTTGCACATCCATGACGCTGCGCATGTATGCCGACCGCAAGAAGCTCGAACTTGGAACCGTGACGGTCACCGTGAGCCACGACAAGGTGCATCTGGCCGATTGCGCCGAATGCAGCGACGAGGAAAAGGCGCGGGGCGGCAAGATCGACGTCTTCCAACGCGCGATTTCCGTCGATGGCCCGTTGCCGGACGAGGTGGCGGCGAAGCTGGAGGATATTGCCGGGAAATGCCCGGTGCATCGCACGCTGGAGCACGGTTCGAAGGTGCGCACGCGGCTGGTGCGCGCGCAATGAGACAGGCAATCCCAACCTTACGAAAGTTTCATGCGGCGGAAAGCTTGGCGTAAGCCGGCGCGACCTATCTAGGCGTCATCGGTTTCGCGCATCCGCGCAGAAAGGACGCCAGACATGAAAACCAGCACTCCGAAAGCCTCCGTTCTCAAGACCCTCTCCTTCGCCCTTCTTGCCTCCGCCGTCGCCGGCGCAGGCTTTGCCGGCTTCACAGCAACCGGCGCAACGCCGGCGCTCGCCGAGGCCGTGCGCATCGACACGCCGGTCGTCGCGCCGGGCTTTGCCGACGTGGTCGAGAAGGTTTCGCCAGCCGTCGTTTCCGTGCGTGTGAAGAGCAAGGTCGCGCCGGTCAGCGATGACGCCCGCGACGGCTTCTCCTTCGATTTCCGCGGCTTCGGTTTCGATGACCTGCCCGACGATCACCCGATGAAGCGGTTCTTCCGCGAATTCGGTCCGCGCGGCGACAACAATGCGCCGAGGGGCAATCGTCCGGGCCGGGCACGCCCGGTCTCGCAGGGCTCCGGCTTCTTCATTTCCGAAGATGGCTATCTCGTCACCAACAACCACGTCGTCGATGGCGGTTCGGAATTCACCGTCGTGATGGACAATGGCGATGAACTCGACGCACGCCTGATCGGCGCCGATTCGCGAACCGACCTCGCGCTGCTTAAGATCGATGCCGACCGCAAGTTCGTGTACGTTGCCTTTGCAGACGATACGAAGACACGCGTCGGCGATTGGGTCGTGGCCGTCGGCAATCCGTTCGGCCTCGGGGGTTCGGTCACCGCAGGCATCGTCTCTGCACGCGGCCGCGATATCGGTTCGGGCCCCTACGACGATTTCATCCAGATCGACGCAGCGGTGAACCGCGGCAACTCCGGCGGTCCGACCTTCAACCTGCAAGGCGAGGTCGTTGGCATCAACACCGCCATCTTCTCGCCGTCTGGCGGCAATGTCGGCATCGCCTTTGCCGTGCCGGCCTCGCTCGCAAAGAACGTGATCGCCGACCTGAAGGATGACGGCACGATCGAGCGTGGCTGGCTCGGCGTGCAGATCCAGCCGGTGACGGACGACATCGCCGAATCGCTTGGCCTTGCCAAGGCCGAAGGCGCGATCGTCGCCGATCCGCAGGCCGATGGCCCGGCCCTTGCCGCCGGCATCAAGGCCGGGGACGTGATCGTCTCGGTCAACGGCGAAACGGTGAAAGATCCGAAGGATCTGGCGCGCCGCATCGGCGGCATGGCGCCGAACGCCAAGGTCGAAGTCGGCCTGTGGCGCGGCGGCAAGGCTGAAACCGTGACCGTGACGCTCGGCACCTTGCCCGGTGCGGATCAGGCGAAGGCCGAGGTGCCGGCGCCGAAGCCCGCCGAGACGGCGCTCGACGATTTCGGCATCACTGTTTCGCCGACCGAAGACGGCAAGGGTGTGCTTATCACCAACGTCGTTTCCGGCAGCGAAGCGGCCGAGAAGGGCCTGAACGCCGGCGACATCATCGCCGACATCAATGGCGAGCCGGTGAAAACCGCCGCCGATGTCGAGAAGGCGCTGAACAAGGCGGTCGAAGCCGGACGCAAGGCGGCGCTGCTGCGCATCCAGACCGACGATCGCAGCCGCTTCGTGGCGCTGCCCGTCGGCTAGGGCTGATCGAACTCCGTTCCGGCCCGGCATCAAGTCACCCCCACCGGGCCGGTGGGGCGCGGCGGCGGATCTTCCCATCAGTCCGCCGCCGTTTTTCCTTCGCCGCCCGTTCTCATTGACAACGGTCTCTGGAAATCGGCGCGGTCGGGCAATACTGTGTTCCCATGAAGATTCTTGTGATCGAGGATGACCGCGAGGCGGCCGGATACCTGAGGAAGGCATTCGGCGAAGCGGGCCATGTGGTCGATCTTGCCCATGATGGCGAGGACGGCGCGGCGCTGGCCTTCGCCAACGGTTACGATGTACTGGTCGTCGACCGCATGTTGCCGAAGCGCGACGGCCTGTCCATCGTCTCGGCGTTGCGTGCCGCAGGCCGCACCACGCCGGCGCTGATTCTCTCCGCCCTCGGGCAGGTCGATGATCGCGTCACCGGCCTGCGCGCCGGCGGTGACGACTACCTCACCAAGCCTTACGCGTTCTCCGAGTTGCTCGCCCGCGTCGAGGTGCTGGCGCGGCGCGGCGGCGGCCGGGAGGTCGAGACGCTCTACCGCGTCGGCGATCTTGAACTCGACCGTTTGTCGCACTCGGTACGCCGCGCCGGCCAGGACATCCCGCTGCAGCCGCGCGAATTCAAGTTGCTGGAATACCTGATGCGTCATGCCGAGCAGGTGGTCACCCGCACCATGCTGCTGGAAAACGTCTGGGACTACCATTTCGACCCGCAGACCAACATCATCGATGTCCACGTGTCGCGCCTGCGCTCCAAGATCGAGAAGGGCTTCGACAAGCCGCTGCTCCACACCGTGCGCGGCGCCGGCTACGTGATGCGCGACTGACCGGACCGATGCGCCTTCGCGCCATCATGCGGACCACGGCGGCGCGGCTCTCGGCGCTGTATCTCGTGCTGTTCGCGGTCTGCGCGGTTTTCCTCGTCTTCTACATGACCGCCCTATCGGTCGGCTTCCTGCTCAACGAGACGCGGGCGACCGTGGCGGCGGAAGTGGCCGAACTGGGCTCGGTCTACGGGCGTGGCGGCA
The DNA here is from genome assembly GCA_937873685.1 of uncultured Paracoccaceae bacterium. Classification (GTDB taxonomy): domain Bacteria; phylum Pseudomonadota; class Alphaproteobacteria; order Rhizobiales; family Rhizobiaceae; genus CALMYO01. Next base: position 20,818 of record CALMYO010000201.1, read on the forward strand.
TCCGCGGGCTGGTGCGCGCCATCGACCGTCGCTCGCGCCAGCCGGGCGCCAACCTCTACCTCGTCGCCGATCCCACCGGCCGCATCCTTGCCGGCAATGTCGAGGCGCTCGATCCCGGCATACTCGACAATGAGGGCTGGACAGCGGAACCTTTCCGGTACCAGAGATTTGGCGAGCAGGCGGCCGGGGATCGTCCGCGTGACTTCCAGGCCGTGGCGCAGGTCATCGGCCTGCCGAACGGCATGCGCATTCTCGTCGGGCGCGATCTTGGCGAACCGGCGCGCTTTCGCCTCGTCGTGCGTCGCGCCTTGATCGCCGCGCTCGGCGTGATGGGGCTTGGCGCGCTCGCTATCTGGTACTTTGTCGGCCGCAACGCGCTGAAGCGCATCGACAGCGTTTCCGACGCCAGCCGGCGCATCATGGGCGGCGATCTCGCCGGCCGCCTGCCGGTGACTGGTTCAGGCGACGAATTCGACCGCCTGTCGGAGAACCTCAACGCCATGCTCGGCCGCATCCAGACCCTGAACGAAGGGCTGAAGCAGGTCTCCGATTCGATTGCCCATGACCTCAAGACGCCGTTGACGCGCCTGCGCAACCGGGCAGAACAGGCGCTGGCCGTCGGCGAGGGCGACGAGTGGCGCGGCGCGATGGAAAAGGTGGTCACAGAGGCAGACCAGCTGATCGCCGTCTTCAACGCCTTGCTGATGATCTCGCGCGTGGAGGCGGGCTATTCGGGCCAGGAACTGACACCGATCGACCTTGCCGCGATCGCGCGCGAAATCGGCGAACTGTACGAACCGGTTGCCGAGGAAGCGGGGATTGTCCTGCAAGTCGATGCGCCGGGCGCGGCGATGGTGCGCGGCAGCCGCGAGTTGGTCGGCCAGGCGCTGACGAACCTGATCGACAACGCGATCAAGTATGCAGGGCGGGCCCCGGAGTCCGAATGCAATCCGGGCTTCGCATCCGGTGAACAACCCCCACCCCTGACCCCTCCCCTCAAGGGGGAGGGGAATGACATCCTTACAGTCGCGGCGGAACTCGCTGACACCGTCAAGGTTGGCGAGTCGCAAGGCCCGGCGCTTGCAGTCCCCCTCCCCCTTGAGGGGGTCCGAAGGACGGGCGAGACCGTTGGCTCGCCCCAAGAGGGGTGGGGGTACCCTAACCGAACCGCGAGTCGGGAGAGCGGAGAGAAGGCCCGGATCTGCCTGACCGTGCGCCATGCGTCCGACGCTTGTGAAATTTCCGTCGAAGACAACGGCCCCGGCATCGCGGAGGCGGATCGCGAGCGCGTGCTGGAGCGTTTCGTGCGGTTGGACGAAAGCCGCAGCAAGCCCGGTTCCGGTCTTGGCCTCAGTCTCGTGCGCGCCGTCATGCGCCTGCATGGCGGCGCGATGCGGCTGGAGGATTCGACGCCCGGCCTGCGCGTGGTATTGCGTTTCCCCAAGGGAGTTGAGGGGGACAAGGCATGACGAATCCGCTTTTCGGGGCGCAACCGCGCGCATTGCAGCTGCTCACGGCAAAGGAAGCGAAATCGGCGCTCGCCGATCTTGCCCGCGCGGCGAAGACGCAGGATTGCCCGCGCCTTGCCGAATTGCTCGCCGCAGGTGGCGCGGACGCGGATTTCCTGGCAGCGGTGATGTCGCTGTCGCCGTTCCTGCGCAGCGGCATGCTGCTGCGGCCGAATTGGCTGGAAGCGCTGTTCGACGCTCCGCTGGATGATCGCATCGACACGCTCATCGCCGGGGCGAGGCAGGCCGCGACCGAGGAGACCTTGAGTGAAAACGGCCTGATGGCGCGACTGAGAGCACTCAAGGCCGAGACCCATTGCCTGATCGCGCTCGCCGATCTCGCCGGGACGGCCGAAACGCTCACCACCACGCGCCGCCTGTCGCAACTGGCCGAGGCCTGCCTTGGCGCCACGGTCGATTTCCTGCTGCGCGACGCCGCGCGCGCCGGAAAGCTGACACTGGCGGATACTGAAAACCCGTCTGCCGGCAGCGGCTGGATCGTGCTCGGCATGGGCAAGTTCGGCGCGCACGAACTGAACTACTCCTCCGACATCGACCTGATCGTCTTTTTCGATCCCGCGATCGCCCGGCTCGCCGATCCGACCGAGGCGGTCGACACGTTTTCGCGCCTGACCCGCCGCCTCGTGCGCATCATGCAGGAGCGCACCGCCGACGGCTATGTCTTCCGCACCGACCTGCGGCTGCGCCCCGATCCCGGCTCGATGCCGCTTGCGATCCCGCTCGATGCGGCGCTTGTCTACTACGAGGGGCGCGGCCAGAACTGGGAACGCGCCGCGCTCATCAAGGCGCGTCCGGTCGCTGGCGACATCAAGGCGGGCGAGGCGGTGCTGGCCGAGCTTCGCCCCTTCGTGTGGCGGCGCTATCTCGACTATGCGGCGATTGCCGACGTGCATTCCATCAAGCGCCAGATCCATGCCCACAAGGGGCATGGCGAGATCGCGGTGGAAGGCCACAACATCAAGCTCGGGCGCGGCGGCATTCGCGAGATCGAGTTCTTCGTCCAGACGCAGCAGTTGATCGCCGGCGGACGCTTTCCCGAACTGCGCGGCCGCGAGACGCTTCCGATGCTGGCCGAACTGTATGCGCGCGGCTGGATCACCGAACGCGCCCGCGACAACCTCACGCGCATCTATTGCCGGCTGCGCGATGTCGAGCACCGCATCCAGATGGTCGCCGACGAACAGACCCATACATTGCCGACCGACAAGCAGGGGCTGGAACGCGTCGCCCGTCTGGCCGGGTTTGCCGACGCCAAGGCGTTCCGGGCGGAGTTCATCGATTGGCTGAAGACCGTCGAGCACCACTACGCCGGCCTTTTCGAGAAGGAGGCGCAGCTTTCCGACACCACGGGCAACCTCGTCTTCACCGGCGATGAACCCGATCCCGATACACTGACCACCCTGTCGGGGCTGGGCTTCAAGAGACCGGCCGATATGTGGAAGGCGATACAAGTCTGGCATTTCGGCCGCTACCGCGCCACCCGCTCGGTGGAGGCTCGCGAGCGCCTGACCGAACTGACGCCGGCGCTGCTGCAGGCCTTTGCCGACTCCGGCACGCCGGACGAGGCGCTGCTGCGTTTCGACGAATTCATCAAGGGGTTGCCGGCAGGAATCCAGCTTTTCTCACTGTTGCACGGCAATCCGCGCCTGCTGTCGTTGCTGGTCACGATCATGGCGGCTGCGCCGCGCCTCGCCGAGATCATCACAGCCCAGCCGCACGCCTTCGACGGCATGCTCGACCCGCAATTCTTCACCGCCATGCCGACCCGCGACGAGCTTGAGGAGCGACTTTCGATCTTCCTGCGCGAGGCGAACGGATACGAGGAGACGCTCGACCGGCTGCGCATCTTCGTCTCCGAACAGAAATTCCTCGTCGGGGTGCGCCTGCTCACCGGTGCGATTGATGGCGCGCGCGCCGGCCACGCATTTTCCGATCTCGCCGATCTCGCGATCGCCCGCGCGCTCGAGGCCGCGCGCGCCGATCTTGCGGTGCGCCACGGCGTCATCGCGGGCGGCCGCATCGCGCTGATCGGCATGGGCAAGCTCGGCAGCCGTGAACTGACGGCCGGGTCGGATGTCGACCTGATCATGCTCTACGATCATCCCGAAGAAGTGACGGAATCCGACGGCGCAAAGCCGCTTGCGCCGCAACAGTACCACATCCGCCTGACCCAGAAGCTGATCGCCGCCCTTTCTGCGCCCACCGCCGAAGGCATTCTCTACGAGGTCGATTTCCGCTTGCGCCCGTCCGGCAACAAGGGGCCGCTCGCCACCTCGTTTCGCGGTTTTTGCAAGTACCAGCGCGAGGAAGCCTGGACCTGGGAGCACATGGCGCTGACGCGGGCGCGTCCGGTCGCCGGCGACGCTGCCCTTTGTGCGGCGATCCGCGCCGAAGTCGACGCCATCCTCGCCTTGCCGCACGATGGAGCCAATGTGGCGAAGGACATGAAGGAGATGCGTGCGCTGATCGAGCAGGAGAAGCCCGGCAAGAGCATCTGGGACCTGAAACTCGCTGCAGGTGGCGTCATCGACCTGGAGTTCATCCCCAAGTTCGCCCGCCTGACCGGCCTCACCGACGCCGCGCCTGGCGAGACATCCCCACATTACATTTTGGTAGGCCTGAATAAGGACAAAATCGAACCGCAAGTAAAGGACGAATTGTTGCAGGCGCTCAAGCTTTACACCGAACTGGCACAGGTGATCAGGCTCTGCGCGTCAGGCAATTTCGATCCGCAGGCGGCGCCTGCCGGGTTTGTTGAAAGGATGTGTGCGGCGGTGGATTTTCCGGATGTGAAGACGCTCGCCGCGCATCTGAAGAATACGGAGCAGACCGTGCGGGGTCATTTCCGCACCCTGTTTCGTTGAAAGGCGGAGTTGCGATGCCTGGGGAAGGGCAGGGCGGGGCCGCTTGAGCCACGGGGGTGGCGCAATGGAGTACACACCATGAAAACCATGACCAGAACTGCTCTTGCCTTCATCGCCCTTTCGGCAGCCATAGGCGGCTCCGCGATGGCGCAGGACAACGCCGCTCCGGCGCCGCAGGCGCAGGATGACATGAAGCCCGGCCGCGGTGGCCCGGGTGCCCGCTTCGACCGCATGGATACCGACAGCAACGGCACGATTTCCTTTGAGGAATTCGCGGCGATGATGAACGGCCGCATTGGCGACGCCGACGCCAACAAGGATGGCGAGCTCACGGTGGAAGAAATCGCCACCGCAATCGAGAATCGTCGCGCCGAACGCATGGCGCAGCGCATGATCGCCCGTTTCGACAATGACGGCGACGGCAAGCTGATGGTCTCCGAAATCGAGAACCGCCAGAAGAAGATGTTTGCGATGATGGATCGCAACGACGACGGCCAGATCTCGAAGGAAGAGATGCCGCGCCGCATGGGCAAGGGCGGACACGGCGAACGCGGCGAGCATCGCGGCGGACACCGCTGGGGCCATCACGGCGGTGGCGATCGCTGGTGATGGCGTTTGGGCCGGTTCGTAGCGCCGACCCCTTCGGCTCAGGTGCATGAATTTTGGGAGTATCGGGCGCGATAGTCGAACCAGTCAGGACAAATTCGCTGCAACACGGGGACTTTCCTCCCCACAAGGGGGAGGGAAAGTCCCCGTGTTGCAGCGCTTCCCCTAATCGCTCGAGCCTTCTTGCCAGGCGCTCCAAGCTGGCGTTTGCAGGCGCAAACGCCGTTTTTCTATAATTCTTCGATATGTCCGTCATGAAGGAGTTCTGCGACCGGACTGCCGGCGTCGGGCTTCGCGCGCTTTTCGTCTGGTATGCGCACCGAGACGATCGTTCCCTTGCCCTCGCGGGAGCGGATTTTCAGCGCGCCGCCATGCATGCGCGCCAAGGACGTTGAGATCGCCAGCCCGAGGCCCGAGCCGGTGTGATTGCGGGTGAACTGGTTCTGCGCCTGCTCGAACGGGTTGCCGATGCGTTTCAACGCTTCCTTCGAGATGCCGCAGCCGGTGTCCTCGATCGTCAGCACCAGCGCCCCGGTCGCCTTGCGCGCCCTGACCGTGATCTTGCCGCCGTCGCCGGTGAACTTGACGGCGTTGGAGAGCAGGTTGATCAGGATTTGCTTCATGGCCCGCCGGTCGGCGAAAATCGTCATGTCCCGGTCGATGCGGGTCGCCACCTGCAGCTTCTTTTCCTGCGCCAGGATGGAAATCATCGAAACGGCTTCCTCGATCAGCGGACACAGATCCTCGCGCTTGCGTTCGATCGGAAAGCGGCCTGCCTCGATTCTCGACATGTCGAGAATGTCGTTGATGACGCCGAGCAGATAGCTGCCGCTCTGGTGGATGTCGCGGCAGTATTCGACATAGCGATCGGAGCCGAGCGGGCCGAACATGCCAGATTGCATGATGTCGGAGAAGCCGATGATTGCGTTCAGCGGCGTGCGCAATTCATGGCTCATGTTGGCGAGAAATTCGGACTTGGCGTGGTTGGCTTGCTCGGCCCGGGTTTTCTCGTCTGCGTATTTCCGGTTGAGTTCGATCAGCTCGTCCGTTTTCTGGGCCTCGGCTTTCTTGGCCAGCGTCAAGTCGTGGATAGTCGCCATAAGCCGCTGCTCGCTATGGGTCAGGCGCTCCTCATGCGTCTTCAGCGCCGTGATGTCGGCGCCCACCGACACGATGCCGCCGTCGCCGGTGCGCCGCTCGTTGATCTGCACCCAGCGCCCATCGGCAAGATGGCGTTCCAGCGTGCGCCCTTCTACGCTATGCTCGTTTGCAAGCCGTTGTTCGAACTGCGGTTTGCGGGAGAGCGCTTCGATCCTGTCGCGGTAAAGGCCGGACAGCTCGGCATCGGCGTCTATGCCGTTGTCCTGTAGGAATTTCAGATTGCACATCGCAAGCTTGCCGTCGGCGTCCCACAGCACGAAGGATTCCGAAATGCTCTCGATTGCGTCGCGCAGAATGCGGTCGGTGCGCTGGCTGCGTGCGGCAAGCTTGTGGTTCTCGGTCACATCGACGGCAATGCCGACCAGATGGCGGCTGGCGCCTGGTTTCTCCACCACTTCGGCGCGCACGCGCATCCATAGCCACGCGCCGCTGGCGTGGCGCATGCGGAACATGCGGTCGAATTTCAGGAATTCCTGCGCCGCCGCCTTGCGGGCGATGTCGTAGAGATCGGCATCTTCGGAATGGACGAGTTCAGCGACGGTCGCAAAGGTCAGCAACCGGTCCTCGGCCTGGTAGCCTAGTATCTCGTACATCGATTTCGACCAGTACATGCGCCCGAGCGCCAGATCCCATTGCCAAAGGCCGCAGCCGCCGCGCGACAAGGCCAACTCCACCCGCAGATTGGCTTCGGTGTAGATGTCGTCGGCTTCGCGCGCCCGCGAGGCCTGGCTGAAATAGGCATAAAGCAAGATCACGAGGATCGTCGAGGTTGCCACATAAAGTGTGACATTGGTCGAAACGCTACGCCACCATGTCGACAGGATTGCCTGTTCGGATTGGAAGGCGACCATATATCCGCCCCTGCCGGGCAGTCTTTCGGCGACTGCGAAGCCCGGTACATCCCCGAAGCGCACCTCCATCGCTCCGGTCTCGCCGGCATAGCGAAACAGCAACTCCGCGCCTTCCACATAGTCGAGAATGCTCTCGCCGAACAGGTCGAATGGCAGGTTGCGCCCTGCAAGAAGTCGGTGATCGGCGCCGATGACCGCAAGCTTGCGCCCATTCTGCGATGCGCCCTTGGGCAGGCGCTCGACAAGCACCCGCTCGATATCGCCCCGCTCCGCACCGACCCCGGCCGCCGACAACGCCCCCGCGGCGTTGGCGACTGTTAGCGAGAGCCCGTACTGCGCCTCTTCGAGCAGCCTGTCACGCTCCTCCAGCAGTACGGAGGCGCGAGAGGCAAAGATCACAATCAGAAAAATGAGGATGAGGATTGGAATGCTGCGACGCAGCACAGGTTCGGCTGCGAGAAGTCGGTGATAGGCAGGTTGAGCGATGATTCTCGCCTGCCCGACGATCCTTCTCTTTGAAGTGTTGATGACAAAATCGGTCAAAAACTCCCCCTCGCGCGCCGCCACGCACGTTGGATTGGGCCGGATTGGCCGCGATCTGCTTTCCCCTGAAGCGATCCGGCACCCCGAACACCCGAATCACAGGTAAAGAATCATTCCGGATTCGCCGTGTCCAGACCCCGGCCTTCAAAAACGCTTCCGAGGCGATCACGTTTTTCGCCAGCTACGCACTTCAAGGCGTAGCAGCTGCTATCCCAGCGTGCGTTCCACGATATCGCGCACATCGGCGGAAAGCTTGCGCATCGCGCTGATTTCCCCGAGCGCGCCGCGCGCCGCCTCGCGGCGCGTTGGCTCCAGCGAGCGCCAGGACCGCATGGCGGTCAGCAATCGTGCGGCCAGTTGCGGATTGGCGACGTCAAGTTCAATCACCTTGCGGCAGAAATAGCGATAGGCCTCGCCATCGGCGCGGTTGAACCCGGTCGGGTTGCCGGTGGCGAATGCGCCGAGCAGCGCCCGCACTCGGTTGGGGTTGTCCCAGTGGAAAGCTGCATCTTTGGAAAGTGCCTGCACGGTGTCGAGCGCGCCTGCGCCGGGCGCGGTGGCGCTTACCGTAAACCACTTGTCGAGCACGATCGGCTCATTTGCGAAGCGCTGGCGAAAACCGGTCAAGGCATCGCGCGCTTCGTCCGTTTCGGCGAAGCGATGCGCCAGCACGGTGAGTGCGGCCGCCATGTCGGTCATGTTGTCGGCGTTGTCGTACCGGCTGCGGGCGCGTCCGGGCGAGGCTTCAGCGACGGAAAGAAAGTCAAGCGCCGTGTTGGCGAGTGATCGCCTGCCGGCACTTGCAGCGTCCGGGCTGAACGGTCCGGTCTGCCCGGTATCGGCAAGAGTGGTTGAAAACGCATCCGCCCCGCGATGCGCAATGGCCGCGATCGCCACTTCGCGCGCGGAAAAGATGGCGTCAGGATCGATGTTTTCGCCGAGTTCGCGGCCGATATCGGCTTCCGACGGCAATTGCAGGCTCATGGCGCGCAAGGCGGGCTCCAGCGACGTATCGCCGTATGCGCCAAGCGCCAGCGCGGCGAGATCCTCATCGAAGCGCGCCTCACCGCCTGCCTGCACGGCGCGTGCGCCGGATTTCAGCGCACGCAGGTAAAGCGTCTGCAGCGATTGCCAGCGGGTGTAGGGATCGCTGTCGCGCTTGGCCAGCGCGGCCAGTTCCTCGTCGGGTTGTTCGGGGTGAATCGTCACCGGAGCGGAAAAACCGCGAAGCAGCGATAGCGCCGGTTTTTCGGCGACGCCTGCAAACACCGCGGTGTGTCGCCGCTTGGTCACGTGCATCACGCCGTCGCGCACGCGAATGCCCTTCACCGATGCGGCTGCAATGTCGCCGCCATCGGCCCCGACCAGCCCGAACCGCACCGGGATATGCAGCGGTTTCTTGCGGCTCTGGCCCGGCGTCGGTTTCTGGCTCTGTTCGATCTCAACCGTCAGCGTTTTCGCCTGCGCATCGTGACGGGCGCTGATCGCAAGGTTCGGCGTTCCGGCCTGATGGTACCACAGCGAGAATTGCGACAGGTCTTCGCCGGAAGCGTCCTCGAACGCCGTGAGGAAATCCTCCACCGTCGCGGCCTCGCCGTCATGGCGGTTGAAATAAAGGTCGAGCCCGGCGCGGAAGCGGCTCTCGCCAAGAATGGTGGCGATCATGCGCACCAGTTCCGAACCTTTTTCATAGACGGTCGATGTGTAGAAGTTGTTGATCTCGCGATACTCGCGCGGCCGCACCGGGTGCGCCAGAGGCCCGGCGTCCTCGGGAAACTGGTGCGCCTTCAACAGCCGCACCTCGGCGATGCGCTTGACCGTGCGCGAACGCTGGTCGGCAGAAAATTCGTGGTCGCGATAGACCGTCAACCCTTCCTTCAGGCACAGCTGGAACCAGTCGCGGCAGGTGACGCGGTTGCCGGTCCAGTTGTGGAAATACTCGTGCGCGACGATCGCCTCGATATTGGCGTAGTCGGCGTCAGAGGCGGTCTGCGGATCGGCCAGCACGTACTTGTCGTTGAAGACGTTGAGACCCTTGTTCTCCATCGCGCCCATGTTGAAATCGGAGACGGCGACGATGGCGAACACGTCCAGATCGTATTCGCGCCCGAATCGCTCCTCGTCCCAGCGCATCGAGCGCTTCAGCGCATCCATGGCGTAGGTCGCGCGCGCTTCCTTGCCATGCTCCACGAAGATGGTCAGCGCCACATCGCGACCGGACTCGGTGACGAAACTGTCGTCAAGCCGTCCGAGATCGCCGGCGACCAGCGCAAACAGGTAGGCCGGCTTCGGATGCGGATCGACCCAGACCGCGTAGTGCCGCCCGTCACCGAGATCGCCGCTCCCGGCCGGGTTGCCGTTGGAAAGGAGCAATGGTGATGTTGCCTTGTCCGCTTCGATGCGCACGGTCCACCGCGCCAGCACATCCGGACGGTCAAGATAGTAGGTGATGCGGCGAAAGCCTTCCGCCTCGCACTGCGTGCAGTAGACTCCATTGGAACGGTATAGGCCCATCAGCTTGGTGTTCGCAGACGGGTTGATGGCGGTTTCGATGTCAAGCATGAATCGTTCCGCTGCCGGCGGGGGGTGCAAGGTCAGGCTCGCAGCCGTGGCTGTGTAAGCGCCCGCTTCCGCTTTCGCGCCGTCGATCGACAGCGAAATGAACTCCAGCTCATCGCCGTCGAGCACAAGCGGCGCGCCTTGCGGCGTTTCCGCAATGCGGCGCATGCCAAGTCTGGCGGATACGAGGGTCCGCTTCGCATCGAGCCGGAAAACAAGATCGACGGTATCGATTCCGTATTCCGGCGGCCTGTAATCCTCCAGCCGAAATACCTGTCCGGTTTCAGTTCGCATCATCCGGTCCTGCAATTGCCGTAAACAGCCGATCTATCCGCAGGTTCGGTTTCCGACAAGGAAAATCAGTCCGCAAAGAGCGGCCGGTAACCGCACGCGCGCCGTCTCAGCATTGAATCAGACAAATGGGAATGCAAAGCGCGACATCGGACGGCGATCTTCCGTCCGACGCTGGACGAACGTCGCACATCGCCCTAAACTTGGGGCGTCCAATCTGAAACCTCTCTAGATCGCGAGCTAGACATGAACGCCATTGCCCCCAAATTCGGCGTCGGCGCCTCGGTGCTGCGCCGGGAAGACCCGAAATTCATCACCGGCAAGGGATGCTATACCGACGATATCAAGCAGGAGGGCATGCTGCACGGTTATGTGCTGCGTTCTCCGATCGCCAATGGCGGCTTCAAGATCGTGGATATCGAGGCGGCCAAAACGGCGCCCGGCGTTCACGTGGTGCTGACCGGCGCTGATGTCGCCCATCTCGGCGACCTCACGAGTCCGATGATGGCGCCCGGTCCGGACGGTGTGAAGCCGCCGACGCGCGATGTGCCGATCCTGTGCAAGGACAGCGTCCATCATGTCGGTGACGCGGTCGCCTTCATCGCCGCAGAGAGCCTCAACGAAGCGCGCGACGCTGCGGAATTGATCGAGGTCGAGTGGCAACCGCGCGACGCCGTTGCCGATACGCGCGAGGCGCTTGCCGAAGGCGCGCCGCTCGTCTGGCCGGAACTCGGCTCCAACGTCGCATTCATCCGCGATCTCGGTGACAAGGCCGAGGTCGACGCTGTTTTCGCCGGCGCGGCAAAGGTGACGCGGATCGAGTTCGTCAATAACCGTCTCGTTTGCAACTACATGGAGCCGCGCGCCGCAATCGGCGAATGGATCGAATCGGAGAACCGCTTCCTGCTGACCTGCGGCTCGCAGGGCGTGCACAACATGCGCGATTTCCTTGAGGGCTGGGTCTATCGCGGCAAGGAAAAAGTCCACGTGGTCACGCCCGATGTTGGCGGCGGCTTTGGGCCGAAGACCTTCCCCTATCGCGAATACGCGCTGGTGCTGGAAGCTGCCCGCCATGCCGGCCGCCCGGTGAAATGGTACAGCGATCGCACCGAGCATTTCCTGTCGGATGCGCAAGGGCGCGACAACGCCGTTGCCGCCGAAATGGCGATGGACGAGAACGGGCGGTTTCTGGCGCTCGGCATCGACATCAAGGCCAACATGGGCGGCTACATCCACGCCTTTGCGCCATTCATTCCCTGGCTGGGCGCAATCATGGCGACCGGGGTCTACGATATCCAGAAGGTGTATCTTCGTATCACCGGCGTCTATTCCAACACGGTGCCGGTCGACGCCTATCGCGGCGCAGGCCGGCCGGAAGCTGCGTTCCTGATCGAGAAGCTGGTCGAAGCTTGCGCGCGCGATCTCGGCAAGTCCTCCGTCGAGCTTCGCCGCCTGAACTTCATCAAGCCCGAGCAGTTCCCTTATCGCACGCCCGGAGACCGGCTCTACGATGTCGGCGAGTACGACGGACATCTGACCGCTGCGCTCGCCAAGGCCGATTGGGACAGTTTCGAGACCCGCGCCGCCGAGGCGAAGGCGAACGGCCGCATCCGCGGCATTGGCCTGTCCACCTATGTAGAGGCCTGCGCCTTTGCCGGCTCGGAACCGGCGCTTGTGCGACTGGAAGAGGATGGCACGGTGACGCTCGACATCGGCACCCAGTCCAACGGGCAAGGCCATGCGACGGCCTATGCGCAGTTCGTCGCTGAAAAGCTGAACCTCGACATCGACAGCATCAACATGATCCAGGGTGACAGCGACCGGCTGGAAAAGGGCGGAGGCACGGGCGGCTCGCGCTCGATCCCGCTCGGCGGCGTTTCGGCCTCGCGCGCCGGCGAAGCGCTGGCGGAAAAAATCCGCAAGCTCGCCGCCGACGAGTTGGAGGCCGCTGCGGCCGACATCGAGCTTGAAACGGGCGAGGCGCGCGTGGTCGGCACCGACCGTCGCGTCAGCTTTGCCGAGATCGCCAAGAAAGCCGCCAGCAAGGACGACCTGAAGGCCTGGGGCGAGTTCGACCAGAACGAGGCGACTTACCCGAACGGCACCCACATCTGCGAAGTCGAGATCGACCCGGACACCGGCAAGACCCAGATCGTGCGTTACACCATCGTCGACGATTTCGGCGTGACGGTGAACCCGATCCTGCTTGCCGGACAGGTACATGGCGGCGTGGTGCAGGGCGCCGGCCAGGCGCTCACCGAGAACACGGTCTATGGCGAGGACGGCCAGTTGCTTACGGCAAGCTTCATGGATTACGGCATGCCGCGCGCCGACGATTTCCCGTCCTTCGATTTCTCAACCCGCAACGTGCCGTCCACCACCAACGCGCTCGGCATCAAGGGCGCGGGCGAGGCCGGCACGATCGGTGCGACACCGGCGGTGCTCAACGCCGTGACCGATGCGCTGTGGCGCGAATACGGCATCGGCCACATCGAAATGCCGTGCACACCGCAGCGTGTGTGGGAAACCATCCAGTCCGCTGGCAAGTGACAATGAAGCGCCCGGTTCCCCACCGGGCGCTTTCGTTTCCGGATAACCGCTGATAGACAACCGGCCGCGCTGGTTCAGCACGGTTCGCGACGGGCGCGCCAGTCAAACGGAATGAAGATCAATCAAGGTCATCGCAATGGCGCGCCCACGGCCAGCGGAGGAACTGAACCCGACGCTCGGCATCGCCTTCAAGATTGGCTCCATCTTTGCCTTCATGGGCATGCTGATCGGCATCAAGATGGCGGGGCAGGTGCCCGCCGGGCAGATCGTTTTCTTCCGCTCGTTTTTTGCCACAGTTCCCATTCTCGTCTGGCTGGTTGCGGCGGGGCAACTCTCCGGCGCCTTCGCAACGAAACGGCCGGGAGGGCCCCTGATCCGCGGCCTGATCGGCGTCACCGCCATGGGCCTTGGCTTCTCGGCGCTCATCCGCCTGCCGTTGCCCGATGCGGTGGCGATCGGCTATGCCCAGCCGCCGCTTGTCGTCATGCTCGGCGCGCTGGTGCTGGGCGAAACCGTGCGCATCTATCGCTGGTCGGCGGTGGTGGTCGGCCTTGTCGGCGTCGCCATCATCTCCTGGCCGAAGCTCACGGTGCTGACCGGCGCAGCACCGCTTTCGGACGATCAGGCGCTCGGCGTGCTGTTCGGCCTTGCGGCGGCGACCTGTGGCGCCTTCGCCATGATCTTCACCCGCGGTCTGGTGACGACCGAGCGCACGGCGACCATCGTCATCTTCTTTTCGCTCACCTGTTCGGCCGTGGCGTTGCTCACCATCCCCTTCGGCTGGGCGGCGCTCAGCCCGGCGCAGGCGGCCTGGCTGGTTTTTGCCGGCATCATGGGTGGCATCGGCCAGGTCGGGCTGACGCAAAGTTATCGATACGCCGACACCTCCACCGTCGCGCCTTTCGAATACACTTCACTGATCCTTTCGGTGATCGTCGGCTACCTGCTGTTTGCCGAAACGCCGACTTCGGCCACGCTGATCGGCGGGGCGATCGTCATCGCCTCCGGCCTGTTCATCATCTACCGGGAACGCCAGCTGGGGCTGGAGCGGCGCAAGGAGCGGCAGGTCGCCAAGCCGAAGTACTGATCACCTTGTCCCGCTGTCGGGCGTCGTTTCGTCCGAGCGCGGATCGAGCTGGTAGATTTCCGGCGTCTGCAAGGCGCCGGTCGGCAGCGCCTGGAAGTCGGTGCGTTCGTCAGCCGGCGGCGCGGCGCGGCGTTGGCTGCGCCATGCCGCGTAAAGACCGAAGGCGGCGAAGGTGATCGCCAGCGCCACGAACAGTCCCGATGGACCGATCGCCTCCATCAGCCGGCCGCCGAGTTGCGGCCCGGCCATGTTGCCGATGCCGTAGAGGATCAGCAGGCTGCCCGAAACCTGCACGAACTCGGACGGGTCGGCATGGTCGTTGGCATGGGCGACAGTGAGCGAATAGATCGGAAACAGTACCGAACCGAGCAGGAAGGTGCCGGCGGCGATCAGCATCGGCTCCGGCGGCAGCACAAACGCGATTGCCGTCGAGATGCCGCAACCAACAGCCCCGGCCAGCGCCATCACGAGCCGGCGATCAATGCGATCCGACAGCCGGCCGAGCGGCAGCTGGAACAGGATGCCGCCGAGCATCGCCGCCGCCAGCATGTTGGAAATCTCGACCGGCGCAAAACCGCTCCGCTGGCCGAAGATCGGCGCGAAGTAGACCCAGTTCGAAAACACGACCCCGGCCAGCAGCGAGCCGACCGCCGCCGAGGGCGCGCGGCGAAACAGGCCCGCGATGTCCACCCGCACGCCGGCGGGCGGTTGCGGCGAGGCTGCGGTCGTCATCGTCACCGGCAGCAACGCCGCCCCGAACAGCAGCGCGCCGATCATGTAGAAGGTCGCCGCAGCCGGATCGCCGAACGGCGCGGAGTACTGGCCGAGCGCCACGCCGGCCTGGCTGACGATCATGTAGAACGACAGCACGAAGCCGCGCGAGGCGTTGTCGGCGCGCTCGTTCAGCCAGCTTTCCAGCACCATGTAGCTTCCGGCCGTCGCGGCGCCGGCGAGCAGGCGAAACGCCGCCCAGGCCAGCGGATGCGGCGCCAGCGCATGCAGCAGCATCGAAGCCGCAAGCAAGGTCTGGATCACCGCGAAAACCCGGATATGGCCGATGCGGCGCACCAGCGCCGGCACGATCACCGAACCGCCGGTAAACGCGACGGCGTAGGCCGTACCGATCCAGGCGAGCGTGACAGACGACCAGCCATGCGCCGCCGCGCCGAGCGGAATCAGCACCGTGGAGATGCCGAGGCCGATCAGCATGAAGAAGGCGCTGAGCAGCAGCGGCGAGACCGGCAGGATTTGCGGCAGCATGGGCGGTTCGGTTGTTCGATGCGATTGCGCGAGATGATGGAGATGAGTTTGTCAGTACCGGACCGGGCAGGGCGCGGCGATAGCGACACGAAGCGCCGGAAATGGCCTGATTCTACGTGGCATCTCAGCCATCGCCGGGCGGTGCCGTCACCCTCCCCCGCACGCTGAGCAAGTCTCGCCACGCATAGCGCTTCGCCGCCGGCTGGCGCAGCAGATAGGCGGGATGCAGCGTCGCCATCACGGGAATGGCGGTCGCTCCGAGCGGGTAGTCGCGCCACTGTCCGCGCAGGCGCAGGATCCCTTCGGTGGTGTCCATCAGCACCTTGGCGGATGCGCCGCCGAGACAGACCAGCAGTTTCGGATTGGCCAGTTCGATATGGCGTTCGATGAACGGACGGCAGATTTCGGTCTCGAACGGCGTCGGCGTACGGTTGCCCGGCGGCCGCCATGGCAGCACATTGGAGATGTAGACGCTCGTGCGGTCGAGCCCGATTGCCGCCAGCATCCGGTCGAGCAACTGGCCGGAACGGCCGACGAAGGGCAGGCCGACGAGATCCTCGTCGCGCCCCGGCGCTTCGCCCACCAGCATCAGCGGCGCGGCGGGATTGCCATCGGCGAAAACGGTGGATTTCGCGGTGAATTTCAGGTTGCAGCCTTCGAACGCCTCCACGGCAGCCTTCAGCGCTTCAAGCGTTGGCGCAGAGCGGGCGGCTTCGCGCGCTGCCGCTACGGCCGCCTCGTCAGGCACGGCGAAACCGTTTGCGGGCGCAGCCGGCGCGGCAGCAACTCCGGGCTGGCCAGGCCGGCGGATATCCTGCGGCCGGGTCTGCGTGAACGGGGCGGTGCGATTTGGCGCTTCGCCCGGCGCGTCTGCCGGCAGGCCGGAAGCGGCGGCGCGCGCGGCGGCAAACCGGTCGACCGGCTCTTCCTCGATCGCCCAGTCCAGGCCGGCATCGGCCTGGAAGCGCAGGATGTCTTCAAGCTCGCGCATGGCGATGTTCATTGCGCGAAACATCGCCCCTGTCGAGGCGGTGGAGCTTCGCGGCGAAAAAAACCGCGCCGGCCTTGTCCCGGCCGGTCGCGGTTTCGTCGTCGCCCCTCGTTCATCGCCGGCGCCCGTCCCGCGCCGGCAATCCCGTTGCAAGGCGGCGCGAGACTGCGCCGCCATCCTGTCAGTGCATGGTCATCCACTCGCGGGCTTCGCGCAGCGCGCGGGCGAGTTCCGCCTTGCTCATCGATTGCGCGATCTCTGCCCGCAGCGTCGCGGCGCGCGGCGCGCCCTTGATCGCGGCGATGTTGAACCATTTGTGCGCCGCCACCAGGTCGATCTCGCAATCGCGCCCGGTTGCATACATCATCCCCATTTCGAAAAGTATATCCGCGTTGTCCTGCCCGCCAAGACCGGCCATTTCCGCTGTGTTGAACTCAAGACGCGCCATTTTGTTTTCCCCTTCACCCTGTTTGAACCCGAGAGCCGCGGTATTTCTTTTGTGCCCCGCTCCGATGTTTTGGAGAATGGGGCATGCGCTTGAATCCGTCGTTAAACTGCTTGCTTAATTTCGGGCGAACAAAACTAAAATGAGAGGTAAACTTCAATCGGCGTTAAGCAGCCAAGCCATTGAAATGATTGGAGAACACGCGTTTTTTTGCAGCATTTTGAGACAGCCGTCTCAACCGCTTGTTCACCGTGCCGCAGAAACGCCATTGCTTTGCCAAGGTTTGAGTTGCCGCCGCGGCGGCGTCTTTCAACGATTTTTTCGCCGACCGGGTCCGCCCCCCTTCCACCGGAAGCAAATTTCATTTACGTTTACGTATTCGTAAGGGGCATGTCGTCGGCACAACACGCAATAACCGGCGACACAAACGGGAGAAACGCCATGACCAGAACCATTGCCGCCACCGCTGCAGCGCTCATGTTGATGACCGCCGGCGCGCTCGCCGATCCGATCGAGGGCAACTGGAAGACCGCCAGCGGCGAGACCGCCGGTATCGGCAAGTGCGGCGGTTCCTTCTGCATCACGCTGAAGACCGGAAAGTACAAGGGCAAGCAGATCGGCAAGGTGGCGCTGAAGGGCAAGAGCTATGTCGGCACCGTCACCGACCCGGCCGACGACAAGACCTATTCCGGTTCGGCCACCGTCAATGGCGGATCGATGAAGTTGAAGGGCTGCGCGCTCAAGATCTTCTGCAAGACGCAGAACTGGAGCAAGCTGTAATCCGTCTGAGGCGCGCTCCTCACCGCGCCGTCTGGCCGAATAGCACCTTGCGCGCCGCTTCGTCGCCGGCGATGCCGGTGACGCGGTGGCGCTTGTCTTCCGCAACCGCCAGCCCTTTGGCCACGGCTGGGCGCGCCAGCAGCGTGTCGAACCAGCGCTTCACATTGGGGAAATCATTCAGGTCCTGCCCCTGGCGCTTGTGCGGCTTCACCCAGCCGATGCAGGCCATGTCGGCGATGGAATAGTCACCGGCGAGGAACGGCCGGTCGGCAAGGCGGCGGTTCATCACCCCGTAGAGACGGTTGCACTCGTTGGTGTAGCGATCGATCGCATAAGGGATCTGCTCCGGCGCATAGTGGCGGAAATGGTGCGCCTGGCCGGCCATCGGCCCGAGCCCTCCCATCTGCCACATCAGCCACTGTTCCACCTCCACCCGGCCGCGCTCGTCGGCGGGCAGGAACCGGCCATGCTTGCGGGCAAGGTAGAGCAGGATCGCGCCCGATTCGAACACCGAGATCGGCGCGCCGTCCGGCCCGTCGGGATCGACGATCGCCGGCATGCGGTTGTTGGGCGCTATTTTCAGGAATTCCGGATCGAACTGTTCGCCCTTGGCGATGTCGACCAGCTTCAGCGTGTAAGGAACGCCGAGCTCCTCCAGCATGATCGTGATCTTCCAGCCGTTCGGGGTAGGCCAGTAGTGGAGTTCGATCGGGGCAGGGGCCATGGCGCGTCATCCTTGGTTGTCGCTGCAAGGGTAAGCGGTTTGTGCAGCCGCGCAAGGCTGTGATTTCGATGCATCTGCGCGGAGTGCGTCGTCTAACCCCCCTCTGTCACCTTCGGTGACATCTCCCCCGCAAGGGGGGAGAATGGCCCTGTCGCGAACGTCTTCGTCCGCATTGCGACGGTTGCGCCAAGCGCAAACGGTTCGAAGTGAGGCGCAGAGGCACCCGCGATCCATTCTCCCCCCTTGCGGGGGAGATGTCCGGCAGGACAGAGGGGGGTATAGAAACGGAATGTGTGAATATCGTAGCTCTTGCGGGGAGGGGCCGGGGGTGGGGTAATCCTTGAAGAAGAAAGAGCCTGCGGCCCTCCCCACTGCCACCCGTTAACCACCCTGAACGCCGGCTGAACGGGCCTCTCAGCTTCGGTTCAGCGCCGCCCTGCCATTCTTCGTGGCATCAACGGGGGCTGAAACCATGATGACCGTGCTTGCGCGCCGCTTTTCCATTGTCTGCCTGATCGCCGCCGGCTTCGGCATTGCGGTTGCCGGGCTGGTGCAGGAAACGACCCGCCCCGCCCATTCGGTCGGCGTGGAGCGCTCGCTGCCCTGCGTGTTCGAGTTGAATGGCCACTGCGGCTATGCCCGCCGCTGAGGCGGCAAATCTGCGCGCCGTCGCTTGCCTGTCACGGCGCGCTGAATATAGTGCGCCATGCAAAAACGAATCGAAAAACCTGCCCCCTCCGCCATTCTTTCTCCCGAACGATCCGAGCCGCGCGTATTCGCCGATTCCGCCGCTGCCGTCGCGCACATGCGCGCGCTGTACGACCGCAACACCGGTTTTCTGCGCGCCGCCTTCGAGCAACTCGCCCATGGCACGCCCCCGGCCGGTCGCGTGCGCGCCTGCTATCCGCAGGTTTCGCTGTCGACCGATTCCTACGCCCTGATCGACTCGCGCCTTGCTTACGGCCATGTCGCCGCACCCGGCGACTATACCACGACGATCACCCGGCCGGACCTGTTCAACGATTACCTCGTCACCCAGATCGGCCTCTTGATCCGCAACCATGGCGTCGAGGTCACTGTGTCGGAATCCGATACGCCGATCCCGCTGCATTTCGCCTTCCGCGAGGGCGCGCATGTCGATGGCGCGGTGGCCGACGCCTTTGCCCGCCCGCTGCGCGACTATTTCGATGTGCCGGCGCTCGACATCACCAATGACGACATCGCCAATGGCGATTACGAGCCGGCGCGGGGCGAGCCGCAGCCGCTTGCGCCGTTCACCGCCCAGCGCATCGATTATTCGCTGCATCGCCTCGCCCACTACACGGCGACCAGCCCGAGCCATTTCCAGAACTTCGTGCTGTTCACCAACTACCAGTTCTACATCGACGAGTTCTGCGCCCATGCGCGCCGCCTGATGGCTGAAGGCGGCGGCGGCTACGACGCTTTCGTCGAGCCGGGCAACCTGATCACCCGCGCCGGCGACGATGCGCCGACCGAGGGGCTGGCCTCGCCGCGCCTGCCGCAGATGCCGGCCTATCACATGACGCGCAAGGGCCATGGCGGCATCACCATGGTCAATATCGGCGTCGGCCCGTCGAACGCCAAGACCATCACAGACCACATCGCCGTGCTGCGCCCGCATGCCTGGCTGATGCTCGGCCATTGCGCCGGCTTGCGCAATTCACAGGCGCTCGGCGATTACGTGCTGGCGCATGCCTATGTGCGCGAGGATCACGTCTTGGACGAGGATCTGCCGCTTTCCGTGCCCGTGCCGCCTCTGGCCGAGGTGCAGGTGGCGCTGGAGGAGGCGGTGGCCGAGGTGACCGGCCTTTCCGGCTACGACCTGAAGCGGATCATGCGCACCGGCACCGTCGCCACCATCGACAACCGCAACTGGGAACTGCGCGACATGCGCGGGCCGGTGAAGCGGCTCTCCCAGTCGCGTGCGATCGGCCTCGACATGGAATCGGCCACCATCGCCGCCAACGGCTTCCGCTTCCGCGTGCCCTACGGCACGCTGCTCTGCGTTTCCGACAAGCCGCTGCACGGCGAACTGAAATTGCCCGGCATGGCGACGGAATTCTACAAGCGCCAGGTCGCCCAGCATCTCGACATCGGCATCCGCGCCATGGAAAAGCTGGCCGGAATGCCGCCGGAACGGCTGCATTCGCGCAAGCTGAGGAGCTTTTTCGAGACCGCGTTCCAGTGAGGGGGATCAGGTGAGGAATGCGCGAAGGCGTGCTTCGACTTCTTGCGTGTCGCGTAGTTCGCATTCCCAGATAGTGAGGACTCGCCAGCCAGCGGCTTCCAAGTGAAGGCGATTTTTGACATCCCGGGCCTTGTTTCTGGCAATCTTGCCGACCCAGTAGTCCCGGTTTTCTTTCGGGATGCGGGCACCGCGCCGGCATTCGTGACCGTGCCAGAAGCACCCGTGAACGAAAATGGCGCGCTTGGCCCCGATCCATGCGAGGTCCGGTTTGCCGGGTAAGTCGGCGCGGTTGAGGCGATAGCCGGACGAGATCGTGCGGGCGATTTTTCGCACCGCCAATTCGGGTGTCGTGTTGCGGGACTTGACCGCCCGCATGACGGCGGAGCGGTCAGGTTTCTTCGCCGACTTCCGAATCTTCGCTCTCTCCCGGCCGTTTCTTTGGCACAGCGGCCTCGCCACCCCAGGCTTCAAACTGCTTTACAGCCAGGCTTTCGAGCCGTCGCGCCTGCGTGACCAGGGTCTTTCGCAAACCGATGTTAACCTCCCGCTCGGAAATAACCTGTGCGAGGCGCGCAATAGTCTGGGCGCGGCGAGCGATTCGCACGTCCGGATGGCCGCGAATCGCATGCACCTCGGAACTGACGATGGTCATGCGCACTGGGTCGGGAATCGCCAAGTTAGTCGGGCTTGCACCGGGTTCCTTCTCGTTCAAAACAGCGCCGAACCGGCTCTGCTTCACGCAACGCCAGAAAACATGTGCCTCCAACGCATTGAGTGCGGATTTCGCTTTCGAAAATTCCGGGTGCTTTTTCCCAACACCGTCGAACTCGCAAAGGGGAAACAGTTCAATCGAGTGGACTTCGAAAGGATCGAGCACCGACATCGCAACTGCATCAGTGCGCTGGTTGGTCAGATGTCGGCCGACCCTGCTGCTGAGGCCTTCGAAGGTCTGGCCAACATAAATCGGTTCGCCATCATAGTCGAAGAACGCATAGACACCGCATGAATACGAACCCACCGTCCGGTTCGTTCCCGGGTAAATCGTCCTTAATGCCGCATGCAGACCGCTCCGCAGCGATTTGGTTTCGATGCTGAGAGCGGGTTTCTTTCTCCGCTTCAATTTATTCGGCGGCGACAAGAAGCGGTTCCTTTATGTGGACCAATCGCGAAAGGAATTCCCCCAAATGGCGTACCACCGGCACGGCCAAGCCGTCTCCAACCAGATGATAAGCATCGTTGTAGTTCGCCGGCAGCACATAGCTGTCCGGCAGCCCCATCAGTCGCGCCGCTTCGCGCGCCGAAATCAGGCGGGAACGCAGTTTTTCACCGTCGATGAACAGCAGGAATTGCCGGCTGGAACCGCCGCCCGGCGTGCGCAGGCATCCGGCGACGCCATCGGTGCGCAGTTCGGCGCGCTGCACCTTGGCGCCATTCTCGTCAAATCTCGTGCGGCGATACATCGTCCCGACGACGCGCCTGCCTGACCGTTTCGCTTCTTCCAGCTTGCGCAGATTTGCTGGCGACATTCGCGAAACAAACTGCTGCGTCTCCTCACGCGTGTGCCACTTTACGCCCAAGGGTTCGTCTTCGACAATCGCCGCGAGATCGATGTTCCTGATCGGAGGAGCAGGCAACCGCCACCACTTCCAATGCGCCCTCAAGTCCGGCGGCAGGTCGGCGTGCGCGGCGCGCAGGGCTGGTGAAGTCCAGACCGGGTCCGGCTCGCGATCAGAAAACGGGGTATCGTGGCGAGCGCCGCGTCGCGCCGCTAGTATGAAAAGTCGCGGCCGCGATTGTGGCACGAAATGCACGGCATCCATCACCAACGCGCCAAAGTCGTAGCCGAGCAAGTCGATGGCGCGACAGACATGGGCGAAATCCATGCCGCGGTTCGACGTCAGCATGCCAGCGACGTTTTCCAAAACCAGCAAGTCTGGCGCGCGTCCATCGGCCTTTAACAGCCGCAGGGCGCGTTCAAAGCCCCAGAACGCGCCGGAACGCGCCCCGGCCAACCCGGCCCCGTTCCCGGCAAGACTCAAATCCTGGCATGGAAACGATGCCCATGCGAGATCGGGCGCACCCGGCATCTCTTTGGTTTCGAGTTCATGCACGTCTTTGTGCAGGATTTCGCGCGTTCCCCAGTTCGCTGAGTATGCCGCGACTTTTTTCGCATCGAAATCGTTGGCGAACAGGCATTGCCATTGCTCGCCCAGTCCCGCGCGCGCCATGCCGCCGCCGGAAAAAAACTCATAGAAGGTCGGTTTCACCACGGCTCGCATATCCCAACTCAAAGTGGGAAAGAACATATCGTTCTTTATTTGTTCTGTCCAGTACTGCCTTCAATGTCTCCGATTCGTATCCATCGCGCCACCAGCCCATTCCACACAGCTGCCTTTCCCACACGAAATCGTGTGTGGCGCGTCATCGCGCCCGGCGGTTAGCGTCTTCCCATGCACCGACGCGCCTTTCTCGCCCGCTCCGCCGCCGCGCTTGGCCTCGCCGCACCCGCGCTTGCGTCTCCCGCTCGCGCGCAGGCATTGCCGGCCTTCACGCTTCAAGTCGGGGGAAATCGCCCGGCCACCATTGAGGTGTTGACCGAACCGGCGCTGGAGGCCGGTCAACTGGCGCTGGTGCGCCGATGGGTCGAGATGTCGGCCGAGGCGCTGCGGCTTTATTACGGAAGGTTTCCGGTTCCCGCCTGCCGCATCGTCATCGACGTTGGAACATACCGCTCGATTGGCGGTGCGGCCTATTCCGGCGACATTCCGCAACTGGAAATCCGCATGCCGGCTTCGGCCAGTGAACAGCTGCTGCTGCGCGACGACTGGGTGATGACGCACGAGATGACGCATCTCGCCTTTCCCTGGATGCGGCGTCGCCACAACTGGCTGGCCGAGGGGCTGGCGGTCTGGGTCGGCTCGGTGGTGCGTGTCGCCGCCGGCCACTGGCCGGCCGAGGCGATGTTTGCCGAATGCGTGGCAATGATGCCGCGCGGCCAGCCCGAACCGGGCGAGGGCGGGTTCGAGCAAACGCGAAGCTGGGGCCGCACCTATTGGGGCGGCGCGATCTTCTGCCTGCAGGCCGAAATGCGCATCCGCGCGGCGACAGACGCCAAACAGGGTTTGCGCGAGGCCGTGGTGGCGATCAATCTTGAGCGCGATTTCCGCAAGCTCTGGGATATCGAATCCTCGCTGGCGCTCGGTGATGCGGCTTTGGGTAAGCCGATACTGACGGACCTGTACCGGGAGATGGGGTTCTCCGCCGTCACCGTCGATCTCGACGCGCTGTGGCGCGACCTCGGCGTGGTGGCGACGGGCAAGACGGTGGCCTTCGACGACACCGCACCGAAGGCGGCATGGCGCAGGGGGATGGTGGAAGTGTAGGGAGTCGGTCGTGGTTCGTCGGTCGTCGGTCGAAGAATAAGGCTCAGTGGTGCGCACTCGACAAAGCCCACGCCTTCTTCAGCGCAGGTGACTGATAGCATCTTCACGACCGACGAACCACGACCGACGACCGACGCCACTTCACCCCGTCGGCACCCGCGGGTCCTGCACCAGGTAAAACTCCACCACTGGCGTGAAATCGGTGATCAGGAAGCCGAAGCGGCCGGTGCGTTCCGGGTCGATGACGCCCTCATAAAAGCGCAGCCGGTCGAACGGCTCGAAGCTGTCGCGAAATCGCGCATAGGCGTCGGCGAACACCGTCTCGCTGTCCTGCCGGCGCTGGTCGAAGGAAAGCCCGTCGCCATAGACAGAAGGCGTGCCGCGTTTTTCCTGCAATTCGAATTCGAACTCCACCCAGGGCAGGCCGGAATCGTTGCGCGTCACCAGCCGCAGATGCAGGAAGCCGTTGGCGTCATCGCCGATCGACGAGAAAGGCCGGATTGGCGCGTGGATGCGGATCACGAGCGTCACCGGTCCGGCGCCGGCGATCGCCTGGCTGATTACGACCGGATCGTCGCGCTTGCCGGTGCCCGATACGCCAAGAATGCGGAACCCGCCTGTTTCGTCGGAGAAACTGTAGACGCCCGCCCGCCACGCGCCGTCATCCGTGCGCAGTTCCTGCGTTCGCGCCTCGCTGCACAAGACGAGTTGCGCGAGGAGGAGAAAGCCAAGGCCATTCGCGCCACGCATACGCCATCATAGGCGCGCGCCGAGCAGCCGCAAGCGCCGCCGAACCGTTCGGCCGTCACATCGGCGTGAAAACATGCCGTTCACGGGCATACCCGTTTGAACTTCGTCGAGCCGGATCAGATCATCCGTTTGGTCCGAAAATTCCTGGCCGTAAATCGCGGAAAAACGGAGGAAAATCGCCGAATATCGTGCGGAGCAGAATGGTTGTCATTTGACCGATTTGCCACCTTCGGGTTCAGGATTCGGGCGAATGACCGGTCGTTGAACCGCAATATCATGGCCCTGCGGCGATGATCTCACGCCAATACCCCATTTGGGGTATGCGCATTGATTAAAATCTGTTTAACTTCCCAAGCCGATGCACCGGATTCTGGCCAGCCAGCCAAATCTCAGGTGTGCGCGGGCTTATTGGGGCAAGCCCTTGGAACCGCCCGGCGGAGCGCCGGGCACAAACGAACAACGGCGCGAAACAGGAAAAAGCGCCGCCAATCGGGAGCTTGAACCATGGCAAACTTCGTCATTACAGGAACCGCGTCTTCGAACGCGGTCAACACGCCCGCCTTCGATTTTTCCGGCCCCGCGGTCGCCGGCGACCAGGTCTGGGTCGATGAATCCGGCGATGTCTACGCACTCGGTACCGGAACGGGATCCTACGGCATCGACGGCGACAACACCGGCAACCACTATGTCGAGGTGCACGGCCAGGTGATCTCGTTCCATTCCGACGGCATCTATCTCGGCCAGTCGATTGCCGGCGGCGGCAACAACGAGGTGATCGTCGGCAAGACCGGTTCGGTCTCGTCTGCCGCGCAGGACGCCATTCGCATGAACGGCGAGAACAATTACACCTTCGTTGCCGGCACTGTGTTCGGCTACAACAACGCCTATCAGGCGACCTGGACCAACCAGCGCGTCGTCGTCACCGCGGACGGGTCGATGACCTCGCGCTCCGGAACGGCGGTCTATGCCACCGGCTCCGGCAGTCACAACCTGCAGAATGCGGGCGAGATCTACAGCGCCGATCTCGGCGGCGTCTATTTCACCGGCGGCGATTCCACCGTCGACAACAAGGGGTCGATCGGCGGCGAGCAGAACGGCGTCGAGATGCTGAACGGTAACAACCACGTCACCAACTCGGGCAATATTTCCGGCGGCGACGAGGCGGTATTCTTCGGCAGCGGCCTGAACGGTGGCGCCAGCACGCTGCTCAACACCGGCACCATCACCGCGCATGACTTTACAGACACGCCGCAGGTTTCCTATGGCGTGCTCGCCGAGGACGGCCACAACACCATCACCAACACCGGCGACATCGTCGCCACCCATTTCGGCGTCTATTTCGATGTCGATGTGACCGCCAACAACCAGAACTACGACGTGCTGACCAACACCGGCACGATCCAGGGCGACTCGGCGGCAGTTTGGGCGGAAACCTCCAATGTCAACATCGTCAACGATGGCGCCATCTCCGGTCGCGCAGATGGCATTGTCGTCACCGGCAGCGCCGCCCGCATCACCAACAACGTCAAGATCAACGCCGGGCTGAACGGCATCGAGACCGGAACGGCGCTTGCCCCGACAGTCGACAACGTGATCGAGAACGACGGCTCGATCACCGCCGGCGGCGACGGCATCCGCGATTGGTCCGGCGGATCGCTGATCACCAATGACGGCTCGATCTCGGCCGCCTTCAACGGCATCTATTCCACTGGCGCCACGGTGATGGCGGTCAACAACGGCTCGATCTCTGTCGAAGCCAACTGGGGCATTCGCCTGGAAGGCGATGGTGGCTACATCGCCAACAACGGCGACATCGCCACCAGCGACCAGGACGGCGTGTGGGCGCAGGGCGACAATATACAAGTCTCCAACACCGGCACGATCGAAAGCGCAGATGACGGAATCTATCACGAGGGCGACGGCGGCAATGTCATCAACGCCAGTTCCGGCGTGATCAATGCCGAGCAGGTCGGCGTCAGGATGGTCAACAACGCGACCGGCGGCAATATGATCGTCAACGAAGGACTGATCACATCCCGCGACAATGACGGCGTATTGATCACCTCCCAGAACAACGAAACCTTCGTCAATCGCGGCCAGGTTTCGGCGCAGGACTTCTCCAATACGGACAACGCGCTTCATGTCTCCAGTGACACGGGAGAAACGGCGCTGATTGTCAATGAAGGGACGCTGAGCGCCTGGTCCAAGGCCGTCGATCTTGGCAGCGGCGATGAATACGTCATCAACACCGGCTTCATCTACGGGGACGTCGAACTCGGCGCCGGTAACGACACCTTCGACGGCCGCGGCGGCTATGTCGGTTCGGAAGTGCGCGGCGAATCCGGCGACGATACCTACATCGTCGATCTGACCAGCCAGTTCTCCTTCTCGGAAGCCTCGGGCGAGGGCAATGACACCGTGCGCGCCGACATGGACTACGTGCTCGGCGACAATCTGGAAAACCTCACCCTGATCGGCGTCGACTCCTGGTCCGGCACGGGTAATGCCGAGGCCAACCTCATCACCGGCAACAGCGCCGACAACACGCTGTCCGGCCGCGAGGGCGCCGACACCTTGCTTGGCGGCAATGGCGACGACCTGCTGGAAGGCGGCGCCGGTGGCGATTCCATCGACGGCGGCGCGGGTGTCGACACCGCCAGCTACGCCAACGCCGCCGGGCCG
>CALMYO010000202.1 GCA_937873685.1 uncultured Paracoccaceae bacterium
TGGGGGGCCCGCCGGGGGTGACGGGGGGGGCCGGAGGGGAGGTGAGCGCCGAAGCCTTGGGCGGGGCGGAGGGGCATACCCGCCAGTCCGGGGTTGCCGATCATTATGCGCAGGACGACCGCCATGCGCTGGCGATCGTGCGCCGCATCGTGAAGAACCTCAACCGCCGCAAGACGCCCGACATCGCGATCGCCGATCCCGTCGCCCCGCTTTATGCCCCAGACGAACTGCACGGCGTCGTGCCGGCCGACCTGCGCAAGCCCTATGATGCGCGCGAGATCGTGGCGCGGCTGGTCGACGGGTCGCAGTTCGACGAGTTCAAGGCCAATTACGGCACGACGCTGCTGACCGGCTTTGCGCGGCTGTGGGGCATGCCGGTCGGCATCATCGCCAACAACGGTGTGCTGTTTTCCGAAAGCGCGCTGAAAGGCGCGCATTTCATTGAACTGTGCTGCCAGCGCCGCATCCCGCTGATCTTCCTGCAGAACATCACCGGCTTCATGGTCGGCCGCAAATACGAGGCCGGCGGCATCGCCAAGGACGGCGCCAAGCTGGTGACGGCGGTGGCGACCGCACGTGTGCCGAAGCTCACCGTGATCGTCGGCGGCTCGTTCGGCGCCGGTAATTACGGCATGTGCGGCCGCGCCTATTCGCCGCGCTTCCTGTGGATGTGGCCGAACGCCCGCATCTCGGTGATGGGCGGCGAACAGGCGGCGACCGTGCTGGCCATGGTCAAGCGCGAGGGTATCGAACGCTCCGGCGGCGCATGGAGCGCGGAGGAGGAAGCCGCGTTCCGCGCGCCGATCCTGGAGAAATACGAACGCGAGGGCCATCCGCTCTATTCCTCCGCGCGGCTGTGGGATGACGGGGTGATCGACCCGGCCAAGACCCGCGACGTGCTGGCCTTGAGCCTCTCCGCCGCGCTGAACGCCCCGGTGGAGGAAACGAAGTTCGGCGTGTTCAGGATGTGATGCGCCTGTCCTTTTTCTGAACGACGGAGATGGCCGCAAAGCGGCCGAAGGGGGTGAACAGAGGCAAATCCAGGCTACCTGACACCCTACCCCCGGCCGGAGCCTGTCCTCGGGCTTGCCGAAGGCAAGACCCGGGGAGCCGGACCCTCCCCATCGAGGGTAGGGAAAGGCGCTCGCCTCGCCGTCGTCATCCCGGGCTTGTGCCCGGGATCCAAATTTTGCAGGCGTTTCAGGGCCTTGGGTCCCGGGGACAAGCCCCGGGATGACGATTGCAGATGGCGAAAGCAAATCCAAAAAGCGGGATAAAAATGCGCCTCCGATGACGCACTCGCTAAGACAAGTTCTTGGTACTTAATAATAATCGCGTTCGCGTCCGTTTTGTCGCGTCGGATTTATCCACGGCAGCCGTAACAAGGCGATTCTTTCGCGGAATGTCCGTTCCTCGAAAGGGCCACCATGGATATCGAAAACCTGAAACGGAGTCTCCTCGCCACCGAATGCGAACTGCGTGGATTGCAAGTCCTGCATGCCTTCCGGCTCGCGCGCCGCGCCGTCAAGTTCAATCCCGACTGGCCATCGCAGCCGCGGGTGCCAGCGGGAAACGCTGAAGGTGGCCAGTGGACCGACGGCGGCGCCAGCGCACCAAACAGGACGCCTTCGCGCGGTAGCGAGCGCAGCGGGCGGACTGTCGCGGATGTCAGCCGGCACGAGGCGGAGTGGCGTACGGTCGCGCGCCGAACGCTGCCGCAAGGCGGCGAGGGCCTACTGTCGCAGAGCCGTGGCGGCTCCACAGTCTATTCCGAGACCGGTGCGCCCGGAACGGCTGAAAGTCGTATCCTCGTTCAGACCCCAGGCGGCTCGCGCATTGCGGTGCTCAAACGCGGCGAAGCGCAGCAGACCGTCGATGCCGACGGCGATATCCTTTCGCAGAGTGCTTCTGCGCGGGAATCATTTGGTTCGGCATCGGTGCAGCCGGCGTTTTCTCCCGGATACGAGAAACTCAAGGACAAGCTCAAGAAGTCAGGCCGTTACGGCAAGGCGGCCGCGGCCCTGCTCGAACTGTTCGATTGGTACAACTCTGCCCCCGCTGACAAACCGCGAAAACTCGCGGTGCTGCGCACTGATGTCGTGGAGCGCGCGCTCGGCGGCGGTCCGGAAAGGTACATCAGCGAAGTTCGTCAGGTCGACGAGGACGAGGCTGCGGAGTTCTGCCCGCGCCTGCCGGAGGTGCAGGCGAAGACGACGTCGCTTTACAACCAGATGAGGCCACTATACCGTTCGGCAACCGATCTGGGAACGGCGGTGCACTCGGCGATGAGGGAATATGTAAGAGCGCAGAGTAACCCAAGCTTCAAGGCGGAGGAATCGTATACTGTGGACGGCCAGAGCAAGTATGGCGCGCGCGGTTCGGTTCGAGTCGACGTCATGGAGCAACGCGATGACGGAACCGTCTGCGTCTACGATCTCAAGACTGGAGACAGCCGCATGTCGCCGAGTCGTTTTCGCCAGATCGCCAACAATGTCGACAAGGCGTTTCCCGGACCATGGCCCTTGCTCGTCATCGAAGTGAGGCCGTGACATGGTTTCAAAGGCCGTCGTCGGAAAAATGCTGAAACCCTTCGTCGCCGGACGCCACGATGTGGTTGCCGTCGGCAAGAGCCTCGTGTTGCTGCCGATCACCATCGGCGTCCGCTCTGTCGTGTTTCACGGTTCCGTTTATGAGAAGGAATCGCTCTGGCCTGCGACCTCCGCCATGCCGACGCATGGTTTGCTCGGTGTTTACGGGCGCGCCATTCTTCACTGTCGGCGCCCCGAAGGCGGTTTTTACGGAACTACCGATTCCGATTTCCCGTTAGCCGTCTGGACCATGCTGAACGAGCAGCCCCCCCCGAACCTTGCCGCGACCCGTCCGGCGGAAGCCTACACCGCGTTCACCCCCCGCGGCAGGAGGCCCGCGGAATTCCCCTCCATGCAATTGGCGTTCGCCGTTACCGCCGGTGATTTCGCCACCGCCGCGATGTACAACCCAAGACGCGTGAGAGTGGTGTTTGAACGCCAGCCGAAAGGTGGCGCAAATCCGGGAAAACGCGAAGCCGCCTTGCGTGCGTTCGAGGAAATGTGGCGCAACAGCGCGCCATTGTCATACGACGTGATGGACCGTTACGCCCCCGGCCTGATGGAGCGCTTTGCCGAGGAGGGCGAAGCGATGAGTGTCGACCACAAGCGCGCCCTGGTGGCGGCGCTGCGCCGGTTGGAGCACGACAACATCGTCCGCGCCGGGCTTGAGCCCTATTGGCAAAAAGCGGAATGGCCGGTTGAGGCCATGCTCGGCATGGCGTAGATTTGGGGCAGTCCGCTGCGGCGGGGTGGTCGCTACCGGAGAGGAAACTGGTATCCCTGTCCGGTTCATTCCAGTTCTGACGATTTTGCCCGGGACACCCGCCATGTCCAACGACCCCGCCCTCGCCGCCCTCATCGCCCTGCATGAAGGCCAGCCGCGCGAGGGGCCGGGCGATGAGGCGCTCTCGCTTGAAATCCTGCGCGGCCTGCCGCCGCTTCCGCACGGCCGTATCGCCGATCTCGGCTGTGGCTCGGGCGCGGCTGCGTTGATGCTGGCGCGTGAGACGGGCGAATGCGTGCGGGCGGTGGACGCCACGCCGCAGTTTCTCGCCACGCTGCGTGAGCGTGCGCTGGTAGAGGGGCTTGGCGACCGGATCGAGGCGGTCGAGGCGGATTTCGGCGCGCTTGCCGGCGCGCCCGGCTGGCCGGATGGCTGCCTGAAGCTGCTTTGGTCGGAGGGCGCGGCCTACAACCTCACCTTTGCCGGCGCGCTTGCCGCCTGGACGCCTTTGCTGGCGAAGGATGGAATCGCGGTGATCTCGGAAATGAGCTGGTTCACCGATGCGCCGCCGCCTGAAGCCAAAGCCTTCTGGGACGAGGCGTATCCGGCGATGGCGAGCGAAGCGGACAACTTCGCGCATGCCCGCGCCGCCGGCCTTGATGTGCTCTTAACCCGCCGGCTGCCGTCGCAAGCCTGGTGGGACAATTACTACGGCCCACTCGGCGCGCGCTGCGATGCGCTGGCCCCGACCGCCACCGACGCCATGGCGGCGGTGATTGCAGACACAAGGCGTGAGATGGAGCTGTTCCGCCGTCATTGCGACGCTTTCGGCTACACGTTCTACGTCCTGCGTCGCTGAATGCGACGGCAGCGCGAAAGGCGCATACGACTTTAGTCGAACACGCGATATTGTCCTTTGCGGCAGGGCAGGATTCATGCGTTAATTTGCCACACCAAGAAAAAGAAGTGCATTATCCTGCATCAGTCCAATCGGAGGAGGAAACGATGGAACTGCGCGCGCTTGCGGCTTCGGTCGCGCTTTCGTCATTGCTTGCAACCGGCGCGGTTGCGCAATCGCTGGACGACCTGAAGAACGACGCCAACACGCCGGGCGACATTCTCGTCTACGGCATGGGCTATGCCCAGAACCGCTACAGCCCGCTCGACCAGGTCAACCGCGACACGGTGAAGAAGCTGGTTCCGGTGTGGAACTAATCGTTGAACGACAATCGCGGCCAGGAAAGCTTCCCGCTCGTCAAGGACGGGGTGATGTATGTCACCACCCACAATTCCACCGTCGCCATCGACGCCATGACCGGCAAGCAGGTGTGGAAGTCGGTGATCGAGTATCCGGCCGAGACGCCGCGCGTCGCTTGCTGCGGCATCGTCAACCGCGGCGTCGCCATGCTCGACGGCAAGCTCTACCGCACGACGCTCGACGCGCATGTGATCGCGCTCGATGCCGCGACGGGCGCTGAAGTGTGGCGCACCAAGTCGATCGACATCAACGAAGGCTATTCGATGACGGTGACGCCGCTGATCGCCGACGGCGTGGTCATCGTCGGCGTGTCGGGCGGCGAATATGGCATCCGCGGTTACATCGAGGGCTACGATCCGGCGAGCGGCGAGCGGCTGTGGCGCACCTACACCGTGCCGGAGCCGGGTCAGCCGGGGTCCGAGACCTGGCCGGAGGGCGACGCCTGGAAAAACGGCGGCGGCCCGGCCTGGCTCACCGGCACCTACGATCCGGATCTGAACACCGTGTATTGGGGCGTCGGCAACGCCGGCCCGTGGAACGCCGGCGTGCGCCCCGGCGACAATCTCTATACCGGTTCGATGCTTGCGCTCGATCCGAAGACCGGCTCGATCAAGTGGCACTACCAGTTCACGCCGAACGACCCGTTCGACTATGACGGCACCAACGAACTGGTGCTGACCGAGATGGACGGCAAGAAGGTGATCATGCAGGCGAACCGCAACGGGTTCTTATATGTGATCGACCGCGAGAGCGGAAAGCTTGTGGCGGCCAACAAGTTCGTCGACCGCGTCGACTGGGCCGATTCGATCGACCTTGCCTCGGGCAAGCCGAACCAGACCGAACTGGCCGCCAAGACCCGGTCTGGCGAGCAGGTCGAATTCTGGCCAAGCGCCTTTGGCGGCAAGAACTGGTCGCCGATGGCCTACGACCCGGCCTCCAACACCGCTTTCGCCAACACGCTGAACATCGGCATGAACTACAAGGCGGTGGAGCCGCAATACCGCGCCGGTGTGTTCTATTTCGGCGCCGAGTTCTCGTGGTCGTGGCCGCAGGGCGACCGTGGGTTCCTGCGGGCCATCGATCCGATGACCGGCAAGGCGAAATGGAGCCAGGGCAGCGAAATCCCGCGCATGGCCGGCGTCCTCGCCACCGGCGGCGGTCTGGCGTTCACCGGCCGCATGACCGGCGAGTTCGAAGCCTTCAACACCGAAACCAGCGACAAGCTGTGGCAGTTCCAGACCGGTTCCGGCATCGTCGGCCAGCCGGTCACCTGGGAAGCCGGCGGCAAGCAGTATGTCACCGTGCTCTCCGGCGTCGGCGCCGTCTACGCGCTGTTCTCCGGCGACGAACGGCTGGCCTCGGTGCCGGCCGGCGGATCTGTGTGGACGTTTGCATTGAGCGAGTGACGATGCGGTTTCTGGCGCGCATTGCAGCGCTTGCGCTGGCGCTTTCCTGCGCGCCGGCGCTGGCGCAGGATCACCCCCTGCTGAAAAAGGGCGACGGGCTCTACAAGCAGTTCTGCGCCCATTGCCACGGCATCGGCATGGTCAATCCGGGCACGTCGTCGTTCGACCTGCGCAAGTTCCCGGTCGACCAGAAGGAGCGCTTCGTCACCTCGGTGACCAAGGGCAAGGGCAACATGCCGGCCTGGGGCGACATCCTGCTGCCGGATGAACTGGAGGCGCTTTGGGTCTATGTCGCGACGCGCGGCGGCAAGGAGGCCTTTGCGGAGGATGCGGCTTCAGCGGGACCGCCGCCCGATCCGTCGGCGGAATTGCTGGCGCAGGGGGAGCTTTCCGCCTGCATGCCCTCGAACGGCGGGGCGATGTCGCGCCGCCGCGCTGGCGGCGGGGCAGGCTTCGATTATGCGATCATCGAGGCGGTGGCACCCGAATTCCTACCGGCGGAGTCGACCGGGTGGGTCGAGGGCGAGATTGGGGGGGAAAGAGGACCGGTGGGGGGGGGCTGTGGGGTGGCCCCCCA
>CALMYO010000203.1 GCA_937873685.1 uncultured Paracoccaceae bacterium
CCCGCTTCCCGTACGACGAGACCGATGACCAGTTGTCCGCGATCGAGGCGGTGGTGGAGGATCTCGGCCTCGGCAAGCCGATGGACCGGCTGATCTGCGGCGATGTCGGTTTCGGCAAGACGGAAGTGGCGTTGCGCGCCGCCTTCATCGCTGCGATGAACGGCCTGCAGGTGGCGGTGGTGGTGCCGACGACCCTGCTGGCGCGCCAGCACTACAAGACATTCACCCAGCGGTTTCACGGCCTGCCGCTCAACATCGGCCATGCCTCG
Source organism: uncultured Paracoccaceae bacterium (assembly GCA_937873685.1). GTDB lineage: Bacteria > Pseudomonadota > Alphaproteobacteria > Rhizobiales > Rhizobiaceae > CALMYO01. Next base: position 270 of record CALMYO010000203.1, read on the forward strand.
CGACTTGCCGGTCCGAAGGCGCTCGCCGAGGCAAAACACGGAGCCGCCAACGGCACGGCCGACATCGTCATCGGCACGCATGCGCTGCTCGGGACCGGTGTGAAGTTCAAGCAACTCGGTCTGCTGATCGTCGACGAGGAGCAGCATTTCGGCGTCAAGCACAAGGAGCGGCTGAAGGAACTGAAAAGCGACGTGCATGTGCTGACACTTTCTGCAACCCCGATCCCGCGCACGCTGCAACTGGCGCTGTCCGGCGTGCGCGAATTGTCGCTGATCGCCACGCCGCCAGTCGACCGCATGGCAGTGCGCACATTCATCTCGCCTTTCGACCCGCTGGTAATCCGCGAGACGCTGCTGCGCGAGCGCTATCGCGGCGGCCAGAGCTTCTACGTGTGCCCGCGCATTTCCGACCTTGGCGACGTGAAGGCGTTCCTCGATGAGCACGTGCCGGAACTGAAGGTGGCGGTGGCGCATGGCCAGATGGCATCGGGCGAACTCGACGACATCATGAACGCCTTCTACGACGGCAAGTTCGACGTGCTGCTGGCGACGACGATCGTGGAATCCGGCCTCGACATCCCGACCGCCAATACCCTCATCGTGCATCGCGCCGACATGTTCGGCCTCGCGCAGCTTTACCAGATCCGCGGGCGCGTCGGGCGCTCCAAGCTGCGCGCCTATGCGCTGTTCACGCTGCCGGCGAAGAAATCGCTGACGCCGAATGCCGAGCGGCGCTTGAAGGTGCTGCAATCGCTCGACACGCTTGGCGCCGGCTTCCAGCTTGCCAGCCACGATCTCGACATCCGCGGCGCCGGCAACCTGCTCGGCGAGGAGCAGTCCGGCCATATCAAGGAAGTCGGCGTCGAACTTTACCAGCAGATGCTGGAAGAGGCAGTGGCCGAGGTGAAGGGCGAGGATGCGGCCGGCGACGGGCAGTGGTCGCCACAGATCACCGTCGGCACGCCGGTGATGATACCCGAGAGCTATGTCGGCGACCTGCAGCTGCGGCTTGGCCTGTACCGGAGGCTTGGCGACCTGACCGAGATTGCCGAGATTGACGCCTTCGGCGCGGAAATGACCGACCGGTTCGGCAAGATGCCGGTCGAGGTCGAGCACCTTTTGAAGATCGTCTATGTAAAGGCGCTGTGCCGCCAGGCGAATGTGGAGAAGCTGGACGCCGGGCCGAAGGGCGCGGTGGTGCAGTTCCGCAACCGATCCTTTGCCAACCCGGCCGGCCTGATCCGCATGATCGGCGAACAGGGGGCTCTGGCGAAGGTGCGGCCCGACCAATCCGTGGTGTTCTCGCGCGACTGGCCGACACCCGAAAAACGCCTCGCCGGCGCGGCGGTGATCATGACGCGGCTGGCGAAACTGGCGGGGGAAGCCGCATAGCCAACGCCCTTGATCGCGGTATGCGGATCGCATACCTTTTCATTCAAAGGAACACGTCATGGCCACAGTTGAAAAAATGACCATTGCACTGACGGCCGAACAGGCCGGGTTCGTGCGCTCCGCGGTCGAATCCGGCAGGTATGCGTCCACCAGCGAGGTCATCCGCGAAGCAGTTCGCGAATGGAAGGAACGCCGCGATCCACTCGCGGCCTATTCGAGGGAAGAACTTCGTGAACTCGTCGAAGCCGGGATCGAGAGCGGACCAGGCAGGTTTCCTTCCATGGGCGAACTGAAAGCCGAAGCGCGCCGTCGACTGCAAATTGCACAATTATGAAGGCAGTGACCGGTGCTCCGCATCGTTCGGACAAGACTTGCCGAAGAAGACCTCATCGACATTTGGACGTGGATTGCCCACGACCGGCTTTCGGCTGCGGACAAGGTGCTCGACGGCATCGAAGCGAAATGGTTTTTTGTTGGCCGAACACCCGCTCTCCGGGCCTGCGCGCGATGACATCCTGATCGGTATTCGGCAGCAAGTGTCAGGCAATTATGTGACCTTCTACCGTGTGCTTGATGAATGCCTCGAAATCGTGCGTGTGCTGCATGGGCGGCGGAAGATCTTGCCGAACATGGAGTCACTACTGAACGAAGGCGAGTAGCATTGCGAAAGTTTCGCATCTCCGGCGGCAGATGATTTCCGTGATCGCGATTGAAACCGAGAGTCTCGATTTTCGGCACCTCGAACTGGAAGTTTCGGTCCCATTGACTTATGGTGCCGACATGGAGAACAGCCAGATCATCGAGTACCTCATTGCCGCAAAGACCGCGTTGCGCGAGCGCGGCGTGAACTCGCTCTATATGTTCGGTTCGCGCGCGCGCGACGGGCAGCGTGACGACAGCGATGTCGACCTCTATTTCGAGAAAACTCCCGGTGTTGCCGTTACCTTGTTTGATCTGGCCTCGATCAAGATCGATCTCGAGCGTCGGCCCGGCCGCCGTGTCGACATCGCCAATCGCGAAAGTACTCACCCGGCATTGCGTGCGACGATCGAGCGGGAAGCGTTGAAGGTTTTCTAGTGCCGCGTCGCGATTTGCAGCTTGCGCTTGTCGATAACCGGAATGCAGGCCGGGAATTGCTGAAGCGACTCACGGCATGGATTTCAGAAGTTTTTCGGAGAACAGGATCATTCGGCACGCCGCGCCGAGGGCACTTGAGATCGTTTCAGAGGCAGTTCGCCATCCTCCCGATGACTTTATTGACAATCATCCGCAAATGGATTGGCCAGTGATCAGGGCTGCAGGTAACGTATTGCGACAAGAATATTTCCGGCTATCCGACGACCTCATTTGGGCTACCATCACCAACGATCTGCCGGCGCTGCTTAACGTCGTGGAAAAAGCCTTCAATGACAATGTTTGAACACGTTGCCCCCCACGCGCTTGCGCGCTAGGGGTTCAACGCATGCGGGCGTGGTGGAACCGGTAGACACAAGGGACTTAAAATCCCTCGGCGACAGCCATGCGGGTTCGAGTCCCGCCGCCCGCACCAGCGAAACCGGCCAATTCCACCAGACTGATCGCCCTGCCGCCATCCGCCGCATCCGGCGCTGGCAGGCGCAGCCCGTTCGTGGTGAGCCATGGCCGGGTCCAGACATTTTCGCCCAAGCCTTTCCTTTGCACGAAAAACCGTCCAACCTTCGCGAAACGGGTGACGTCGGCAAATGGCCGATAGCGGAGACCAGGAGAAGTTTATGAACGAGATGTGCCGGTGGACCGCAATCGAGACAGCAGCGCAACTGCGCGCGGGAAAAGTTTCGGTTCGCGAGGTCGTGTCAGCGCATCTGGCGCGCGCGCATGCGGTCAATCCGCGGCTGAATGCGTTGCCGGCGATCCTTGACGAAGAGGCGCTCGCGCGCGCTGACGAACTCGACGCGGGCGGTGATCGTTCCGCCCTGTTGTTCGGCCTGCCGGTGACGATCAAGATCAATATCGACCAGAAGGGCACGGTCAATTCCAACGGCATCCCGGCGCTGGCAGGCAATGTGGCGAACGAGGACAGCCCGCTTGTCACGAACATGCGGCGTGACGGGGCGGTGTTCATCGCGCGCACCAACACACCGGAGTTTTCGTTGCGCTGGTTCACCTCCAACCCGCTGCACGGGGTGACGAAGAATCCTTGGGACGAAACGCTGACGCCCGGCGGGTCGTCGGGCGGCGCATCGTCATCTGTTGCCGCCGGCGTCGGCGTCATCGCGCATGGCAACGATCTTGGCGGGTCGCTGCGCTATCCTGCCTATTGCTGCGGCATAGCCTCGATCCGCCCGTCGTTGGGCCGCGTGCCGGCGTTCAATCCGTCCCTGAAAGGAGCGCGGCCGCCGATCACGCAACAGATGTCGGTGCAGGGACCAATCGCGCGTTCGGTAGGCGACCTGCGGCTTGCGCTGCGCTCAATGGCGTCGCGCGACAGCCGCGACCCGTTGTGGTGCGCCGCGCAATCGAGCGGTAGGATGCGCGACAAGGTCTCGTTGCGGATCGGCATGGTTGTCAACGCATTTGATCGCAACGACGATCCGGAAGTCATTCGGGCCGTCGAGATAGCTTCACAAGGCCTGAAAGCCGCCGGACATTGCATAGAACCGTGCACGCCACCGCAGATGCAGCACGCGGCAAAGGTCTGGGGCCAACTGCTCAGCACCGAAACAGAGCTGCTGTCACTGCCTTTCATGCGCGAGGTCGGTTCGCCGCAACTGAACCGGTCCTTTGAAGGATACAAGGCAGTCTATGGCGTGACCGATCTTGCCGGCTACATGTTTGCCATGCAGGAGCGGCTGCGGCTGCAGTGGGAATGGGCGCGGTTCTTCGATGATTACGACTTGCTGCTGATGCCGGCTTCCGGCGCGCTGCCGTTTGAAAACGATCTCGACTTCAAGCACCCGGACGCCATTCCAGACATGCTGAAGGCGCAGGAATACCTGTTCGTAGTCAATGTGCTCGGGCTGCCGGCGGTCCCAGTTCCCCCTCACGTGGCGCAACGCGCGCCCTGCGGCGTTCAGCTGGTCGCGCCGATGCACGACGACTGGTTCTGCCTCGATGTGGCGGAGGCGCTGGAGCGCGAGATCGGCCGGCCAGTGGAAGGGCTGGCGTTCGGGTGAGGCGAAGGGAACGCCTGCGCACCCGTCCTTCGGACTTTCCATCGGCGAAAGGCACTCGACGTTTTTTGGGCGACAAACCGGACATACCGCCTTACTACCGAAGTCTCCGCGCGACATTCCTGCTGCGCAGCGGCGTTCTTCAATTGGTCCGGCTCCGTCGTTTGCCCGCAGACTTGCGGCAAAGGGGAGCAAATGTCGGAATCGGGCCTCTGGGCGGGGCAGAAATCCGCGCCGCCAGACCGCTCCCGCTCAATCAGGCAGCATTCCGGCAGGATGCGCTTGCGCTTTGCGACGACAGGACGCCATTCGCCTGCTTGGCAATGGCGCCGCCGCCGAACCGATCGGGGCACGCTGCCGCTACCCGTGCGCTACCATCACGTGGCGCACGGCGGTGTAGTCCTCCAGCGCATAGAGGCTCATGTCCTTGCCGTAGCCGGATTGCTTCAGCCCGCCATGCGGCATCTCGTTGCACAGCATGAAATGTGTGTTGATCCAGGTGCAGCCGTATTGCAGCCGCGCGGCGCATGCCATGGCGCGGCCGACATCCTTCGTCCACACCGAGGAGGCGAGGCCGTAGTCGCTGTCGTTGGCCCATGACACCGCCTCGTCGACATCCGTGAAGCGCGTTACCGAGACGACCGGGCCGAACACCTCACGGCGCACGATCTCGTCGCTCTGCAAAGCGCCCGCGATCACGGTCGGGCGGTAGTAGAAGCCGCCGCCGTCGCCGACCGATCCGCCAGTGGTGATTTCGATGTGCTTCTGTTCGGCTGCGCGCTGCACGAAGCTTGCCACCCGGTCGCGCTGGCGTGGCGAGATCAGCGGCCCGATCTCGTTTTCGCTGTCGTCGGCGCGGTCGAAGGCGATTGTCGAGACGGCGGAGGTGAGTTCGGCCACCAGCTTGTCGTGGATCTTGCCGCCCGCATAAATTCGACAGGCCGCGGTGCAATCCTGTCCGGCATTGTAGTAGCCGAAGGCGCGCAGGCCGGTAACCACCGCGTCGATATCGGCGTCGTCGAAAACGATCACCGGCGCCTTGCCGCCGAGTTCGAGGTGCGTGCGCTTGACCGACTTTGCCGCCGCCTGCAGCACCTTCTTGCCGGTCGCCACGTCGCCGGTGATCGAGATCATGTTCACCTTCGGGTGGTTGATCAGCGCGTTGCCGACGCTCTCGCCACGCCCGGTGATGACGTTGACGACGCCTTCCGGCAGCACGTCGGCGAGGATCCGCGCCAGCTTGAGCGCCGTCAGCGGTGTCTGCTCCGACGGCTTGAACACCACGGTGTTGCCGCCGCCGATCGCCGGCGCCAGCTTCCATGCCATCATCATCAGCGGGTAGTTCCAAGGCGCGATGGACGCGACGACGCCGATCGGATCGCGGCGGATCATCGAGGTGAAGCCGGGCAGGTATTCGCCGGCCGCGTTGCCGGGCATGCAGCGCACGGCGCCGGCAAAGAAGCGATAGCAGTCGACAATCCCCGGGATCTCATCATTGCGGGCCGCGTTGATCGGCTTGCCGCAGTTCAACGCCTCCAGCGCGGCGAACTCGTCCGCGGCCGCCTCGATGCGGTCGGCGATCTTCAAAAGGTAGCCAGAGCGTTCGGCCGGCGACGTGCGCGACCACGAAACGAAGGTTCGCTCGGCTGCTGCGACCGCCCGGTCGATCTGGCCTAGGGACGCCTCCGGCATGTCGAGGATCGCAGCGCCGGTGCGCGGGTTGAGCACGGTTTCCGGCGTTTCTGTTCCGGTCTCGAAATCCGCGCCGATCAGCATCTCGGTGTGCATGGGTTTCACTCCCCTGGTTGGATTGTCATTTGCCCGCGCCGGCGATGCGGTCGCCGTCGCGGGTGAGGTAATAGGCGGCAAGAATGGGCAGGAAGGTCACCAGCACCACCACCATGGCGACGACATTGGTGACCGGGCGCTGGCGCGGCCGCACCAGTTCCTCCAGCATCCAGATCGGCAGCGTCGCCTGCTGGCCAGCGGTAAAGGTGGTGACGATCACCTCGTCGAACGAAAGCGCGAAGGCGAGCATGCCGCCAGCGAGCAGGGCGGTGGCGATGTTAGGCAGGATGACATGGCGAAAGGTCTGGAACCCGTCTGCGCCGAGATCCATCGACGCCTCGATCAGCGATCCGGACAGTCGGCGGAACCGCGCGACCGCGTTGTTGTAGACCACCACTACGCAGAAGGTGGCGTGGCCGAGCACGATGGTCCAGGTGGAAAACGGGATGTCGGCGATGTTGAACGCCGAGCGCAGCGCGATGCCGGTGATGATGCCCGGCAGCGCGATCGGCAAGATCACCAGAAGCGAAATCGCCTCGCGGCCGAAGAAGCGGCTGCGCGACACCGCCGCCGCACACAGCGTGCCGAGCACCAGAGCGATCGCCGTTGCGATCGTCGCGACCTTCAGCGACAGGCCGAGCGCCTCCCACACGTCCGGCCGGTTCCAGGTGACGGGAAACCATTGCAGGGTGAAGCCCGGCGGCGGCCACTGGAACGTTCGCTCCTCGGTGGTGAAGGCATAGACGAAGATCAGCAGCAGCGGCAGGTGCAGGAAGGCGAGCCCCGCGATCGCGGCGATGGTGAGGGCGCGCGGCCGGCGGTCACAGCGCATCGAAGGCTCCTGCGCGTTTGGCGCCCCAGAGGTAGAAACCCATGATGACGATCGGCACCACCGTGAAGGCGGCGGCGAGCGGGATGTTGCCGGCCGTGCCCTGATGCGCGTAGACCGCCTGGCCGATGAACAGCCGCGACGTGCCGACGATCTGCGGGATGATGTAGTCGCCGAGCGTCAGCGAGAAGGTGAAGATCGAGCCGGCAATGATGCCCGGCAGCGCCAGCGGGAAGAGCACGTTGCGGAAGGTCTGCGCCGGCGTGGCGCCGAGGTCGGAGGAGGCCTCGACCAGATTGCCGGGAACGCGCTCGAGGGCGGCCTGGGTGGGCAGGGTCATGAGCGGCAGCCAGACATAGACGAAGACAAGGAAGGGCCCGGTGGCGGAAACCGACAGCGAGTTGCCGCCGACGACCGGTAGCGCCAGCCAGCCTTCGACCAGCCAGAGCAGGTGCAGCTTCTGCAGCAGCCAGGTGAGGATG
>CALMYO010000204.1 GCA_937873685.1 uncultured Paracoccaceae bacterium
GACATGGTCTTCCAGCGCGATGTCGCGGTTTGCCCAATCCACGAAGGTCGTTGCGTTGTCCTGTGCATAAGCGTTGTTGTTGCCATGCTGCGTGCGTCCGAACTCATCGCCCGCGGTAAGCTGGATCGCGCCACGGCTGGCAAACAGCGTGGAGAGCAGCGCGCGCATGTCGCACGCCCGCGCTTCACATATGGCGGGATCGCCGGTCGCGCCTTCCATCCCGTTGTTCCAGGAGAAGTTTTCGCCATGGCCGTCGCGGTTGTCCTCGCCGTTGGCGTCGTTGTGCTTGTACCTATGCGACACCAGGTCGGCCAGCGTGAAACCGTCATGGGCGGCGATGAAATTGACCGAGCGGGTCATCGGCGCATCATCTTGCCGGAAAACGTCGGAGGACCCGGCCAGCCGCGTCGCAAGCGCTCCGATCGTTGCGGCATCGCCGCGCCAGAAGCGCCTGACATCGTCGCGGTAACGGTCGTTCCATTCGAGGAAAGGTTCGCCGAACGCCCCAAGCTGGTAGCCGCCCGGTCCGATGTCCCACGGCTCGGCGATCAGCAACCGGTCGCGCAACACCGGGTCGTTGCGCATGGCAACCAGCAACGGCGCGTCTCGATCAAAACCCTCCGCTGTGCGGCCGAGCACCGGCGCAAGATCGAAGCGGAATCCGTCTACGCCTCCCTTCACAACGAAGTGCCGCATCGCCGAAAGGCACAGCCGTACGACGAAAGGGTGGTCGCAGGCAAGCGTGTTGCCGGTGCCGGTATCGTTCGCCAGCGAACCATTCGCGTTGCGGCGGAAAGCCTGGCGCGGACAAAGGCCGCGCAGGCTGAGCGTCGTTCCATGCGCATCGCTCTCGCCGGTATGGTTGAACACGACGTCGAGAATAACGCCAATGCCAAGCTTGCGCAGCGCGTTCGTTACCGCTCGCAGGTCTGCGATGCCGCCGGGCGCCAGGCGTGGATCGAGGGCCAGCATCGTCACCGGGTTGTAGCCCCAGGCATTTGCCAGCCCGAGCGGCGGCAGGTGGCGCTCGTCGATCCATGCGGCGACCGGCATCAGTTCGACATGCGAAACGCCCAGTTTTTGTAAGTGTACAATGACAGACTTGTGCTTCAGCGCCGCCAGCGTTCCGCGCGCCTCCTTAGGCACGTCGGGATGGAGCATGGTGAAGCCGCGCACATTGAGTTCGTAGATGAAGGGCGGGTGTCTATTCTCCCCCCTTGCGGGGGAGATGCCCCGAAGGGGCAGAGGGGGGCATCCTTCAAGGTGCGCCTCCACCACCGCTTTAGACATCAGAGGCGCGGTATCGACCGAAACGTCGCGCGGCAGGCCCAGCGCGGGATCGTGCCGGAACGGCCGGTCGATGCGCGTGGCAAAGGGATCGACCAGCAGTTTCTTCGGATCGAACCACAGCCCTTGGGCGGGATCGTACACACCGTCGGCGCGATAACCATAAAGCTGGCCAGCGCCGGCGCGCACGCCTTCGCGTCGCCACACGCCATCCTGGCCGGGTCGCATGGCGAGGCGCATCGTCTCGCGGTCCTGTGCGTCGTAAAGGCAGACCCAGACCGCCGCGGCGTCGGGCGCGTAGACGGCGAAATCGGTGGTTTCGCCGTTCAGCCGTGCGCCAAGCCGCACATCGCCAAAATCGTCATGCATCTCCATTGCGAAAGTTTTCGCTTACGTAACGACATCCGGCATCGTGCGCCCGGTATGGCGGACAATGCCGGCGATCTCTTCCGCCGCAGCGATCATGTCGGCCAGCGCTTCGGAAACTTGCATGTCGTGGCGCGCCGGGTCCGGCTCGTACCGCTCCAGATAGACTCGAAGCGTCGCACCCGACGTGCCGGTGCCGGACAGGCGGAACACCACGCGCGAGCCGCCAGCGAAATGGATGCGGATGCCCTGGTTGCGGCTGACTGAGCCGTCGACCGGATCGGTATAGGCGAAGTCGTCGGCGCTTTCGATTTGAAGCCCGCCAACGCTTGTTCCCGCCAGTTTGCTGAGCCGGCTGCGCAATTCCGCCACCAAGGCATCCGCGCGCTCCGTTTCCACGGCTTCATAGTCGTGGCGGGCATAGTAGTTGCGGCCGTAAGTCGCCCAGTGGCTGCGCTGGATGGCGTCGACGCTTTCGCGACGGGTGGCAAGGATGTTCAGCCACAGGAGCACGGCCCACAGCCCGTCCTTCTCGCGCACATGGTCCGAACCGGTGCCGGCGCTCTCCTCGCCGCAGATGGTGACGCGGCCGGCGTCGAGCAGATTGCCGAAGAATTTCCAGCCGGTCGGTGTCTCGTGCATCTCCACGCCGAGCCTTGCCGCCACGCGGTCGGCGGCGCGCGACGTCGGCATCGAACGTGCGATGCCGGCGATGCCCTTGGCGTAGCCCGGCGCAAGATGCGCGTTGGCGGCAAGGATGGCGAGCGAATCGGACGGGTTGACGAAGCAACCCTTGCCGATGATCAGGTTGCGGTCGCCGTCGCCGTCTGAAGCCGCGCCGAAATCCGGACCGTCCGCTGACATCATCAGGTCGTAGAGCTCTTTGGCATGCACCAGGTTCGGATCCGGGTGATGACCGCCGAAATCCTCAAGCGGCGTCGCGTTCACCACGGTTCCCTTGGGCGCTCCGAGCCGCCTTTCGATGATCTCGGTGGCGTAGGGCCCGGTCACCGCGCTCATTGCATCGAAACGCATGGTGAAGCCCGAGGCGAACAGCGCCCGGATAGCGCCAAAATCGAACAGCGTCTCCATCAGCGCCGCATAGTCGGCAACGGGATCGATCACCTCGACGACCATCCCATCGCACGCGCTTTCACCGACACTGTCGAGATCGAGGTCGGGCGTCTCCGCGATGCGATATTGCGCGATTTCCTTCGAGCGCGCAAACACCGCCTCGGTGATCCGCTCCGGCGCCGGGCCGCCATTGGAAATGTTGTACTTGATGCCGAAATCCTCATTCGGCCCGCCCGGATTGTGGCTCGCCGACAGCACCAGGCCGCCGAACGCGCCGTATTTGCGGATCACGTTGGAAGCCGCCGGCGTGGAGAGAATGCCGCCCCGCCCCACCAGCACGCGGCCGAAGCCGTTCGCCGCCGCCATGCGGATCGCGGTCTGGATGACCGTGCGATTGTGGTAGCGGCCGTCGCCGCCGATCACCAGCGTCTTGCCCTGATATCCCTCCAGCACGTCGAACACCGACTGGATGAAGTTCTCGGCGTAGTGCGGCTGGGCGAACACCGGCACCTTCTTGCGCAGGCCCGATGTCCCCGGCTTCTGGTCGGAAAACGGCGTGGTGGCGACAATCCTCATGGGCGAGCCTTCTCGATCAGGTGGGTATAGAGTTCGGCGTAACGCCTCGCGCTGGCGTCCCAGGAGACATCGGCCTTCATGCCGTTCCTTTGCAGGGTTGCCCAAGCCTTCACGTCGGCGAACACGCCCGCGGTGCGACGCACCGCCTGCACGAGCATTTCGGCGTTGAGCGGCGCAAACTGGAACCCCGACGCGACCCCGGCCGCCAGCGCCGCCTCGTTGGCGTCGATCACCGTGTCGGCAAGGCCGCCGGTGCGCGTCACCACCGGCACGCAGCCGTAGCGAAGGCCATAAAGCTGCGTCAGCCCGCAGGGCTCGAACCGCGACGGGATCAGGATGGCGTCCGCCCCGCCCTGCATCAGGTGCGACAGGTTCTCGTCATAGCCGGTCGAGACGCCGATGCGCGCGTCGATGTCGTGCGCGGCGAAGGTCGCGCG
>CALMYO010000205.1 GCA_937873685.1 uncultured Paracoccaceae bacterium
CCGTCGGCTTCGCCGACACCCTCCCCACAAGGGGGAGGGAAAGCCCCCGTGTTGCTCCGCACCGGTTCCAGCCGGCCGCCGATCGCACCCCCCCCTCAACTCGGCACCCGCACCTCCGCCCTCAAGCCACCCAGCGGGCTTTCAGACAGTTCGATGTCGCCGCCATGGGCGCGGGCGATGTCGCGGGCGATCGACAGGCCGAGGCCGGTTCCCGAAGCGTCCTGGTTGCGGGCTTCATCAAGCCGCACGAACGGCTTGAACACGTCCTCACGGCGGTCCTCGGGGATGCCGGGGCCGTCGTCGTCGACGGTCAGCGTCAGCCAGCCCTTGGCGTTGCGGGCGTCGATCTCAACCGTGCGTCCGTGGCGCAACGCGTTGGCGGCGAGATTGCCCACCATCCGCGAGAAGGCGACCGGCCGCACGGTGATTTCGGGATGGCCGGAAAGCCGTGTCAGCACCTTTCGCTTGTGCAGCTTGCCGTCCTTTTCCAACTTTTCGAGCATTTGCGAAAGGTTCAGCTCGCCGGTTTCTTCTGTCGCCTCTCCCTTGGCGAAGGCGAGATAGCCCTCCAGCATGGTTTGCATGTCGGTGACGTCCTGCTCCATCGCCTCGGTGTTCACCTTGCGGCTCAGCAAGGCCAGTTGCAGCTTGAAGCGGGTGAGAACGGTGCGCAGGTCGTGGCTCACACCGGTCAGCATCTGTGTGCGCTGCTCCATCTGCCTTTCGATGCGTTCGCGCATCTGGATGAAGGCAAGCGAGGCGCGGCGCACCTCGATTGCGCCACGCGGGCGGAACCCTTCCGGCATCGGGCGTCCCTTGCCGAAGCTTTCCGAGGCCTCCGCCAGCGCCAGAATCGGCCTGATCTGGTTGCGCAGGAACAGGACCGAAATGAACAGCAGCACCAGCGAGGTGCCCACCATCCACAGAAGGAAGATGTGGGTGTTGGAGGCATAGGTCTGGCTGCGTCGCGCGAGGATGCGCAACACGCCATCCTCCAGCTGGATGCGGATTTCCACCAGGTTTGAATTGCCGACGGTATCGATCCAGAACGGGCGGGCGATCTGGGTGGTGATCTCCTGACTCAGCGTTTGGTCGAGCAGCGAGAAGAAGGGCTTGCGCGCCGGCGGTGGCAAGGGTTCTGGCGGCAGCAAGGCGGCGTTCAGCGCCAGTTTCTCAGCGGCAATGCGCAACGCGTTTTCATGATCGGGATCGTCGGGCCAGGTCTCCACCATCTCGATGATGGCAGCGATGTCGCGCGTCACCGCCGTCGACAGGCGCTGGGTCACGGTCTGCCAGTGCCGCTCCATGAACACGAAGGCGACAACGGATTGCAGCAGCACCATCGGCGCGATGATGATGATCAGCGAGCGGGCATAGAGCCCGCGCGGCATCCGCCTTCCGAACCAGGCGCTGACAACGCCGAGCGGCCGCCATAGCCGGCGCCAAAAGCGCCGCAGCTTTCGGAACGGGCGTTTCCTGCGCACGGGAAGGGTATCGAGCGTCGCCATGGCGGCAAGTTTAACGTCTTTGGCCGGCGTTGACAGGCCCGCCCCTCAATTCGCGCGATGCGGGGCGGTGCTGTTGCCGCGGCGCATCGTCTCCCGGGCGTTTTCCACCGAGGCGTAGAAGCGCACCAGCGGCGGACGAACGCCGTGCGTCAGCAGCATGCGCCGCACCGGCTTCGAGGCGCCTGTGATCGCCATGAGCACGCCGGCGCGCCGCGCCTTGTGGGCGGCCCCCTCCAGCACGTTGGCGGCGGTGGAATCGATGAACGGCACGGCGGAACAATCGACGATGAAGTTCCTGCGCTGGTCGGCGATGCGGTCGAGCACCGAGCCAACGGTCGCCGCCGCGCCGAAGAAGAACGCGCCCGAAATGCGGTAGACCACCGTGTCGGGATCGGCGAAGGCGTCCGGCACATAGGGGGCGCGGTCGCCGTTGGCGTCGTCGGCCCGGTCGGCGACACCGGTTGGGCCGATATCCTCCACCGCGATCGCCTTGCCCATGCGGTCGATGAACAGCACCGCGCCGAGCAGGAAACCGACGACGATGCCCTCGGTCAGATCGCGGAAGACGACCAGCGCCAGCGTCACCAGCAGCACCAGCGCATCGCCGCGTGATGAACGCAACAACGAGGCGAAAGCCTGCTTTTCCACCATGTTCCAGGCGACCCAGGCGAGAACGCCGGCGAGCGCCGCTAGCGGGATGTAACTGGCGAGCGGGGCTGCGAGCGCCATGAAGACGAGCAGGAAAAGCGCATGCGCCATGCCGGAGACCGGGGTGTAGGCTCCCGAACGCACATTGGTTGCGGTGCGGGCGATGGTGCCCGTGACGCAGAAACCGCCGAACAGGCCGGACGCGATGTTTGCGAATCCCTGGCCGACGAGTTCGCAGTTGGAGCGGTGGCGGCGGCCGGTCATGCCATCTGCGACGACGGCGGACAACAACGATTCGATGGCGCCGAGCAGCGCGAAGGCGATCGCGTCGGGCAGCACGGCCTGCGCCTTGGCAAGGCTGAATTCGGGCAAGGCCGGCGCCGGCAGTGTGCGCGGGATGCCGCCATAACGGGTGCCGATGGTTTCCACCGGCAGCGCCAGCAAGGCTGCGACCAACGAAGTGACGGCGACGGCGATCAGCATGCCCGGCCAGCCCGGCCGCCAGCGCTTCAGCGCCCAGATGATCAGGACCGCCGATAGCGCAATGCCGAGCGCGGAGGGGTTGAGCGTTTGCCACGCCGCGCCGAGCGCCGGCAGCTTGTCGAGCAGCGGGCCGGGCTCCTTGCCGGGAAGGGTAAGGCCGAGCAACTCGTGCAACTGGCTGGCGAAGATGATCACGGCGATGCCGGCGGTGAAGCCGACGGTAACGGGATAGGGGATATACTTGATGTATTGCCCCAGCCGCGCATAACCGATCGCCAGCAGGAAGACGCCCGACATCATCGTGGCGAGGATCAGCCCGTCGACGCCGTGGCCCCCCCCGGTCGCCGCCACCAGCACGATGAAAGCACCGGCCGGCCCGCCGATCTGGAAGCGGCTGCCGCCGAACGCGGAGACGAAGAAGCCGCCGATGATCGCCGTATAGAGTCCTTGCGCCGGCGAGACGCCGGACGCGATCGCGATCGCCATCGAAAGCGGCAGCGCCACGATGGCGACGGTTAGGCCGGCCAGCAAATCCGCGCGCAGCTTGCCGGCGTCGTAGCCTTCGCGCAGCGCCGTGATCAGCTTCGGTGTGTAGAGTTCAGCAAAGGTAGGCGCGTGGGGGGCCACGGAAGGGCGGGACATGCTGGCGGGGCTCTTTGAGTGGTGAGCACGCGTTCCATAGCACCGCGGCGATGGCGGGGAAAGGCGGACTTGTGACTCACGGTGTGCGGGCATATGATGTGATTTCTGGAAATGATGGAAAAGGCGATGTCCGAGAGCAGCTACTCCACGAGCGATCTGTCGCGCCGGTCCGGCGATGTCATCGCCGATGCGCTCCGCCATCCCGTCACCATCACCCAGCGGGGAAAGACACGGCTGGTGCTGATGAGCGTCGAGGATTACCGGGAGCTGCGTTTACGCGCCGATCCGCGCCGCGCCGCGCGTTCGGAAGATATCGCGGATTCGTTGCTTGGTGAGATCGAGTGGGCGTTGGACCGCGTGGAACCTGACTTGGAAGAGTGATGCCAGATCGCGAGATCGCAACCGGCGTCACGCTCCGATATCCGTATCTTTGGGTCCGCGAAGCCAAGCGCGGTGAGACCAGCGGACGCAAGGCGCGGCCCTGCGTGGTTGCGGTTCGACTTCCCAGACCCGCTGGAGATTTGCTCATTCTCTTTGCGATCACGAGCAAGCAACCGGAACCTGGGCGTGAAGCTGTCGAAATTCCCAGGACGGAAAAGATTCGTGGCGGCCTTGATGCCGACATGCGGCTTTGGATCATGCTTGACGAGTTCAATGAAGATATTCTGGGCCGGTCATTTCACCTTACCCCCGATCCGCCGCTTGGACGCTTTTCGAATGCGTTTTTTCTTCCGGTGATGCGGGCGTTCATAGCCCGCCGGCGTTCGGCAAGCGGCGTCAATCGCCGCTGAAGGCGATTGTTGCCGCTCTGGAAAAGCCCACCTGCTTCGTCGCCTCCCCTGCCACCATCGCGGCAGCGAGCGCCAGGTTGAGGCTTCGGGCGCCTTCAGCCATCGGGATCGTCAGGCGGGCGTCGGCGGCGGCGTGGACGAAATCCGGCGCGCCGGCCGATTCACGGCCAAACAGCAGGATGTCGTTGGTGGAAAACGTGAAATCGGTGTAGGCGCGCGCGGCCTTCGTGGTGAGCAGGATGAGGCGCGGTGGCGCGAGAAGCGAATCGCGCCAGCGCAGGAAGGCGTCCCAGTCGTCGTGGCGGGTCAGCGCCGCGATCTCCAGGTAATCCATGCCGGCGCGCTTCAGCGCCCGGTCCGACAGGTCGAAGCCGGTCGGGCCGATCACCTCGACCGGCATCCCAAGGCAGGCGCCGAGCCGCAGGATCGCGCCGGTGTTGCCGGGGATGTCGGGCTGGAACAGGGCGATGCGGACCAACGGGCTTACGCCTTGTATGCGCCGACGCCCTCGCCGAGAAACGCGTTGTTGGCCTCGCGGATCTTCGCCGCCTCGTCGTCGTAGAGGAAGGGCAGGAAGGCATAGCGCTTGCCACGCGTGACCTTCGACACCGCGTGCAGCAGCGAGCAGGAGAACACCACCGCGCCGCCCGGCGGCGCCTTGAAGCCGGTCGGCCCGTATTCGGGAAAGCTCACTTCGCCGCCATCGAAATCGTCGTTGAGATTAACCGATACGGCAAAGCGACGATGCGCCGTCCCTTTGGTTGTGTTGTCGCGATGGGCGCGGAAATGCGCGCCGTCAGCCGCATCGTAGCAGCACACGATGTAGCGTTCCATGCGGGTGACGCGATACTGGTGCGCCTTCTGGATCTGCGGCACGACGCGGCGGATGAAGCGGTTCTGCGCCTGCTTGATCACCTCGGGATCCTCGATCATGTAATCCTTGCGCCGCTTGTGGCGGTGGTCGTGCACCGGCACGGTCTTGCCGTCGCCTTCGCGCATGAAGCCGGATCCCCCCCCGCCATTGTCCTCGTAGAGGCCAATCAGCATCTGGCAGAATTCCGGCTCGAACACGTTCGGCAGCACCAGGATCGGCGCTTGCAGCGGAAAGCCGGCAAACCGCTCCGGCCGTGGCAAACTGTCGAGAAAGGCGTTCATCTCGGCAAGGTCGCTGCGATCTGGCGCAAACGGGATCACCTTTTGCACGCGCATCGTAGGATCGAGGGCCACCCATACGCGTCGCAACGGCCCGGTGGGTGCGGGCGCATCGCCGGTCTGCGCCGGCGCCGCGCCATAGAGGCGATGGGCGCGCAGGTCGAAATCGAAGAAATGGCGGATGCCGGGGTAGCGATCCCGCACGCGTTTTTCGGTTTCGTCCGACGGATCGGCGGTGACCGCAAAGAACGAGGCGAAATCGTCGTTGAAGACATCCGGGCGCGCCGTGGCGAGTTCTATGGCGGCGCGCGAATGCTCGTCGCGCGCCGAGCCGTGGAAGCACAGCACCAGCCAGCGGCCGGCAGCGGTGTCGAAGACATAATTCGGGTTGCCAAGAGAACGCTGGCGGAACCAGGGGGCGGTGTCGCCCGGCAGGAGATTGACGAAATTGGCCATGGACTTTCCGTGCAATGTCGTATGCTTCAGGATTGCATTTTGCCGCAATTGGCGATCGGCGCAAGCCGGGAAGGGTGGTTCGTGCGGCTGGCCGATCGGTGCGGGCAGTTGCGCGTCTGCCAGCTTTGCCTACCAGCCGAATTGACATTCCCGCCCCTTTTCGACCAGTGTCCGGCGGGAATCGAGATGATGCGGCGATGACGAACGATACCCTGCCGCGACCCGTGCGGTCGCCGGCCTTTGACGACGCGATCGGCGGCGGACGGCTGCAGTACGGGTTTTTCGGCCGTTCCGGCGGTGTTTCGCAGGGGCTTTTCGCCGGGCTGAATGCCGGACTCGGCTCCGGTGACGAGCGCGAAAGCGTGGTTGAGAACCGCCGCCGCATCGCGGCCGCCCTTGGGGTGAAGGATTCGAGGCTCGTCACACCCTATCAGGTGCATTCGCCTGACGTGGCCGTTGTGGACGGGCCGTTTGCCGGCGAGCGGCCGAAGGTCGATGCGGTGGTCACCTCCACTCCGGGGCTGGCGATTGGCGTGGTGACGGCTGATTGCGGGCCGGTGCTGTTCGCCGACACAAGTGTGCGCGTGATCGGCGCTGCCCATGCCGGTTGGCGCGGCGCGTTGACCGGCATTCTGGAAAACACCGTTGCGGCCATGGAAGCGCTCGGCGCCAGCCGCCGCAACATCGCCGCTGTGCTCGGGCCGACGATCAGCGTCGGGAACTATGAAGTTGACGCCGGTTTCCATGCCCGGTTCGTGGAACAGGATGCGGCAAACGCGCGTTTCTTCGCGCCGTCCGACCGGCCGGGCCATTTCCGCTTCGACCTGCCGGCTTACATTCTCGCCCGGCTTGATAAAGCGGGGATTGCGGCGACGACCACCGGCCAATGCACCTATGGCGATGAGGAGAACTGGTTCTCGTTTCGCCGCACCACCCATCGCGCCGAACCGGATTACGGGCGGCAAATGTCGGCAATCGCGCTTCAGGAGTAAACCGATGGCCCTGCATTTTGACGAGGCGGAATATGAAAACCGCAAGAAGCGCCTGCTCGACGCCATGGCGGCCGAGAAACTCGGCGCCATGCTGCTGTTTGCGCAGGAGAGCATGTACTGGCTGACAGGCTACGACACCTTCGGCTTCTGCTTTTTCCAGTGCCTTGTCGTGCGCGCCGACGGCGAGATGCGGCTGATGACGCGCTCTGCCGATCTGCGCCAGGCGCGCCAGACCTCCACCATCAAGGACATTGTGATCTGGATCGACCGCGAGGGCGCCAACCCTGCACGCGAGTTGAAGGACATGCTCGACGACATGGACCTTCTTGGTGCGCGTATCGGCGTCGAATACCAAACGCATGGGTTGACTGCCGCCAATGGCCGCAGGATCGACGAGCAACTCTCGAGCTTCGGCGACCTGATCGACGCTTCCGGGCTGGTTGCGGGGCTGCGCGCGGTGAAGAGCGAGGCTGAGATCGCCTGCGCGCGCCGCGCCGGCGAACTTGCCGATCTTGCGCTCGACGCCGCCTTGCCGCTGATCGGCCCGGATGCCGATGAAGGCGCAATCCTGGCCGCGATGCAGGGCGCGATCTTCGAGGCGGGCGGCGATTATCCCGGCAACGAATTCATCATCGGCTCCGGTCGCGATGCGCTGCTATGCCGCTACAAGTCTGGCCGGCGGCGGCTTTCGGCCAATGACCAGTTGACGCTGGAATGGGCCGGCGCCTGGCGGCACTATCATGCCGCGATGATGCGCACGGTGATTGTCGGCGCCCCCGGCGAACGGCATCTGCAACTGCATGCCGCCGCCCGCGAGGCGCTGGAAGCGGTCGAGGCGGCCATGCGTCCCGGCAAGACCTTCGGCGATGTCTATGACGCGCATGCACGCGTGCTCGACGCCGCCGAACTGACCCGCCACCGGCTGAACGCCTGCGGATACTCGCTCGGCGCGCGCTTTACGCCATCGTGGATGGATACGCCGATGTTCTTTGCCCAGAACAGCCAGCCGGTCGTGCCGGGCATGATCCTGTTTGCCCACATGATCATCATGGATTCCGAAACCGAGACCGCGATGACGCTGGGACGCACCTACCTGACCACGGAAGGCGATCCGCAGCCGCTGTCGCGTCACGGGCTGGAGCTGATCGTGCTTTGAGTTCTTCTTCGACCGCCCCTTTCCCTGCCCTGGATTTGACCCCCTTGCAATTCTGCGTCAAAACAGTGCGGGGACGTGCGCAACCATCCGCACGCGGGGTCGAAAGGATACCCGATGCCTGTTCGCAAGCATTTTGCGACAATGCTGGCATTGGCGCTCGCGCTCGCGGGCTGCAACAAGTCCGACCCGGTTGACGGGCTGACGCCCGACGCCGGAACCGGAACGGTTGCGTCGGGAGAGGGGCCGCGTTTTCCGAGCCTTCCCGCGCAACAGACGACTGCCGTGTCGGGCAGCCTTTACCTTGCTCCGGTGATTGGCGCGCCGGCGAACCGCATCGGCGCCTTGATACAGGCGATACAGGCGGCGGCGGCGCAACGTGGCCTTACGATTGTCGCCAGCGAGGCGGCGGCGACGCATGTGTTACGCGGCTACTTTTCCGCCTTTTCCGAGAACGGCGCGACCACGGTGGTGCATGTGTGGGATGTGGTGCAGCCGAACGGCGCGCGTCTGCACCGGTTGGCCGGTGAGGTGCGGGTCAGTGCGGCCGCGCGCGACCCGTGGTCCGTCGTCTCCGACGCCGCGATGCAGCAGATTGCCGAGCGCACCCTCGACGATTATGCGCGCTGGAGGGCGTCAGGCGGTTAGGGTCCGCCGGTCGCCTCACCCCGCGCCGAAATAAGCTGCCATGGCGTCTGCGACGCAGGTCATGTCGTCTTCGGTCACGTCGAGATGGGCGACGATGCGCATCGCATTGCCGCCGCCGAGCAGCAGGATGCCCTGTTCGGCCATCGCCTTTTGCAGCGGCGCAAATGCGCCGTCGGGCAAGGTGACCCAGACCATGTTGGTGGCGTTGGCGGGGTAATCGACCACAAGGCCCGGAATCGCCGAAAGCGCCTGCGCCAGCCGCTTCGCATTGGCGTGGTCCTGCGCCAGCCTTTCGACATGGTGGTCGAGCGCGTGCAAGCCACAGGCGGCGAGCACGCCGGCCTGTCGCATGCCGCCGCCGGCCATCTTGCGGTTCCTGCGGGCCTTGCGGATGAAATCGCGCGGGCCCGACAGCACTGAACCGATCGGCGCGCCGAGCCCTTTCGACAGGCACAGCGACACGGTGTCGAACGGCGCGGCGAGATCGGCGGCGCTGCGCCTCGTCGCGATCACGGCGTTCATCAATCTTGCGCCGTCGAGATGCAGCGAAAGGCCGTTGGCGCGGGCGACCACAGCGATCGCCTCGATATTGGCCTGGTCCTGCACCCGGCCGTTCCAGGTGTTCTCGAGGCTGACGAGGCGGCTTACGGGCAGGTGCGAATCGTCCGGCTTCACCGCCGCGGCGATCTGGTCCGGCGTCAGGCTGCCATTGGCCGCCTGCGGCAGGGCAGTCAGGATCGCGCCGCCGAAGGCCGAAGCGCCCCCGGCCTCGTACTTGTTGACGTGATAGTCGCGCCCGGTGATGATCTCCTCGCCGCGGGCGCAATGGGTGATCAGCGCGAGGAAGTTCGACTGCGTGCCGGACGGCACGAACAGGCCGGCCTCCTTGCCGACCAGGGCCGCGACGCGTTCCTCCAGAGCGTTGACGGTGGGATCGTCGCCGAACACGTCGTCGCCGACGTCGGCCTCGGCCATGGCCTCGCGCATCGCCGGCGTCGGCCGGGTGACTGTGTCGGAGCGCAGGTCGATGACGCGGTTCGGGGCGCCGCGGGTTCTGGTATTGCTGTCGTACACGATATCCTCCGCATGTCGCGCCTGGTGCGGCGCCGGTTCGTGGGTCGGCGGCGTGTTCATGCGCCTATTGGCGCTTCAGTTCCAGCACGTTGAGGCCGAGATGGTTGGGCGCGGTCACCAGCAGCAGCCGGCCGTCCGCCAGCCTGTAGAGATGACCGGCGATGTCGTTGTAGGGATCGCCCGGCTGTTCGTAGGCGCGCGTGGAATATTCACCCGGCGGATCGCCACCGGCGTATCCGGCGCCGACGAGGATGTAGCGGTTCGACCCGTCCGCGGCCAACTCGGCGAAAATACGCTGCGAGCCCGTATCCTTGTGGAAGACCAGGGCTCCCGGCGGACCCTCGGCATAGATGCGCACCTTGAAGAAGGGATAGGCGTAGGCGCCGAAATTGGTGATCTGCAGGCTGCGGATGCGCCATTCACCCTCTATGTCGGCTGGCGGGCCGATCGGCGCACGCGGCGCGCCGAGCAACGTCTCGATTTCGGCAATCGCCGCGCCATCGACCGTGAATTTTGCTTTCCCCTCGGCGATCTTCGCCGCCGCGTTGTCGTCGAGGGCGACGAGCATCTTCGCGTCGTTCTCGGTCAACCAGCCGCGCAAGGTCTCGGCGCGGCTTTCGGCCAGGGCGGGGGCACCGGCAAGGGCTAAAACGAGCGCGAGCGCAAGGGCGACTGCGCGGTTTCCCGTCATGCATCTCTCCACGATAAGGCTGTTGGACCTGTCGCAATGCTATGCAATTCGTCCGCGCCTGTCATCCTTGCAATTGCGCGACGCTTCGGCTATTGCGCCCACGCCCGTGCAGACACCCTTGGAGGCAGCGCGGGCGGGGCGGCCGCGTGCCGCTTCACGTTTTTTCGGCCCCTGCCAACAGGTGACCGGAAAGGCGCTCCATCCCATGTTCCTCGAAAGGAAAAGCCATGAGCAAGACATATGAGCTCAAGGCCGAGGCGCGCGACCGGGTCGGTAAGGGGTCCGCCCGGGCCATTCGGCGCAACGGCATGATACCCGCCGTGATCTACGGCGACAACAAGCCCCCGCTCTCCATTAATCTCCCCGCCAAGGAGACGACGCTGAAAATCCACGGCGGCGGCTTCATGACCTCGATCGCCACGATCGATGTCGACGGCGAAAAGCACCGCGTGCTGCCCAAGGACTATCAGTTGCACCCCGTGCGCGACACTGTGATGCATGTGGATTTCCTTCGCGTCACCGGCTCCACCCGCGTTTCGGTGGAAGTGCCGATGCACTTCATCAACGAAGACAAGTGCCCGGGCATCAAGCGCGGCGGCACGCTCAACATCGTGCGCCACGAGGTGGAGGTCTATTGCATGGCCGACTCCATCCCGGAATTCCTGGTCGGCGATCTGGAAGGCCTCAACATCAACGACGGCATCCACATCAGCCATGTGAAGCTGCCGGAAGGCGTGACCCCGGTCATCCACGACCGCGACTTCGCCATCGCGACGATTGCCAGCGGCGGCGGCAAGATCGAGGAAGAGCCGGCGGCCGGCGCATAAGGGCGCCGCGCCCGGGAGTTGACGGCGATGCATATACTTACGGGCCTCGGCAATCCCGGCCCGGAGCATGCCGGGCAGCGCCACAACATCGGTTTCATGGCGGCGGACGCGATTGCCCGCCGCCATGGCTTTTCACCCTGGACGAAGAAGTTCCAGGCGCTGGTCGCCGAGGGCAGGCTCGGCGGCGACAAGGTGCTGCTGGTGAAGCCGCAGACCTGGATGAACCTTTCCGGCCAGGCGGTCGGCGAGGCGATGCGCTTCTACAAGCTCGGCCCTGATTCCCTTGCGGTCTTCTACGACGAACTCGACCTTGCGCCCGGCAAGGTGCGGGTGAAGCGCGGCGGCGGCTCCGGCGGCCATAACGGCATCAAGAGCCTCGACGCCCATTGCGGGGTCGATTACCGCCGCGTGCGGCTTGGCATTGGCCATCCGGGCGACAAGGCGCGGGTGCTGGGCTACGTGCTCGGCGATTTCGCCAAGGCTGAACACGACTGGCTAGACCCGCTGCTCGACGCGGTGGCCGACAACGCCGGCCTGCTGGTGGAAGGCGACGAAGCGCTGTTCATGAACCGAATCGCGCTGGCGACGCAGCCGACGCGCAATGACCACCCCGAAGCGCCCGATGCGGCAAAGACCGAAAGTGCGACCGGACCGGCGAAAGGCCAAAGCCACATCCGCCAGGCGCGCAAGGAGAAGCCGAAGGTGGCGCCGTCCGGCCCGATGGCGCAGATGCTGAAGAAGCTGCTCGGCGGGGGGTGAAGAGCGGAGCGCGGCTGCCAAACTTTTCGGGCCGGCGCGCATGGCCCGATTCTTAGGCGCAAACGCATTGCCACTTCGCGTGATGTTGCGAAAGGCCGTGGCCCGACGACCGCGCTGCTCGTCGAACGGGCGCTCAGGTAAAATTGTCAGCGAAATTCGTGACGATGAACTGTCTCAGCAGTCATAGCTTCAACTCTTCCCCGCATTTTCTGCTCCGGCCGGCCACAACCAAGGTGCGAAGACTCGACCGCCAAAACCGGTTGCACCGCGTCGTGGCAGCCTGCATATTCACCAGCGACGTCAATCAACCATACGTTACATGCAGCAGCGCAGCCTAAGCGCGCCAGCGCAGGGGAACATCGACTTCAGCGCGATCTGGCGAAGCGCCGGAACACCATCATCAACAGGGGATAGTGCCATGAGATTGTCGATCATGAACCGGGCGGCTTTAGTCATTGCCCTGGTCGCAGCCGTCCTCGCAACATGGCTCCCGGGAGCCCTGGCGCAGGTATTGCCCGCCTATACGGCCAAGGCCGCAATGTTGAACATTGGCGAGGATCCCGAACGCCCGGGGGCCGAGATCTTCCACATTGCCTACACGATGGACGGCGCGGACCCGGCGACGCGTCCCGTGACATTCGTGTGGAATGGCGGCCCCGGAGGCGCAAGCATCTTCCTGCACATGTCGGCCATCGGACCGAAGACCATCGTCACCGCCGGGGATGGCACCTTTCCGGCTGTGCCGGCGCGGCTGGAAACGAACCCCGACAGCTGGATCGCGTTTACCGATCTCGTCTTCATCGACCCTGTCGGGACCGGTTTCAGCCGTACCCTTCCCGGTCCGGATGGCGCGCTGCGCGACCCGCAGCCTTACTACGCAACAATGGCGGATCTCGATTCGCTGGCGCAGTTCATCCGGCAATGGCTGACGGTCAACAACCGCTGGGGTTCGCCCAAGGCCATTGCGGGAGAGAGCTACGGAGGAATGCGGGTCGCGGCGCTCCTTCGCATCCCGGCCGAAAACTACGCGATCAACCTCAACCGTGCGGTGATGATCTCGCCCGAGTTGAACGTCAACATCACCTTTGACAGCTATTCGCTGCTCTGGCCGATGACCCAGATCCCGACCCAGGCCGCCATAGCCTCGGTGCACGGCAGGGGCGGCTTCGGAACCGATGCCGCCGCGCTGCAGGCGGCGGAGGCCTATGCCTTGAACGACTACCTGACAGGCATCGCCGCGCTGGGGCGCATGACGCCCGAGCAGAAGACCGCCTTCCATGCACGGCTGAGCGAAGTGATCGGCATCGAACCGGGTCTCATCGCGCGCAACAACGGCCGCATTGGCCAGGTGCTTTATGCGGGCAGCCTGCTGGCTGACCGGGGTCTGGTCCTGGACCGCTACGATGGCGGGCAGGCCACAGACAATCCCAAGCCGCAGGAGGAGGGGATCGGCGTGCTCGATCGCAGCCTGACCGTGCTGAGCGGCATCCTGCTTTCGCCGTTCATGGATTATGTCCGCACCGACCTCGGATATGCCTCCGACTGCGCCTATATCCCGTTGAACATGGCCTTGAACGCCGCGTTCGACCGCACCTCGACCGTCGGCACTCCTGACGATGTGGGAATCGCGCTTGCGCAGAACACCGACCTGAAGGTGCTGGTGGTGCATGGCGCCTATGACACGGTCACCCCCTACTTCCAGTCGCGTTTCGTGCTGGAACAGGCGACACGCGCCAAGGGCGCCCGCGAGCGGCTGTTCTTCGGCACCTATCGGGGCGGCCATATGTTCTATTTGCGCACAGGTAGCCGCGCCGAGTTCGCCAGGGACGTCCGAGGGTTCTTTGAGGCCGGCCAATAAGGGTGATAACAGTCGCGGATCGGGACGATTCAGGGAGGACCGCAATGTACACCAAACAGGCCTTGCGTGCGCTCGGCGTCGGTCCTGACGCCATCTCGGCTGCGCAAAAGGAGCAACTTGACCGCGACGGCTTTTTCATCGTGGAAAACGTGCTGGACAAGGCCGACATCGAGCAGATGCGCTCGGAATTCGAACGCATCCATGCCGCCGAGAACACGCAGGGCGGCCATGAGGTGCATGTGGAGCCGGGCGCGCGGCGGCTGTCGAACATCTTCAACAAGACGGAAGCCTTCGACAAGTGCCTGTGGATACCGGAGGTTCTTGCGGCCTGCGCCTACCTGCTCGGCGAGATCAAGCTGCATGGCGCGAACCTGCGCGATCCAGTGCAGGGCTATGGCCAGCAGGACCTGCATGTCGACGTGCCGAAAAGGTTCAGCGACGACTGGTGGGTCGTCAATTCGATGATCATGTTCGACGACATGACGCTGGACAACGGGCCGACGCGCGTGGTGCCGGGCTCGCACTGGTGGGCGCCGATCAACGTGCCCTATGTGAACATCGGCGACTGGGAGCCGGAGCCGCTGTCTCCGCAAGACCATGCGCGTGTGCCGGACGATCTCTCAGCGCCCTATCCGGGCGAGGTGCTGGTGGAGGCGCCGGCCGGGTCTGCCATCATCTGCAATTCGTCGATGTGGCATTCTGGAACGCTGAAGAAGGACAACAGCTACCGGCGCATGCTGCACCTCACCTACACGCGGCGCGACCTGCCGCAGCAGCTGCTGCAGCTCGATTACCTGACCGAGGGGCTGTACAACCGCATGACGCCGGTGCAGCGCTATTTGATGGAGATCGAGCCGCCGAAGGCCGGCGAGGGGCCGCTGCGCCAACCCGACAAGCACGGCAAGACGTGGTGGAATTGAGGGGGGCGCCCGGTTACAGCCGGGTAGCTTGGAAGGGGGCAATGGCTGGGGATTGATTGCGGTCGCCACATGACGTTTGACGCGAAGCTGCCTCAATCGTTCAAGTATACTCGCTGCTGTCGGCGCTGCGCCCATCAAGCACGCGCAGGACTTCGATTGTGTCACCTTTCACGCGATAGATAAATGAAAACGGCGTTCGCGAAACGGGGTAAGCTCGCGCGCCATCGACGTTTTCGACGGGATGGCCGAGAAACGGATTAGCGACGAGCAGTGCCTTCACCTTGAGGAACTGCGTGTCCGCATTGCGTCGCCCTTCAGGGAAACGGCGCATGTAGTAGGTCTTGAACCAAAGGAGATCAGGCGCTGCAGTCGCAAGGAAGCGGATTTTCATCTAGGCGCGCTGGTTCGGGAGAATGTCGGCTTCCGGCTCAGGCAATTCGTTGTCGGTACCAAGCGACAGGAACCATTCCGTCATCCTTTCTTCGGAAACAAACACGCCCTTGTCCGCTTCGGCCATCGCCTGCACGATCTGGCTGCGGCGTGCATCGCTGCGGGCCTTCGCGGCGGCAATCGCATGCGCGGCAATGTACCCGGCGCTGCGGTCGCTGCGCCTGGCTTCACCTTCCAGCCATTCCTTGAGATCAGGCTCCAGCCGCAGGGAGAGACGGGCGGTCCTCGACATGGCGATCATGGCTCCAAGCGCTGGGTGTGCGTTGTCCGACATTGTAGGCGCATCTGGCGGCTCGTCAAGTTGAGGTTCGGGGGCGCGTCACAAGATCCCCCGCCGCGACATTGTGCCGTCTCGCCTTTTGCAGGGTGGACAACAGATCGGTTCCAAAATAGAACCCGCGCGGTTGCCGGGGTTCCGCCGGCCGATCACGCATGCTTGCGCGATTCGGTGCGGACGGTTACCGGGGGATTTCCGGCCGCCCGACGCACATCAAAGGATGGTTTCCTGTGAGCGCACACGCTTCTGACGACACTTCACGGCGCGATTTCCTGTTCATTGCAACCGGCATGGCCGGCGCTGTCGGCGCGGCGGCGGCCGTGTGGCCGTTCATCGACCAGATGCGGCCGGACGCCTCCACGCTCGCCGTCTCTTCCATTGAGGTCGACGTTTCCTCGGTCGAGCCCGGCATGTCGCTGACGGCCAAGTGGCGCGGCAAGCCGGTGTTCATCCGCAACCGCACGGAAAAGGAAGTGGAAGAGGCGAAGGCCGTCAAGCTCGAGGAGCTGAAGGACCGCGACGCGCGCAATGCCAATATCGCGGCGGGTTCACCGGCGAACGATCTCGACCGTTCGGCCGGCAAGGACAAGGAAAACTGGATCGTGATGGTTGGCGTGTGCACCCATCTCGGCTGCATCCCGCTTGGCCAGGCCGGCGATTTCGGCGGCTGGTTCTGCCCCTGCCACGGCTCGCACTACGACACGGCCGGCCGCATCCGCAAAGGCCCAGCGCCGGAGAACCTGCCGGTGCCGCCCTTCGCCTTCATTTCCGACACAACGATAAAGATCGGCTGACGCGCCGGGAGAAGCCTCAATGAGTGGTGGACATTCGACCTACACGCCAAGGACAGGCATCGAGAAGTGGATCGACGCGCGCATGCCGTTGCCGCGGCTGATGCACGATTCCTTCGTTTCCTATCCGGTACCGCGCAACCTCAACTATGCCTACACGTTCGGCGGCATGCTCTCCATCATGCTGGTGGTGCAGATCGCCACCGGCATCGTGCTCGCGATGCATTACGCCGCTTCGACGCAGCTTGCCTTCGGCTCGGTCGAGCACATCATGCGCGACGTCAATTCGGGCTGGCTGCTGCGCTACCTGCATTCCAACGGCGCGTCGTTCTTCTTCATCGCCGTCTACCTGCACATCTTCCGCGGCCTGTACTACGGCTCCTACAAGGCGCCGCGCGAACTGCTGTGGATCCTCGGCTGCATCATCTACCTGCTGATGATGGCGACCGCCTTCATGGGCTACGTCCTGCCCTGGGGCCAGATGTCGTTCTGGGGCGCGACCGTGATCACCGGCTTCTTCACAGCTTTCCCGATCATCGGCGAGCCGATCCAGCAGCTGCTGCTCGGCGGCTTTTCGGTCGACAACCCGACGCTCAACCGCTTCTTCTCGCTGCACTACCTGCTGCCGTTCATGATCGCCGGCGTGGTGATCCTGCATGTGTGGGCGCTGCACGTGACGGGACAGACCAACCCGACCGGCATTGAGGTCAAGTCGAAGACTGACACCGTGCCGTTCACGCCCTATGCGACGATCAAGGACGCATTTGCGCTGATGGTGTTCTTCCTGGTGTTTGCCTGGTTCGTGTTCTACATGCCGAACTATCTCGGCCATCCGGACAACTACATCGTCGCCAACCCGCTGGTGACGCCGGCGCATATCGTGCCGGAATGGTACTTCCTGCCATTCTACGCCATCCTGCGCGCCATCACCTTCAATATCGGGCCGATCGATTCCAAGCTCGGCGGCGTGCTGGCGATGTTTGCGGCGGTGCTGATCCTGTTCGTCATCCCCTGGCTCGACACCTCGAAGGTCCGCTCGGCGGTGTATCGCCCGTGGTACCGGCTGTTCTTCTGGATCTTCGTCGCCGATTGCGTGTTCCTCGGCTGGCTCGGTTCGCGCCCGGCCGAAGGCGCCTACGTGGCGATGGCGCAGGTGGCGACGCTGTTCTACTTCGCCTTCTTCATCGTCGTCATGCCGGTGCTGGGGTTGATAGAAACACCGAAACGCATGCCGAACTCGATCACCGAGGCGGTGCTGGAAAAGAACAAGGCGGGCGCGCCGGTGCAGATCGCCAACGCGGCGGCCGAACCGTCGCACAAGGGTTGATCGGGCAAGGCTTGAGGGAAACACTACCATGAAAACCATACTCAAGAGCCTTGCTGTCGCCGGCGTCGCCGTTTCACTGGCGCTCTGCGACGTAGCAGGCGCCGCCGAAGACGCGCACAATGCGGCCGAGCCGACGCATTTCCCGATCCTGAAGCCGGAGCCGCAGCGCTGGAGCTTTGCCGGTCCGTTCGGCAAGTATGACAAGGGCGCGCTGCAGCGCGGCTTCAAGGTCTACAAGGAGGTCTGCTCGGCCTGCCATGGCATGAAATACGTGGCGTTCCGCAATTTCGAGGATCTCGGCTATTCGGAAGAGCAGGTGAAGACGATCGCCGCCGAATTCCAGGTGACCGACGGGCCGAACGACGAAGGCGAGATGTTCGATCGTGCAGCCATTCCTTCCGACCGCTGGCCGTCGCCATTCCCGAACGACGTCGCCGCGGCTGCGGCGAATGGCGGGGCTGCGCCGCCCGACTTCTCGCTGATCGCCAAGGCGCGCGCGGTTGAGCGCGGCTTCCCGACCTTCGTGTTCGACATCTTCACCCAGTACCAGGAAGGCGGGCCGGACTATATCCATGCCCTGCTGACCGGCTATAGCGAGACGCCGCCTTCCGGTATGGAGATACCTGAAGGCACCTACTACAACCCGTATTTCGTCGGCGGCAAGTCGCTGAAGATGGCGCCGCCGATCTCCGACGGACAGGTCGAGTACGATGACGGCACGCCGGGCACGGTGGATCAGTATTCCCGCGACGTGGCTCATTTCCTGATGTGGGCGGCCGAACCGCACCTTGAGGAGCGCAAGTCGACCGGCTTTGCAGTGATGGTGTTCCTGGTGATCTTCACCGGCCTGCTTTACCTCACCAAGAAGACTGTGTGGTCGCGCGTCGAGCATTGAGGGCGGCGGCCGGCGAAATTCGAAAGGGCGCCCGATGCGGCGCCCTTTTCTTTTGTGCTTTGGACAGGCAAGGTGCGTGTCGTGAACGCCGGGGGGGCCATGAATTCGTCGCTTGCTGAAACACTGCTTTCCGCCATCCGTACGATTCCCGATTACCCCAAGCCGGGCATCCTGTTTCGCGACATCACCACGCTGCTTGGCGATGCGCGCGCCTTCCGCCGGTCGGTCGATGAACTGGTGCATCCCTATGCGGGCACGAAGATCGCCAAGATCGCCGGAATAGAAGCGCGCGGGTTCATTCTCGGCGGGGACAATTGCCACCAACCCTTGGCGGGGGTTGTGCCCTCTCCGGCAGAAGGGAAATGCATCGAGACGCCATCGAGCCGAGCGAGAAAGTGATTCTCGTCGACGACCTGATCGCCACCGGCGGCACGGCCGAAGGCGCGGTGAAGTTGCTGCGGCAGATGCAGGCCGAGATCGTCGCGGCCTGCTTCGTCATCGACCTGCCGGAACTCGGCGGCCGGGCGAAGCTGGAGGCGCTCGGCGTGCCGGTGCGCACGCTGATTGCCTTCGAAGGGCATTGAACGACATCGTGCCACACGAGAGAACAAGCTGTGGCGTTCACTTTCACAGGGATAATTCGTCGGCTTTGCTTGGACGCCGCTTGCATCTGCGGTCACGGGGTTTAAAAGCCCCGTCATCAGCCGAACGAGCAGGCCGGGGCCGGTCCGAATGAAGCTTTTTGCTGGCAATTCCAATCGCGTGCTGGCCGAACAGGTCGCGCGGTACCTGAACGTGCCGCTCGGGCGGGCCAGCGTGCGCCGGTTCGCCGACCAGGAAATCTTTGTCGAGATCCAGGAAAATGTGCGCGGCGAGGATGTTTTCATCCTGCAATCGACCTCCTATCCGGCCAATGACCACCTGATGGAACTGCTGATCATGATCGACGCCTTCCGCCGGTCCTCGGCGCGGCGCATCACGGCGGTGGTGCCGTATTTCGGCTACGCCCGGCAGGACCGGCGCGCTTCCGGCCGTACGCCGATCTCGGCGAAGCTGGTCGCCAACCTGATCACCCATTCTGGCGCCAACAGGGTGCTGACGCTCGACCTGCATGCCGGCCAGATCCAGGGCTTCTTCGACATCCCGACGGACAATCTCTACGCTGTGCCGGTGATCGCGCGCGACATCAAATCCCTTTATGACTTGTCGAACGTGATGGTGGTTTCGCCCGATGTCGGCGGCGTGGTGCGCGCGCGCGCGCTGGCCAAGCGGCTTAACGATGCGCCGCTCGCCATTGTCGACAAGCGCCGCGACCGGCCGGGTGAATCGGAAGTGATGAACGTCATCGGCGAAATCGCCGGGCGCGATTGCATCCTGATCGACGACATCATCGATTCCGGCGGCACCTTGTGCAACGCCGCCGAGGCGCTGGCGCTGGCCGCGGCGACCTAGTTCACCGCCTACATTACCCATGGCGTGTTGTCCGGCGGCGCGTCGAACCGCATCTCGGCATCGCGGCTGAAAGAACTGGTGATCACCGATTCGATCCAGCCGACTTCGGCGGTGGAGGCGACGCAGAACATCCGCGTGCTGTCGATCGCACCGCTGATCGGCGAGGCGATCGCGCGTACGGCGGGCGAGGAATCGGTGTCGAGCCTGTTCGACTAGAGCGTTGTGCGACCAGCGCAGCAGCTTTCGCCTTCCCACTGCGGGGTCAGTGAAACGCTGTGACTGCGCTTGCCCTGCACCCGCCCCGCTGAAACGCCGCTGTCACCCGCACGATCCATTACATAAACCGGGATCGTGAAGGTCTGGATCGCCCAATGCCTTGTCAAGCCTTCCCGAGGCGTTCCAGCATGGTCTTCGTCGGTTCATCGGCCGGAAACATCAATTCGATCCTGAGATCGGCGAGTGCAATGTCTTCGGCGGTGCCGAACTGGGCGATCGTGCTCATCAGCGACAGCACAATCCCGCCCATGCGGTAGCGCGCCGGCACGAAAGCCGGCATCGGGCCGGCAGGTTCTTCCCGGTCAAGCGCCGGATCGTCGGCGAGCGCGCGGATTGCCGCGTCCAGCACCGGTTCACCGCCCAGATGCGCGCTTTCGGTGCGCAGCCGCGCCAGCATGTGGCGTGCGACTTCCGGCCAGTTTTCGAACACGGCCGAACCGACGCCCGGACAAAGGAGTCTGTCGAGCAGGCTGTCGCCGACGCCAAGTCCGAGGGCTTCCATCATCGCCATCGCGCAGCAGTTGGCGCGCTGCACCACCCACAGCCGGTCGAGGGCCAGCGCAGGATAGGGGTCGTGTCGTACAAGCATCCAGTCGATTGCAGCGCGAACGCTCGCCATGTCCTTTGCCCCGGCGGGACGGGCGCGAAAGACGGCGGAGTATCCCGCCGTCTCAAGCAGATGGTTGCGTGTCGCACGCGGCATGTCCAGCGCCTCGCCCAGCAGCAGCGCCATCTGACGGCTCGGCCGGGCGCGGCCGGTTTCCAGAAAGGAGATGTGGCGCGACGAGACGTTCGCCTCCAGCCCAAGGTCGAGCTGGCTCATGCGCCGCTTGCGCCGCCACTGCTTCAGGACGAAGCCGAATTCACCGTCTGCCTGCATGGCGGCCTCCCTGTTCGTGCGAACGTTCCGAACGAGCATAGGCGAGGCGCGGGCATGCTTCACCTACCTGCAAGGTAATTGTTTTCGACCGCGTACCGGCCAATCATGGCGCATCATCCAAAGGAGATCACGTCATGACCCGCACTCGCGCATACCACTGGCTCAAGGGCGGATCCGCCTTCGTCACCGCAACCGGCCTTGCGGTGGCGCTTGCCGCCTGGCCGCAAACCGGGGCGCCGATCGCGCTGCTGGCTGATCTCGCCTTCTGGCCGCCCGACGGCGCACAAAGCCTTGCCGCCGGCGAGACGCGGTTGCTGGCGGCGATCGGCGGCGGCGTCATGGCAGGTTGGGGCGTCACGATGTGGCGAATCGTCGACCGGCTCTACCTAGAGAACCCGGCGCTGGCGCGCTCTTTCATCATGCCCGGCCTGCTGTTGTGGTTTGCCGTCGACAGCCTCGGTTCACTGATCTCGGGCGGTGCATTGAACGTCGTCGGCAATGTCGGCTTTCTGGCGCTGTTCATGGTCCCTATCCTGCTTGCCGATCGTGCCGCGCCGATCGGCTCCGGAGCGTCCGGTCATGAGATTGCGCGATAGTCCGGCGATCAGACCGCACCTACCGTCAACTTGTCACCGCATCGCGAAACCGGCTTGACGCGGGCGCGCCGAGCGGCGATCTCGAAGCCATGCTCACACTCTGGTCGATGCCGTCCTCCGGTAATTCCTACAAGGTGCGCCTGCTACTGGCGCTGCTCGGCATTCCCTTTCGCCACAAGGCGGCAGAATACGGTTCCGGCGTTACGGAAGGCGCGGCGTTCCGCGCCCTGAACCCGAACGGGAAGGTGCCGCTGCTGCAATTAGAAGACGGACGCGTGCTGGCGGAATCGAACGCCATCCTGCTCTATCTGGCGCGCGAAACGCGCTTCCTGCCCGATGAGGCTTTTGCACAAGCGCTGGCCCACCAGTGGATGTTCTTTGAACAGAACTTCCACGAAAGCTCTGTTGCGGTGCGCGCGGCGATCCTCACCTATCCGCAACGGGCCCATCTGCGCACGCCGGAACGCCTCGCGCCGCTGCTGGAGAGCGGGCACCGGGCGCTTGGCGTGATGGAGGCGCAACTGGAGAAGACGCCTTGGATCGCAGGCGACAGCTACACTGTCGCCGACATCGCACTTTACGGCTACACCCATTCGGCAGGTTCGAAGGGCAGGTTCGACATGCAGCGCTTCCCGGCTATCAACGTCTGGTTGGACAGGGTCGCATCCGAGCCCGGGCATGTGCCTCTGGAATGGCTACCCCAATTGCCCGCTCACGAAGCGTAACCTCGCGTCACAAAATCGACACAACAATATCTCGACTGCGCCGTGTTTTAATCGGCAACCGGCCGCTTTCCCGCGCGAAATGACAGGCTGTGCGCGGTTGATTCGGTCTACGGATTTGCTTTCCGCGCAATCGACAAGGAGAAGGCAACGTGTCGTACGCGAAAACCAAGCCCGCCACGGGGTTGCCCGAGATCCTCGGCGATCCCTCGCCGCGCCTGCGCGATGCGGCGAAGCGCCAGTTCAAGGCAACACTGCTGCTGGTGGCGACCGTGCTAATGGCCAATCTTGCAGCACTGGTCACTGTTGCGGTTTCCGTCCGCGTATAGCGCCCGGGTTTGCGGCTGAGGCCTACTCCACGCTCAGCCGGTAGCCGATACCGCGCACGGTTTGCAACCATATGGGATTGGCCGGATCGCGCTCGATCTTGCGGCGCAGGCGGTTGATCTGCACATCGACAGTGCGTTCGCCGACCTCGCCCTCGCTGCCCACCAGCTCATGGCGCGGAATGGTGGCGCCGGCGCGTTCGGCACACATCGCCATGATGTCCTTCTCGCGTTCGGTCAAGCGCACCACATCACCGCTTTTCTTCAGTTCGCGCCGGGCGATGACGAAGGTGAACGGACCGAAAACGATCTGCTCGATCTTCGCCGGGTCCGACTTGGCGTTGCGCCGCAGGATTGCATTCATGCGCAACAGGAGTTCGCGCGGATCGAAGGGCTTGGGCAGGTAGTCGTCGGCGCCCGCCTCCAGCCCGGCGATGCGCTGGTCGATTTCCGACAATGCCGTCAGCATCAGGATCGGCACGTCGCGTGTTTCGCGCAGCGCCCGCGTCAGTTGCACACCGGTCTCGCCGGGCATCATCACGTCGACAATCAGCAGATCGAAATCAAGACCGGCGAGTTTGCGCCGCGCCGTGGCGGCATCGCCAGCCGTGGTGACCCGGTAACCGTTCGTTGCGAGAAATTCCGAAAGCAGGTTGCGAATGCGCGTGTCGTCATCGATCACCAGCACATGGGCTGCGCCGTCATCGGGGCGCTCGGCAAATGTCTGATCGGCCAGTGTCTGCTCGGTCACTGCTTGCGTGACAGCCATGCGGCAAACTCCTCAGTTCTCGCCGCCTGCGATCTGGGCCCTGAGTTCCGGATTGACCATGGAACGCAGGAACGCAATCACGGCGGCCCGGTCGCTCCCCGACTCTTCCAGTGCCGCCGCTATGCGGCGAGACTGTGGCCTGGCCAGCGCGGCGGCAAGCGCCATGCCCTCGTCCGTCGGGTGCAGTTCACGCTGGCGGCGATCGCGCGGCCCCTGTCGCTGTTCGATATAGCCGCCATCGATCAGTTGCTTCAGCACGCGGGCGAGCGACTGCTTGGTGATCTGCAAGACATCGAGAAGTTCGGCTACTGTGAGCCCCGGACGGCGGTTGACGAAATGCAGCACCCGGTGATGGGCGCGGCCGAATTCGAGTTCGCCCAAAATCGCGTCCGGGTCGGAGGTGAAATCGCGATAGGCGAAGAACAGCAGTTCGATGATGTCAATTTCGCCGACCGGGACAGTCCGGTCCCCTTCGTCGGCGAGGCGATGTGTCAGCGCAACGGCGCTTGTCGTTTCGATTTCGGTCATGAGATCCTGATACCGGAAAAATATGTCAGCACTATTGACATATTTTCCTGCCCCGGGTAATTTCCGACAAGCTTTAGGGCATTTTCGGAACGAAATGACAAGCCGAAGCGGAAAGGCGCGCATGATTGCGCACAACAGTCCGCCATGGCGGCGCGTTCCGCCCGGGCTCAATGACGGGAACGCCGGCGGCGGCGACAACAAGCGGCGCGAAGGCGCCTGGAGAGACATCATGGCAGGCAAACCTTTCGACCAACTCGACGGCCATATCTGGATGAATGGCGACTTCGTTGAATGGAAGGACGCCAAGGTTCACGTCCTTACCCACGGTCTGCACTATGCCAGCGCGGTGTTCGAGGGAGAGCGCGCCTATGGCGGCGAGATCTTCAAGCTGACCGAGCACACCGAACGCCTGCATGAATCGGCGCGCATCCTCGGCTTCACGATTCCCTGGTCGGTTGCCGAGATCGACGACGCCTGTCGCAAACTTCTGGCGAAGCAGGGCTTCTTCGACGCCTACGTGCGCCCGATCGCCTGGCGCGGCTCCGAGCAGATGGGTGTTTCGGCGCAGCAGAACCGCATCAACCTCGCCATCGCCATCTGGCAGTGGCCGAGCTATTTCGACCCGGCGCAGAAACTGAAGGGCATCCGCCTCGATCTTGCCGAATACCACAGGCCCGATCCGCGCACTGCGCCGTCGCGCTCCAAGGCCGCCGGCCTCTACATGATCTGCACCATCTCCAAGCATGCCGCCGAGGCCAAGGGCTATGCCGACGCCCTGATGCTGGACTGGCGCGGGCAGGTGGCCGAGGCGACCGGCGCCAACGTGTTCTTTGTCAAGGACGGCAAGATTCACACGCCGACACCGGACTGCTTCCTCGACGGCATCACCCGGCGCACCGTGATCGGCCTTGCCAAGGCCCGCGGTTACGAGGTGATCGAGCGGGTGATCATGCCGGAGGAAATGGAGAGCTTTGAGCAGTGCTTCCTCACCGGCACCGCAGCCGAGGTAACGCCGGTCTCCGAGATCGGACCCTACCGCTTCACGGTTGGCGAGATCGCCCGTACTCTGATGGAGGATTATTCCGCCGCTGTGCAGCCGAAGAAAACATCGGCGGCAGCCTGAGTTTCGTCATTCGCAGTTCGTCGGTCGCTGATCGATTTTTCCCCATCGGCCGACTACTTCAGAACCACGATCGACGCACAATCCGGTTGGCGCGCCGCGCCGCATCGCCTATGTCCGCAACAACAAGGGGAGATGCGACATGGGTGAACTGCAGATCGGGATCGTGCCGGTTACCGCCTTCCAGCAGAACTGCACCGTGATGTTCGACGCCGAAACGAAATCCGGCGTCGTCGTCGATCCTGGCGGCGATGTAGGGCAGCTGCTGCAGGTTCTTGAATCGAACGGCATCGCGGTCGAGGCGATCTGGCTGACCCACGGCCATATCGACCATGCCGGCGGCGCGATGGAGATGAAGGAGACGCTCGGCGTCGACATCGTCGGTCCGCACCGCGCCGACGAAAAGCTGCTGCAAGGGCTGGAAGCGCAAGCGCAGATGTTCGGTGTCACCGACACTGTGCGCAACTGCACCCCCGACCGCTGGTTGGACGACGGCGACACCGTCTCCTTCGGCGACCATGTCTTCAAGGTGCTGCACTGCCCCGGCCACGCGCCGGGCCATGTCGTCTATTTCAACGAGAAGGCGCGGTTCGCCCATGTCGGCGACGTGCTGTTCAACGGCTCGATCGGCCGCACCGACCTGCCGGGAGGCGATCACGCCGCCTTGCTCGCCTCGATCCGCGACAAGCTGTTTCCGCTTGGTGATGATGTCGGCTTCATCTGCGGCCATGGGCCGGGCGGGCGCATCGGCGACGAGCGGCGCACCAACTCCTTCCTGCGCGGGTTGTAGGCCGCAAGTCCGGCCAGCGCAAAGGAAGAAGGGCCCGCACAGCCCCAATTGCGCGGACCCTTCGAATGCAGCCTCGTCAAATCGCGTGGTTACACCGGGCTGCGTACCCTATGGCCGGGGGCATGGCCGTCAATTCTCACTTCACCACGCAGAAATGGTCGCGTCCGTCATAGCCGCGGAAAGTACCCTTTTCGGGATTGAATGAGCGGTAGCGGTCGTCGCACCACTGGTACCAGCCTTTCGTCCATGGCTCGTAGGACACAACCTGCGGCGCATGGATGATGCGCGGCGCCGGCGGATAGTCCGGCTGAACGTCGCGGTAGATCACCTGCGGCTCCGGCTCGCGGTCGGCCAGCGCGCCAGCAATGATGGCGCCGGTGACAATGCCGATACCTGCGGCGATCAACGCATCGTCGTTATGGCGACGCACAACGCGCACGCCCGGACGGTGCGGACGCCAATGGCGGTGACCGTCACGTATGATGACCCGCTCCCTGACGATGGTGCGGTTGCCGGAATGTCCGTTGCGATGGCCATCGCGCCAGTAGCGCTCACCGGCAGTGGCGCTGGTGGCGGCGGCAAGCGGCGCGGCGATTGCGGTGGCGGCGACCAGCGCGGCGATAGTGGCGGATTTGAAGATCGACATGGCTGTCTCCCGTTGTTGGGCGCAAGGCGGCAACCGAAACGGCCGATTGTCGCGCATCCGATGGGGACGTTTTGGCGGATCGAAGCTGAACGCTGCCTGAACGATTTGTTCATCATGGCCGACCGGCGGATCGAACGGTGCAACCGACCTTCGGCAAGAAACGACAACGCCGCCGGTTGAGCGCCGGCGGCGCGAAATCCTGTCGGTTGGCGAAGGCGGATGCGCGGCAGTCTGGCGTCAGCCGAGCTGAAGGTTGACGGCTTTCGGCCCCTTGCCGCGGCGATCAGGCTCGGTGTCGAACATGACCTTCTGGTTTTCGCTCAGGCCGGGCAGGCCGGAATTCTGTACAGCGGAAATGTGGACGAAGATGTCCGGGCCGCCGCCATCGGGCTTGATGAAACCGAAGCCCTTTTCGGTATTGAAGAATTTGACTGTACCAGACTGGGGCATGCGATGTTTCCTTCTCGTATGACCGGACCGCTCCTGCGGTTACCAGGCTCGCGCGCCGCATGATTGCGGCTTGCAGGGCAGGCAGTTCTTGAATGCGGAGAAGGAACCTTTTGTACGACCCCCGTCGGGTTCGTCCGGACTTGATGTTCTGAGCGTTCCGGCCGCCGAATTTCCAGTCTTCCAAGTGTTCGCGAATTGCCCGAACACCTCGAGAATGACACGATGACAAGCTGATTTCCAGCAAAACTTTCATGAAGGGCGCCGATCAAAGGGTTACACGGCGTCGACATGCATCCAAAGCGGGAATGTATCTGGCCAGGATACACCCCCGCAACGCATACCCTTACTTCGACGGCTTGCCTTGCGGCTTCCCCGGTTTGCTCTGCGCTGCCATTGTCGTGCTCGCTTTAAAGAACGCCGTGGCGGCCTGCTCCGGATTTGGGGCTGTGGCGCACGGCGAACAGGCGCGAATGCAATCTCCGATCGCGGCTGAATTGCGGAAGAACAGGGCGTTGCGCGCGCGCGTAAAAAATTTTCATGAGCCGGCACAGCGATGCGAAGGCGCCATCGCGCGCTTGATCAGCCCCGGAACACCAGCCCGGCCCCGGCGGCGATAAGTGCGAAGCCGGCCAGGTGGTTCCAGTGCAGCGGTTCACGCAGATACAAGACCGAGAAGGCAACGAACACCATGAGCGTGATGACCTCCTGCATCGTCTTCAGTTCTGCGGCCGACCAAGGCCCGTGCCCGATGCGGTTCGCCGGCACGGCAAGGCAGTACTCGACGAAAGCGATGCCCCAGCTGATGACGATGACGGTGAACAGCGGCGCGGATTTGTACTTCAGGTGGCCGTACCAGGCGATGGTCATGAACATGTTGGAAAGGCACAGCAGCAGCACGGGCAGCCATTTGGCCGCAAAAGGCGACAACGCCATGGGAGAGCTCCGAAGATGAGGGACGGCGCTTCTTGCGCGCCGCCCTTCCATCGTCAAGCCGGCCTTGGCTTTTCTCACCGTGCAAACCGGTGGAGGCTCCCACAGCGCTTCCATTGCGCCACGCATCCAGCCCGCAATGAGGGGCATGGCAGGCGTCAAACGATTGCCGCGGTCCGCCATTGCAGGGAGATTGCGGCGGGGGGGTTCCCTCCAGCGTTTCAGGGTGGCTGCGGCCATTTGGGGCTCCCCCCGGTGCGCCCCCGCCACCATGGCCCAGCCGGGGGCCGGCGGCATCCCGCCATCGTTCGCCGTCCACCTCGTGCGTGATTCGATGGTCCAAACGATGCCGGAATTCTTCAACGCGTCGGAATAGGCGAACCCTTCCGCCATTCCGGCTTTGCGCCCGACAATGCCGGCAAGTGGCGGCCCGTAGGTCTTGCGATCGGCTTCGCCCGAATGGCAGACGCGGCAGCGCTGGTCGAAGAACAGCTTGCCGGCGGCAATTGTGGCGTCGGTCGCCCGGGCGGAGTTGATTGCTGCGCCGAGCATGGCGGCGACGAATGCGGTTGCGAAAAGACAAGGCTTCATGTGCGGTTTCCCCCGGAGTTTCGGTTTGGGCGGCGCGACGCAGGTCGCGCCTGACACCGGCATGCTGCGGCGCGATGCGCCTTCACCCCTTGATCGGGATCAATCGGACGCCCTGTACTTTGGTGCACTGCCGCTTGTGCCCAAAGGCCAAGCGGAGGCTGAAAAAACGCTTCGCGCACGTATTCCTGTCACGGCAATTGCGATAACGTGCGACCAGCCAGCCGGGGCGCAAACGGCGGCCGAACCAACGAACCAGGAGAATCGCATGTCTGTTCGCATCATCGCCATTGCCGGGTTTCTCACCGGTCTTTCCCTTGCAGCCCAGCCGGCGCTCGCCCTGAACCAGCAGCAATGTTCAGTGAAGTGGAACGCTGCCAAGGAACAGGGTGTCGTGCCGGAAGGCATGAAGTGGAACGATTTCCGCAGCGCCGAGTGCGGTGCCGACGCTGATCCCGTGAAGTACGCCACGCTCGGGGGGAGGAAGGCGGCCGCGCCGGCTGAGGAAGAGCTTGCGCCGAAGAAGCGCGCCGGCGCCGCAAAGGGCCTTACCCAGCAGGAATGCTCCACCAAGTGGAACGCCGCCAAGGAGCAGGGCGTGGTGCCGGAAGGCATGAAATGGAACGATTTCCGCAAGGCCGAATGCGGCCCCGGCAGCGATGCGGAGCGCCTTACCTCTCTTGACGCTGAAGTGGTGGAAGAAGCCGCCGCGCCGACCACCGCCGCACCGCGCGGCGTGAAGTTCCCGTCGAAGGTTTCGCTGCAATACTCGGACCTCACACCGTCCAAGGCGCGCATGAAAACCTGCCTCGACGGCTACTATGCCAACAAGGAAAACGATTCGCTGAATGGCTTGCGCTGGATCCAGAAGGGAGGCGGCTATTACAGCCTGTGCAATCAGCGCCTGAAGCGCTGACAAGTTGGGACGCGAGCCTGCGTCAATCCTTCGGGTGGCGGCCTCACGGCGCCGTGTCTGACAGCGTTTTGGCAAGGAGTTGGCGAGTTGATACTGCACGCTGGACCACCGGTGTACGGTAAATTTCTCGCCAGCGTCTCCTCATTCTAAACGGCATTGACAACTGCTCCAGCCGGCGCGAAGTTGACGGATGGGGCCAACGGTGGGCGCCCCGTGAGGCGCGAGCCCAAGTCCCGCCTTCGCTTTTGTATGCGGAGGCGAGCTATGCGCTCTCACTTGATATCCTGCGACGAACTTTCTCTCCTCATCGGCACAGCCGATGCGCCGCGCATTCTTGATGTGCGCATCGACGACGATTTCAACGCTGTGCCTCAGCTTATCCCCGGCAGCCGGCGCTACGATTTCCGCACCTTCCAAACATGGCGTGACACGCTCCCTGTCGGGCCGCTGGTGATTGCTTGCCATCAGGGCCTGAAACTGAGCCAGGGCGTGGCGGCGCGCCTGCGCGCGATCGGGCGCGACGCCCGATCGCTGGAAGGCGGCAACGAGAAATGGGCCGGGACCGGCCATCCCGTGGTTTTGATCGCGGCGCTCCCGGAACGGACGGCAGACGGCCACACATTGTGGGTTACGTGCGAGAACCCGGTGATCGACCGCATCGCCTGC
>CALMYO010000206.1 GCA_937873685.1 uncultured Paracoccaceae bacterium
CATGATGGTCAGAAGGCTCTGTAAATGAATGCCTTGTTTCCGGACAGACTCTCAGAGATATCGCCGCCGAACAGGGCCGAAACAGAGCTCGAAATCACGGTTGAGACGTCGGAGAGCTTCTTTGCGAGGATGAAGGAGGCTGCCCGCGCGATCGACAAGGGTGATTTCACGCCGCAACCGGCGCGACTGAGTTTCGATTCGATGGCGCAGTTGTTCGAGACACTCACCCCGGGACGTTGGAGGTTGATCGAAAGCCTCACACGTTCCGGGCCATCCAGCATC
Organism: uncultured Paracoccaceae bacterium; assembly: GCA_937873685.1. Taxonomy (GTDB): domain Bacteria; phylum Pseudomonadota; class Alphaproteobacteria; order Rhizobiales; family Rhizobiaceae; genus CALMYO01. The sequence goes on from CALMYO010000206.1 coordinate 283, forward strand.
CGCGCATTGTCCCGCGCGCTCTCGCGGGACTACAGCAGCGTGCATCGCGATGTTTCCAGACTCCTGGAACTCAATCTCATCAAGAAATCCGAAGATGGCCTCATCCTCGTCCCGTGGCGGAAAATCACCGCCAGCATGAACCTCACACCAGAACTGGCCGCCTGACATCATGACCGTTCACTTCATTGGCGCCGGGCCGGGCGCGCCCGATCTCATCACCGTGCGCGGCTTGCGGCTGATCCAGCGCTGCCCGGTCTGTCTCTACGCCGGGTCGCTGGTGCCGGCGGAAATCGTTGCGTCTGCGCCAGCCGATGCGCTGGTGCTCGATACCGCGCCGATGCATCTCGACCAGATCATCGAGGCGATGGCGGACGCGCACAAGAAGGGGCTGGACGTGGCGCGGGTTCATTCCGGCGACCCGTCGATCTATGGCGCGACGGCTGAACAGATGCGCAGGCTCGATGCGCTCGGGATCGATTACGAGGTGGTGCCGGGCGTGCCGGCCTTCGCAGCGGCGGCGGCGCGTCTGAAGACCGAACTGACCCTGCCGGAGATCGCCCAGACGGTGATCGTCACCCGCACCGGCATGAAGGCATCCGCCATGCCAGCGGGCGAGGAACTGGAGACGCTCGGCAAATCGGGTGCGACGCTCGCCATCCATCTTTCGATCCGCAATCTCGACTATATCCGTCGGGCGTTGGAGCCGTATTACGGAGACGATTGCCCGGTGGTGATCGCCTACCGCGCCACCTGGCCGGACGAACTCTACATCCGCACCACGCTTGCCGGAATGAAGGAAAAGGTGCGCGAAGCGAAGATCACGCGCACCGCCCTGGTGCTGGTCGGGCGGGTGTTCGGGGAAGCGGAGTTCCGCGATTCTGCGCTTTACGATTCGGATTACGCCCATGTGCTGCGCAATCGCGGCAAGAAGCGCGTCACCGCATGACAAAGAGCCTCTTGTGCGTCGGTCTACCGTACACCCACGACCTTGGCCGGCAGGTAGATGATGCCGGCGGCGAGGTCGCTCACTGCGCCAATGCCTTCGCCAAGGACGTTTGGATCTTGCGCGCCGTCACTTCCCTGTATTGTGCGCTGCAAGGCGCGGCTGCCGACGAGGCGGGCGACGGTCGGCGATGACGCAAAGACCGTATGGTTGATGCCGTCGCCATCCTTGATGTTGGACAGATCGATCACCGAAATCCCGAGCTTTTGCAGTTCCTCGACGTTTTCTCCCGCGCCGACACGCGGATGGCCGCCGCCGAGATAGCTCGACGCCTGCAGCGCCCTGTCGCGCTTTGACACGAAGACAATGAACGGGTTGGGGAAGGGGTGGATCGCCGCCACCTGGCTGCGGAACACGTCGACATCGATGTCGGGCGAGGCGAGCACCACGGCTTCCAGCTTCTTCAACATCGCGGTGTCGCCCTCAAGGCTCGCCTGGCGCAGCGTCTCCATGGTCAGGAGCGTGCCCATGGAGTGGCCGACAAGCAGGATCGAGCGGGCGTTGCTTTTGCCGATCAGCTTCAGCGTCCGGTACAGGCCGTCACGCGCGAACGCGACGCTGTCGCGGTCATAGACATAGAGGGGCAACTTGCCGCCGGACGGCCATGAATAGTGTACGGCTGGGCCGTCGAGGCGGAAATCGTGCTTCATCTGCGCGTTGCGATAGACACCGTCGGCGAAATTCGTGTTGTAGCCATGGATGAACACCATGACGCTGCGGGATTGCGGCGACAGACCGGCAAGCTGCTCGTTGATGTTGGCGATAAACTTCTCGGCGTCCCTGTCGGCAGTGGCGCTGACGACGGCAAACTGTTTTGCGGGGTCCGGATTCTCCGACGGGAGTTCGATGGAGCCCGGCAGCCGCTTGTTGGGCACGGAAACCGTGATGTCGGCGAAGGAGAGTTCGGAACCGCGGCCGGCGCCGAACAGCGTGCCGCGATCGGCGTCTGGTGCGCGCGTGGTGGCGACGAGAATGCGCTCCGGAGTCGCATCGGTTTCCAACGGGGCAAGTGCGAGCATGGCGGGGCGGCCGCCGCACGCCGCCAGGAGGCATAGCAGCGCAAATGCTGCGGCGCGCGTTGCGCGGGCGGGAATGGCGACGAATCGGTTGGCGTGAACGGTCACGTGGCCGCTCCCTCTGGTCAGGTTCTTGCGAAAGCGTGAATGCGCGGTCAGGTCGCACAGCCTGCCAGCCGAAGCAAGGCGAATGCAGCATCGCGACATCAATCGTGATGACAGGAATGCAATGCGAATAACGCCGCGCTGCCTCTTCCCGCTATTGCGGCCGGCCGATCATGATGACGGGAAGGCCGAGGTGTCGAGCCGCCTTGATCTTGGCGTAGGCGCCCGCGCCGCCTGAATTGCGGCAGACGACATGGGTTATGGCGTGTTCGCGCAGCAGGGCCACTTCCGCCTCCACCGTCGCGCCCGGCTTGCCGGTGATGAGCGTACAACGCGTGAAGGGCAGGGGGTGCCCAGGCGCGTCGACCATGCGTACGACGAAATGCACGTCGTCGCGGCTGGCAAAAACACCGATGTGTTGCGAACCGAGCGCCAGCAGGACACGAACAGGCCGTTTCGGTGTCGGGAAGGGGATTGCTGCGCATGCTTCCTGAAGCGTCGCCACCTCGATCCAGATGTCGCCGGATTGCCGGGTCCATGCCTTGCGGGTTCGCGTTTCCAGCGGCACGCCTGTGATGCGCGCCGCTTCAACGGCGTTGGCCGAGATTTGCGTCGCAAACGGGTGGGTGGCGTCGATCAGCCGGGTCACGGCATTTTCGCGCAAGTACATTGCAAGGCCGGCCGCGCCGCCGAAGCCGCCGATGCGCGTTTCTCCTGCAAGCGGCGCGGGCTCGCGCGTGCGGCCGGCCAGCGATGTGACGATGCGCGCGCCGGGATTGGCGGCGGCAAGCTCGGCTGCGAGCGTTACAGCCTCGGCCGTGCCGCCAAGGATCAGGATTGTCTCGCGCGGCAAAGCGTCTTCATGCGCCATCGCCCGCCCCCGAAAATCCCGCCTGTGCGAGGATTGCGCCTTGCCGGTCGGTGAGGATGATTTCGACATCGACCGGCGCGCCGCGCAGCGCCGAAAGGGCGGTCTCGCGTGCCCTGACGGCAATCGCGTCGGCCAGATCAGTGCCGGATTGCTGTGCGATTTCAAGCGCCTGCAACGCCGTGTTGGCGGCCAGAATCCGGTTCCTGATGTCTTGAATCCTTTCGTTGGCAAACTGATTCAATTTCAGTTCGCAAGCGACGTCGGCGAGAAAAGCCATGTCGACCTGACTGCGGGCGGAATGCAGGTCGAGCGCGCCCTGCGCCAGCTTGGTCAGCTTGGCAAAGCCGCCGGCGATGGTGAGGCGCGGCACGGGGTGCTGGCGCAGATACTTCAGCAGCCCGCCGGCGAAATCGCCCATGTCGATCAACGCGATTTCGGGCAGGCGGTGGATTGCCTGCGCCGCTGCCTCCGAGGTCGATCCCGTCGCGCCGAGAATGTGAGGAAGCCCGGCCGCCCGCGCGACATCGACGCCGCGATGAATCGAGTGGATCCAGGCCGCACAGGAGAACGGGTGCACGACGCCCGTGGTGCCGAGGATCGACAGGCCGCCAACGATTCCGAGGCGCGGGTTCCACGTCTTTTCGGCGATACGCTCCCCGCCCGGCACCGAGATGGTCACCTCCACATCGGTGGCGATGTCATGGGTCGCGCACTGCGCCTCGATCTCCGCCGTCATCATGGCGCGCGGGACGGGGTTGATCGCCGGTTCGCCGGGCGCAACGGGTAAACCCGGAAGCGTTACCATGCCCACCCCGTCGCCGGCGCGAAAGACGATGCCGGTTCCAGGCTTTGCCAAGGCGACTTGCGCGATTATGGTCGCGCCATGTGTCACATCCGGATCATCGCCGGCATCCTTGACGATGCCGGCCCGCGCCCATCCATCGCCAAGGCTTTCCACGGCCAGCGCGAAGGCCGGGGTCTCACCTTTCGGCAGCGTAATCGTCACCGGGTCTGGGAACTCGCCGGTCAGCACGGCGGTGAGCGCTGCCTTGGTGGCGGCCGTCGCGCAGGCGCCCGTCGTCCAGCCGCGCCGCAACTCGCCTTGCGGCTTGCGGGCGGTTTCGTGTGCGGCGCTACTCTCGTTCTGCGTCATACCTGTGTCTTGAGCGGGTGGCTGGCGCGGGAACGCCGGTCCGTGTTGGTCCTACATCGCATGACGCCGCTTGGCGAGGTTTGGCGATGAGCGATTGGCGCGCGAAGCTTCCTGCCATGGCACCGGGCGAAGTGTGGCTGGTCGGGGCTGGGCCGGGCGATCCCGGGCTATTGACGCTGCATGCCGTCAATGCGCTGGGCCAGGCCGATGTCATCGTCTATGACGCGCTGGTCGACAAGGCCTGTCTCGATCTTGCGCGGCGTGGTGCGGTTCTCGAATATGCCGGCAAGCGCGGCGGCAAACCGTCGCCGAAGCAGCGCGACATTTCGCTGCGCCTGGTGGAACTGGCGCGCGACGGCAAGCGCGTGCTGCGGCTGAAGGGCGGCGATCCGTTCGTGTTCGGGCGCGGTGGGGAAGAGGCGCTGACGCTGGTGGAGCACGGGATTCCGTTCCGCGTCGTGCCCGGCGTCACGGCGGGCATCGCCGCGCCGGCCTATGCCGGAATCCCGGTGACGCACCGCGACACCAACCAGGCGGTGACGTTTCTCACCGGCCATGATGCAAGCGGGGAGACGCCGGATGCGATCGACTGGGACGGCGTTGCGCGCGGCGCGCCGGTGATCGTGCTCTACATGGCGATCAAGCATGTCGGCGAAATCGCACGGCGGCTGATTGCTGCCGGCCGCAGGGCGGACGAGCCCATGGCCTTCATCTGCGACGCTACCACCGCGCAGCAACGTGTTTTTGAAACCACGATCGCAGAAAGCGAAGCCGATTGCGTGCGATTCGGGGTTTCGCCTCCCGCGATTGTGGTTATAGGAGAGGTGGTGCGGCTGCGCGCCGCCCTTGACTGGCTTGGCGCTGGCGAAGGGCGGGTGCTGGTGGCCGATCCCCTGGAAACGCGACAACGGCCCAAAAGCGCATGAACGGCTTCATGATTGCAGCGCCCCATTCGGGCGCGGGAAAAACGATGGTCACGCTCGGCCTGTTGCGCGCCCTGCGCAATCGCGGCGTGGCGCTGGCGGCCGCAAAGGCCGGACCTGACTACATCGACCCCGCCTTCCATGCGGCGGCAAGCGGCGGCGGCTGCGTCAACCTCGACCCTTGGGGCATGCGCGGCGACCTGATTCGCGCCAATGTCAGCCGCATCACCGAAGGCGAGAAATCGCTCGTTGTGGAAGCGATGATGGGGCTGTTCGACGCCGCCGCCGACGGACGCGGCTCTGCGGCCGATCTCGCGGCGCTGCTGCGGCTACCAGTGGTGCTGGTGATCGACGTGTCGCGCATGGCCCATTCCGTCGCTGCCCTTGCCAAGGGGTTCCGCGATCACCGGCCCGATTTGTTCATGGCTGGCGTGGTGGCCAACAAGACCGGCAGTGAACGCCATGTGCGCATGTTGCGCGAGGCGCTTGAGCCGGAAGGGCTGCGCCTGCTTGGCGCCATTCCGCGCGACGAGCGGCTTGTCTTGCCGGAACGCCATCTCGGGCTGGTTCAGGCAGGCGAGCACGCGGCGCTGGAAGATTTCATCGCCCATGCTGCCCAGACGATGGAAAAACACTGCGACATGGCGCAGTTTTCCGCGATCCGCGTTCCGGCCCCGCAAGCAGCGCCGGCAAACGTGCCCCGTGTGCCGCCGCTTGCCCAGCACATCGCGGTTGCGCGCGACGAGGCTTTTGCCTTTGCCTATGCGCATCTGCTTGACGGCTGGCAGCGGCGCGGCGTGACGCTGAGCTTCTTCTCCCCGCTCGCCGACGAAGGGCCGGCGGGCGATGCCGGTGCGGTCTATCTGCCGGGCGGCTATCCCGAACTGCATGGCGCGACCATCGCCGCGGCAGACCGTTTCCATGCCGGAATGGCGGCGGCGCGCGACCGCGGCGCGACGATCTATGGCGAGTGCGGCGGCTACATGGCGCTCGGCGCGGGATTGACCGACGCCGACGGGACGCGCCACCGCATGCTCGGACTGCTGCCGCTGGAGACCACCTTCGCGAATCGCCGCCGGCATCTCGGCTATCGCCGGCTGAAGCCGCTGACCGGACTGTTCAACGGCGCGCCTTTGACCGGCCATGAATTCCACTACACCACCGTGGTGACCGAAGGGCCGGGCGATCCGCTTTTTGCGGTCGAGGACGCCGTCGGCGCCGATCTTGGTGCAACCGGGCTTGTCAACGGTCCGGTCTGCGGCTCGTTCATGCATGTGATCGACATCGTGGAGCAGGCTTGACCGCATTGCGTCACGGCGGCGCGCTCGATGCGGCGATTGCCCGTCATGGCGGCGCGCGCGCCGATTGGCTCGACCTTTCCACCGGGATCAATCCGGTTGCCTGGCCGGTTCCGCAACTTGACGCCGACGCCTGGACACGATTGCCGGACAAGGCCGCGCTGCAGCGGTGCCTCGAAGCGGCCCGGCGATTCTACGGCGTGGCGGCCGACGCAGCCATCGTCGCCGCACCGGGCACGCAGGCGATCATCCAGCGCATCGCGTCACTGCGCCCGCAGGCGCGCCGCGCCGCGGTGCTGTCGCCGACCTATGGCGAACACGCCGCGGTTCTGGCCCGCGCCGGGCTGATCGTGGAGGAGGTCGACGAACTGGCGAAGGCCGGGAACGCGGACATCGTCGTCGTCGTCAACCCGAACAATCCTGACGGGCGCGAGCACGCGCCCGAGGTGCTAGCTGCTTTTGCTGAACAACTTGCGTTGCGCGGCGGTCTGCTGGTCGTTGATGAAGCCTTCGGCGAGGTGACGCCGCATCTGTCGGTTTGCGGGCTTGCGGGGCGCGAATCAATGCTGGTGCTGCGTTCCTTCGGCAAGTTCTTCGGCCTTGCGGGCCTGCGTCTCGGCTTTGCGGTTGGCGGACCGGAGACTGTGGCGCGCCTTGCCGCCGATCTTGGGCCGTGGGCGGTGAGCGGACCGGCGCTGGAAATCGGCGCCCGCGCCCTCAACGAAAAGGGGTGGTTCGAGGTTACGTGGGCGCGCCTTTCGCGTGACGCGGCAGCGCTGCGCGCGCTGCTCGTCGGCCACGATTTCAAAATTCTGGGCGGGACCGACCTTTTCGTGCTCGCGGCGCGGGCCGATGCGGCCGATGTCGCCGAACGGCTGGCGCGGGCGCATGTGCTGGTGCGCAGCTTCGACGGTTTTGCGAACCGCCTGCGGTTTGGATTGCCGGCGGATGAGGCGGGGTTCCGGCGGTTGGGCGTGGCCTTGCGGTGAGTCGGTCGTCGGTCGTGATTCGTCGGTCGTTGCGTACGTGGTTGATTGCACTGGCCAATTGAAGCCCTTTGTATCGCGCCGCCCTTGACATGGTTGCACGGACCGGCGGATGAACTTTCGACCGACGACCGACGACCGACGACCGACGACCGACGACCGACGACCGACGAACCCCCATGTCCACTCGCCTCGCGATCCTTCTCCTCGCCCTCATCCTCGATCGCCTGATCGGCGATCCGGACTGGCTGTGGCGGCACGTCAAGCATCCGGTCGTGCTGTTCGGTGCGGCGATCGGGCACGCCGACCGGCTGTTCAATCGCGGCTCGGCCGAGCGGCGCAAGGCGGCAGGGATCCTTTCAATCATCGCCCTGTTGTGGCTGGCGATGGTCGCCGGCATCGCGCTGCATGGTGTTTTGCGGCCGTTCGGCCTTGCCGGCTTGGTGGTCGAAGCGGCGATTGCGGCCGTGTTCCTGGCGCAAAAGAGCCTTGCCGATCATGTCGCGGCTGTTGCGGCGGGGTTGCGGACGGGTGGGCTTGATGGCGGACGAAAGGCGGTCGCGATGATCGTCGGGCGCAATCCGCAGACGCTCGACCGGGCAGGGGTGTCGCGCGCCGCAATCGAGAGCCTTGCGGAAAACGCCTCCGACGGGGTGATCGCACCGGCCTTCTGGTACGCCCTGCTCGGGCTGCCCGGTCTGCTCGCCTACAAGATGCTCAACACCGCCGATTCGATGATCGGCCACAGAAGCGAGCGTCATCGCGATTTCGGCTGGGCGTCGGCGCGGCTGGATGATTTCGCCAATCTCGTTCCGGCCCGGCTGACCGGGTTGCTGTTCGCCGCCGCCGCATGGACGCTGCATGGCGCCACTGCTGCGCGCGATGCGTTGTCAGTCATGCTGCGCGATGCGCCGATGCATCGTTCGCCAAATGCCGGCTGGCCGGAAGCGGCGATGGCGGCGGCGACCGGCGTGACGCTGTCCGGCCCGCGCCTCTACGGCGATACGGTCGCCAACGAGCCGTGGCTGAACGCCGCCGGCCGGCGCGAGGCGGACGCGATCGACATCGATGCGGCGCTGGCGCTGTTCTGGCGGGCGATGACGGCGTTTGCGTTGTTGACAATGCTTGCATTCTACGCCTGCTCCCTTTTAGAATAATCTATCTTTCATTTAGTGCCAATCCATTGTATTAGAAATCTATCTTGATCGATATCGATACTATCATCCAGTAGATAAGTAGAAACGATAAAGCATTTTACCACTTCTGCGCATAAATCACAATCCATTGCGCATAAATTATGATAGAAACTAGTCTCCATCAGACCTCTGATTTTGATTCCCTCGATTTCAATATTCTTCTTTTTGTATTTTGCATGAATAATTTGATCTCTAAGTTCTTTAATTTTTTTGAAATTGCGGTAACATTCTGTGTTTTTATTCAATTTTCTCCCAAATGCTATTTTTGGTAGATCATTAGTTTTTTTGATCCAATCCACCGAAGTTTATCACCTTACTAATTTTCTCTGATCGGTCCGTATCAATTTGATCATCTGCGATCAAAGTATAATACGTATTTAGAAATACTTCAATAATAACGATTGATATTATTACGGATACTGCTGTGTGCTGCCTTTCTTTTCCTCTGTCTTCATTTAATATGGCTTCATGTGCAGACTTGGTGTTCTCAACCAGAATGTCGAAGAATGCCCAAAGCAGCGCGTTTGGCGATGAAACAGAGTTCCCAGGCACATTGTTACCCTCAATTCGATTTTATAATGCTCAAAAACACCCTGCTGACAAGCGGCGCGCTAGGTGCTTAAATCGCCCCCGACACGGGCCGGCCGGCCCGCAGCCGGAGGAGCACAGATGAGATTTTCCGCAATTCTGACAGGCGCGGCGCTGGCGCTGGCGCTTTCCACCGCCGCCTTTGCCGCGCGCATGGACCTGACGCTCGGCGTGGTTCTGGAACCGCCGCATCTCGACCCAACCGCCGGCGCCGCGGCGGCGATCGATGAGGTGGTCTACGCCAACATCTTCGAGGGGCTGACGCGCATCGACGCGCGCGGCGCGGTGCAACCGGCGCTCGCGGAAAGCTGGTCGGTCTCCGACGACGGTCTCACCTATACCTTCAAGCTGCACAGCGGCGTGAAGTTCCACGACGGTTCGACCTTCGACGCCGAGGACGTGAAGTTCTCGCTCGACCGGGCGCGCGCCGCCGAATCGACCAATGCGCAGAAAGGGCTTTTTGCGGCCATCGCCTCGGTCGATGTCGTCGACCCGGCGACCGTCAAGGTGACGCTGTCGAAGCCTTCGGGCGAATTCCTCTACAACATGGGCTGGGGCGACGCGGTGATCGTGGCGCCGGAGAGCGCGGAAACCAACAAGGAAAACCCGGTCGGCACCGGGCCGTTCAAGTTCGGCTCCTGGGCCAAGGGCTCGGCAATCGAGATCGTCAAGAACCCGGACTACTGGGGCGAGGCGGCGATGCTGGACAAGGCGACGTTCCGCATCATTCCCGATCCCGCCGCCGCGACCTCGGCGCTGCTGGCGGGCGACGTGCAGGCCTTCCCGAACTTCCCCGCCCCTGAAGCGGTGCCGCAGTTCGAGGCCGATGCCCGCTTCAAGGTGGTGATCGGCTCCACCGAGGGCGAGACGATCCTGTCGACCAACAACAAGAAGCCGCCCTTCGACAACATCAAGGTGCGCCAGGCGATCGCCCATGCGATCGACCGGCAGGCGATCATCGATGGCGCGATGTTCGGGCTCGGCACGCCGATCGGCTCGCATTTCGCCCCGCACCACCCTGCCTATGTCGAACTTTCCGACACCTACCCCTACGATCCGGAACTGGCGAAGAAGCTGCTCGCCGAAGCCGGCATGGCCGACGGCTTCAAGGCGACGCTGAAGCTGCCGCCGCCGACCTATGCGCGCCGCGGCGGCGAGATCATCGCCTCGCAACTGCGCGCCGTCGGTATCGATCTCGAGATCATCCCGGTGGAATGGGCGCAGTGGCTGGAACAGGTGTTCAAGGCCAAGGACTTCGACCTCACCATCGTCTCGCATACTGAGCCGAACGACATCGGCATCTATGCGCGCAAGGACTACTACTTCAACTACGACAACCCGGCCTTCGACGCGGTGATGGACAAGCTGACCGGCACGGTGGACACCGAGGCGCGCTACGCGCTGATGCGCGAGGCGCAGGAGATCATCGCAAAAGACGCGGTGAACGGCTTCCTGTTCCAGCTTGCCAAGACCGGCATCTGGGACGCCAAGGTGGAAGGGCTGTGGGAGGATTCGCCCGTGCAGGCCAACGACCTCACCAAGGTGAAATGGAAGGATTGAGGGGTGGATTTCGCCGGCTGACCGTTGCGGACGTCATCCCGGGGCTTGTCCCCGGAATCCGAATCCACCAAGCATTTCAGCACCTTGGGTCCCGGGCACAAGGCCCGGGATGACGGCCGCAAACGGATTGATCGTCATCCCGGGGCTTGTCTTCGGGACGCAAACAACGAGGCATTTCAGCACCTTGGATCCCGGGCACAAGGCCCGGGATGACGGCGATAAAAGATTGTTCGTCATCCCGGCGCTTGTACCCGGAACCCAAACCGGGAAGGCGTTTCAGCATCTTGGATCCCGGCCACAAGGCCCGGGATGACGGCCTCAACCGCAGAACCTTGCGCCCGATCCCGATAGCGTTCGCCCCGGCGCAGACGTCATCCTCGGGCGAGCGAGCGCCCGCAAGGCAGGCGCGAACGTGTCCCGAGGATCCACTCTGCCCGCGATTGTGACGGCGTGTCCAAAACGGCGATGCATCGCGCCGGCGACGGGCCGCAGATTCTCGCCACAAGTGCGAGAATGACGGCGCCGGTGGGGCGCTCCATTCTCCCCCCTTGCGGGGGGTCCGAAGGACGGGCGAGACCCGTGGCTCGCCCAAGAGACGAAGTCGACAATGGGGGCGATTGCACACCAGATTTCGCCCGCTACTTTAAGCATCCATTGAAAGCAGCGCAGAAAAAAGCGTGTTTGAAGTCATTTCTAGTTCCCTTTCGCGAAATCGTCCTGCCGTACTAAACTGCAAAATGGAGCTTCACTTATCGGCCCTCCTATCTTGGAGCAGAGCACTGGCTCCGGATACTTGCCGAGCCACGGCAGCACCTTTTCGATCACCCCGGCGGTCGGCTTGTCGTCGGTGATCGTCAGCGTGATCGATTCGAGCCGCACGCCTGCGCCGAAGCTGGCGGCGAGATTGGCCGGGTCGACACGTTTCACCGTCTCCGGCCGGGCCGGATCGTCGAAGGTTACAAACAGCGGATAGTTTTTCGGTTGCAGCGTGATAGTCTGGCCGATGAAGCGGGGAAACATGCTGTAGCGTTTCTCACCCGCGCGCAGCAGGTTGTCGGTCTGAAACGCGTCTTCGGCCAGAGACATCGGCGCGGGCTTTAGCAACGCGAACAGCCAGCCGCGACCGGGAATCTCCAGCGCCACCGCTTCGCCGCGCACATTGAACGAATACACGCCGGCATCCGGCAGGATCGGCTTGCCGCCGCCGCGAACATTGATACGCGTAACGGCCGAGGCCGATACCGGCTTGCCATCGACGCTGACGGTGACGGTCAGGCGCTGGCTCCAGTTCGTTCCGCCCCACAGGATCTGTGAGACCACCCACGCCGCAAAAAGCGCCAGCGCAACCGCGCCCCATCTCTTCCAGCCGAACCGTTGCATCGCGCCCTCGCTTCAAGGTTGCGCGACAGTCGCCGACAAGCGTTAGGGAAGCGTTACGCCCTTCCCCGCTGCCAATGTGTCCACCGTCATCCCGGGGCTTGTCTTCGGGACGCAAACAACGAGGCATTTCAGCACCTTGGGTCCCGGGCACAAGGCCCGGGATGACGGCCGCAAACGGATTGATCGTCATCCCGGGGCTTGTCTTCGGGACGCAAACAACGAGGCATTTCAGCACCTTG
>CALMYO010000207.1 GCA_937873685.1 uncultured Paracoccaceae bacterium
CGGAACCGACGTCCGCGATTTCGGGCACGCCGACCGGGCAGGCAGCAGCTACTACCTGCTGGGAGACGGGCTGGATTATGTCTTCCTCGCCGGCGTTGAGGTTGCCGCGCTTTCGGCGAGCGATTTCAGGGTCGTGTGAGCGAAGGGAGGGCGGATCATGGCTTCGGTTTTCCTCGAAAGCGCTCCGGCGTTTCTCGGCCTGCAGCACATGTATCTGGTCTACCGCGCCGATGACGGGCGCGAGTGGGTGATCCGCGGCGGGCCGCAGAACGTGCTCGATTCCTTCCTCAGCACATTCAAGATCGAACTCAATCTCGACATCCGCCTGTCGCGCGACACGCGCGACGCCAATACCGACGACGTACACCGCACCGTGGTGACCGCCGAAACCGCGGTGGCCGATGCGCTGTGGTCTCGCATGGTGGAGTATGCGCGGCTGGTCGAAGCCGGCGACGTGCCCTACGAACTGCTGTTCATCAACTGCAACGCGCTGGTGGGCGCGGCGCTTGAAATCGCCGGGCTCGATGCCGTGGCGCTCGTGCCCGAAACACTCACGCCAGCCAGCATTGTCGGCTACGACGAGCGCGCCGACCTGCTGGCTTTGCTGCCCTATACCGGAGACGGCAGCCTGCAGGGCGGGGATGACGCCGACATGCTGGCCGGCATCCAGATCGGCGACCGCATGTTCGGCCACGTCGGCGACGACTGGCTGGATGGAGGCGAGGGCGGCGACACGCTCGCCGGGGGAGACGGGGCCGACACGCTGATCGGCGGCGACGGCGCCGATACGCTCGATGGCGGCGCCAATCCGGAAACGCAGGGCGACATCCTGCTCGGCGGGGCGGGCGACGACACCTACCTCGTTGACAGCGCTCTCGATTTTCTGGACGAAGGCGCGGTGTTTGCCGATGCCGGCGGCGGCGGCGTGGATACGGTTCTCTCGTCGGCCGCTTTCTTCTTCGACATCAACGGTGTTGGCGAAACGCTCGTGGTCGCGCGTGCGGATGGCGGCACGCTGGTCGGCGGGGCGAACGCCAACACGCTGGTCGGCTCGACCGGCAACGACGTGCTGGCCGGCGGTTTCGGGGCGGATCGTTTCGAGGCTGGCGACGGTGTCGACTGGCTGCTGCTCGGCTCGGTTGGCGAGGTCAACCCGGCAGTGCTGGACGTTCCCGACACGGTGGTGATTGCGCCGAGAACAAACGGCGATTTTTCCTACGACATCGCCTTGGATTTCCTGCCGGGGCACGATCGCCTCGATGTCTCGGCTTTCTCGGCGCAGAACGGTTTCGCCACGGGCGCGGACGTCATCGCGCGCGCCATCGATGACGGGGCGGGGAATGTGTACATCCCGCTCGGCGACGGGCTCGATTATCTCTACATCGTTGGTTGGGAGAAGGCCGCGTTGAGCGGCAGCGACTTCGTCGTTTGAGCCCTGGCATACCCCTTTTCGTGTTTTCAAGCGGGTGTCCATGGGGCTGAAATTCCCGGATTACGCAGCGGAAATAGAGGGTTGACATCAAACCTCTGTAATTCAATCATTCAGGAAACGGGCGACGCTCTGCATCTTGAATTGGTTACGGGAGGGATAATGGCCTACGTCATCGATTATAGCGGATCTGGAAAACCGGTCGTAGTTTCGCTTGGAAGCCATTTTGTCAGTGGGGACCACTCGAAGATATACAGCGGAACCCTGATGACAGCGCAGGTCTGGGCATTCGGGGTGGAACCCGCCATTGCCGAATATGTGGTCGATGTCGGGCCGCCGGCCAGAACCGCTTTCCGTGAAGAGAAAATTCTTGTCAACGGGGAGGAACTCGCTCAGCCCGCTGTCACTCCGCATTATGCCATCAATGATTTTGCCGCCTTGCCTTCGGGCTTGGCCGACAGTTTTTCAGACCTGAAATTCTCCAGCATTTTTTACGAAGGTTACGATTGGCCAAGCAACGAATTGACCGGTGCCGGATCGTACATCTCTTTTGTCGGCATTTCAGGGATGGGTTTTCCGACCGATGTCGGAAATCATTGGCTTGATCGGCTCTATCTCAGCTATGAAGATGCTGGAAATGGCATAGTAAACGCCATGAACGAGAAATATGCGGCTCTTGATCTTGAACTTGCAGAAAAATTGACGACACCGTTGAAGGAGGCAAGTTCGGTGGTTGTCGAGACGTGGACCGACAACAACGTTTCCAACCCTGATTTCAAGCTTGTATATACACCCGATCCGGGCAGTGACAAAAAACTGTCCGATCTGATTTTATCATCGTTGACCGATATCGAACTGAATTTCAAAATCGTAGAATTTATCGACGCCTATAATTATTTTCAGTTAACTGGGGAGAGATTTTATGATGGGCAAAATATTGAGTATATACTGTCAGATCACGACGACCTGATTTATCAGGATTTCATGTTCATCGCAGAGACCGTCAGCATCAATGCCGGCGGCGGCGGCGACCAAATCAGTATCATACAGGGGTATGACTGGGATCTCAACGATCCGGACCACGCACCGCGCCACATCGTTATCCGCGGCGAGGAGGGCGATGACGAACTCCTGTCTGTTGTTCATCCATTCGGCTCCATTCTGCTGGACGGTGGAGCGGGGAATGACGAGATTACAGTAACATCAGGATATGGCTCGCCACCAAACGCCTCGGTGGTGCTCGATGGCGGAGCGGGAGACGACCAGCTTTCTTCCATACCGCTTCCGGCGATGTTCAAGGCGACGCTGCTTGGAGGACCGGGCAATGACGCGATGTTCGGCGGAGCCAGCGAGGACACGCTCAGCTATGAGTTCGTCACCGCCGCGATCACGATGGACCTCTCCATCCATGGCGAGCAGGACACCGGCGGCGCGGGCATCGACAGCCAGGTGGATATCGAAAACCTCACCGGAAGCGCCTTTGACGATGTGCTTTCGGGTAATGAGCAGGCCAATCGTCTTGTGGGTGCGCAAGGCAATGACCGGCTTGACGGTCGCGACGGTTTTGACGCGCTGTTCGGCGGAGAGGGCAACGACACGCTTGATGGCGGCGCAAACCCGGACGACCAGGGCGATATCCTGCTCGGTGGCCTCGGCGATGATATTTATCATGTCGATTCCGGCCTCGATTTGGTCGACGAAGGCATCGCATTCGGCGGTGAAGCCGGTGGTTTCGACACGATCATCTCGAAAGCCGATTTCTTCTGGGACTATTATTCTGCCGGCGACCTGTTGCAGATCGCGGCGGATGCTGCCGATCCCGGCGAGGACGGCACAACCATCGTCGGTTCGGTGTTCTCCAACTTCATGGTCGGCAATTCGGAAACCAATGTGATGTTCGGCCGCGGCGGGTCTGACACCTACATTGCCGGCGACGGGATCGATTTCATTTCCCTCGATCCGCTCGGGCTGACCGACGAGAACGCCTATATGGGCGTGGATGGCATCAACACGGTCATCGTTCAGCAGCGCCAGGACGGGCCGGTCTCCTATGACATCGTGTTCGCGTTCGAACCCGGCAAGGACAAACTGGATGTTTCCGATTACGGCTTTGCATCGCAAGCCGCCGCTTACGCAACCGGCGTGAACGATGGAGCGGGCAACTGCTACTTCATCCTCGGCGACGGGCTGGATTACCTTTACATCGTGGGCAAGGAGAAGGATGATCTTTCATCCGGTGATTTTGTCGTTTGAAAACAAGCATTGAAAGCAAGCCAGTCATAAAGGCTTGTCTTTGATCCTGCGTGCTTGAAGCTTTTTTCCGGCGCGACCTTCTGCTATGGAGATGCGGGGCGTTTAACGGTCTTGCAGGAGGCTGGCATGGCGCGCGTCACATACCTGAGCGGGTCCAACGCTCTCATTGCCCATCGCGATCCGGTGTTTCGCCCGTCAGAGACGGAGGCCGACACGCTGATCGTGCGCGACACCTTTCCGTTTGAAGTCGACATCGGCAAGTTCAAGTATACGCTCGACGGCGGTGACCTGACCGACGCGGTGCTGACGGACCTGTCCGACAACGTTGTCGCCACCTACACGCATGGCGATGTTTCCTTCGCAGCGATACTTGCTGCTTTGACATCGGCGCTCAACAGCGACCAGGCCTATGAGGCCACGCTGATGGTGTTTGCGGGCGATGATACCATCACCGGCACGGCAGGGGATGACGAGTTCCTTGAGCCAGGCGCTGGGAACGACACGGTCAATGCCGGGGCGGGCGATGATCTCGTGCGCAAATGGAAGCCGGGCAATCTCAGCGTCGATGGCGGGGCTGGCAAGGACACGCTTTCGTTTTCGTTGCTCCAGGGCTCCATATTCGAAGGGCTTGGCGACGGCGCGCTGACGGTCGATCTCAACACCGGGGCCGGCGTCAATCCCTGGGGCGGCGCCTTGAATGTCACCGGCATCGAGGACGTGGAAGGTACGCCGAACAGCGACATCATCATCGGCAACGACCTGCCGAACCTGCTCGGCGACGACCACGAGTTTCAGGTCTATGGCGGCGGTGCGGACAGGATCGAGGGGCGCGGCGGCGACGACACCATCTTGCTGTCGATCGATGCGTCCGGCGTTTCGGTTGACGGTGGCGCGGGGTTCGACATTCTGTCGATCGGCATGCCGGACGCGCGCCTTGCGCCGGTGGTGGTGATCGATCTCGTGAACCCGGTCAACAATGCAGGGTCGGCGGCCGGCGGCACATTCAAGAACTTCGAGCGATACGAAGCCAACGCGTCGTTTTCGGGCGCGGCGGCGTTCGATTTCCGCGGCGACGCCAACGCCAACACGGGGGTCGGCGCCGCGAGCGACGACACGCTCTCCGGCGGCGCGGGCGACGACAGCCTGTCCGGACGGAGTGGCATCGACACTTTGCTTGGCGGCGACGGCAACGATACGCTCGACGGCGGTTTCAACTTCCCGGACAATGGCGATTTCATGCTCGGCGGTCGCGGCGACGACACCTATTTCGTCGATTCCGGGCTTGACGTGGTGGACGAGGGGATCCTTTTCGGCGGCGCAGCCGATGGCTTCGACACCATCATCTCCAAGACCGATTTCTACTGGGATTACTATTCGGCGGCCGAGATCCTGCGTCTCGACGCCAACGCGACTGACACCAACAATGACGGCACGACGCTGGTCGGCTCGGTATTCTCGAATTTCCTTGTCGGCAACGCGAAGACCAACGTGCTGTTCGGCCGTGGCGGTTCGGACACCTACATTGCCGGCGACGGCATCGATTTCATCTCGCTGTCAACGCTTGGTCTGACCGACGCCAATTCCTATGCCGGCGTCGACGGCGTCAACACCGTGATCGTCCAACAGCGTCAGACGGGGCCTGTTTCCTATGACATCGTGTTCGAGTTCGAGAGCGGCAAGGACAAGCTCGATGTGAGCGATTACGGCTTCGCTTCGCAAGCCGCCGCTTACGCAACCGGCGTCAATGACGGGGCGGGCAATTGCTATTTCATCCTCGGCGACGGGCTGGATTACCTCTACATCGTCGGGAAGGTGATCGGCGACCTGGCGCCCGGCGATTTCTTGGTGTGACCGGGCCGGACCGTTTGCTGCCGGCCTGCTGCATCGCGCATCAGCGCGCGTAAGTCTGCCGATGTCCACGGCCAACTGAGGCACGCGGAGCACCGGCGTCAGGTGAGATTGCGGCGGTCTTTGCGTTGTTTCCGCATCAAATCATGATCCGCATCAAATCATGAAGGGAAAACATCGCTGCCGGTTCCCGCAGCATTTCCGAGAACAATGAGACGGCCGGTTTACATTTCCCTGCGGCAGGGTGAATACAGCTTCAGCCGTCACGGCAGCGTGTCTTGTGTTTCGCGAACGGCGGGGATAGCCTGCCTGCACACGAATGAACGGAGCTGGTGCAATGGCTGAGATCAACGGCACGAATGGCAACGACTCCAATCTCGATGGCGGGGGTGGTCCGGACACGATACGCGGCCTTCGTGGCAACGATGTCATTCGCGGCATGGGCGGCGACGACATCCTGATCGACGCCGATGAGCGCCCCGGATACGACGACGATATCGGGCCGGACAACGACACGCTGTTCGGTGGCGAGGGCAACGACCGTCTGCTCAGCGGACAGGGGCTGCATTTCGAAGACATCGATGAGCTTTACGGCGAGGCAGGCGACGACCTGATCGAATTGTTCGGCATGCAGACCGACGACATCGCCGATGGCGGTACCGGTTTCGACACGTTCCATCTGCATATCGACAACACGACCGCCGATGTGGAAGCGCTGTTCAGCCCCTCGAGCTTCACCGTTCGCCTGAATCCCACCAAACCCACCCTCGCGAAGGACGGAGTCAGGGCATCGAACTTCGAGCGCATGATTATCGAGGTGGCGATCGGTAACGACAATATCCGTGGCAGCGAGAACAATGATTTGGTGCGCGCCATTGGTGGCGGCGGCGACATCTTCGACATGCGCGGTGGCGACGACGAGGTGCAGATCCTGCTGACGTTGGAAGAGGATGCACAGCCGCTGGTGACGGTGCTCGGCGGCGCGGGCAGTGATTTCCTGCTGTGGAGCGTCCAGGAGACGTCGACGCTCGACCATGTGTTCAACGTCAACACCAACACCTACACTAAGGATGGTACGTCGCTCGGTACGATCAACGGCTTCGAGCAACTCTACGTGGTTGCAGCCGGAGGCAACGACCAGCTGACGGGCGGTGCGCTGAACGACGATTTCTACGGCAATGCCGGCGACGACATCCTGGTCGGAAACGACGGCGCAGACCGGCTCTATGGCGGCTCAGGCAAGAACACGATGCGTGGCGGCCCGGGCGACGATCTGCTGGTCAGCAACGGCGACGACGACATGGATGGCGGAGACGGCCTCGACGTCACCACTTACGAGGACGCGCCTTCGGGCTTGAACATCGACCTGCGCATAACGGTTACCCAGAACACCGGCGGCGGCGGGATGGACCGGATCGTCAACATCGAGGACATCGTCGGCTCGGCGTTCGACGACGTGATAATCGGCAGTTCGGAGTCGAATGCCTTTTTCGGCAATGACGGCAACGATATCCTGGAAGGAAGGGGCGGGCCAGATATCCTCACAGGCGGCCCTGGCATCGATGTGGCTTCCTACCGGAACGCGACGGCGGGCGTGATCGCCGATCTCGCATCGCCCGCCGGAAACACCGGCGAGGCGGCCGGCGATACCTATACCGAGATTGACGGTTTCATCGGTTCTGCCCACGCGGACACGTTGCGGGGCGACAATCTCGCCAACACGATTACCGGCGGTGGTGGAAACGACGTGATCGAGGGTCGCGATGGTGGTGACATCCTGTCCGGCGGCGCCGGGCTGGACACGCTGAATGGCGGCCTCGGCGACGATTTGTACATTCTCGACACGGCTGGCGACAACACCGATGTCGTGACCGACAGCGGCGGCTACGACGCGATGGAGTCGTATATCGCCTCCGTCAATCTCGGGACGGGTATCGAAGAACTCTACGGCCGCCTAGACACCGGGCAGACGCTGAACGGCAATGGCGGCGACAACCTGATCTTCGCCGGCAAGGGCGGCGACCTGCTGCGCGGCGGGGCGGGGGTCTACCCGGGGGGTGGCGGGGGGGGGGACCACCCGCTGGTCGGGGGCGGGGGGCCCGACCTCCC
>CALMYO010000208.1 GCA_937873685.1 uncultured Paracoccaceae bacterium
TCTGGGTGAGCGCCGACATGACCATCGGGCCACGCCAGATCATCGGCGTTTCCTCTTCCACGAGGAAGCCCATCGACATCGCCTTCAGGCCGTAGCCGTCCATCGGCCGCAACACCCGCTCGCCAGCCATTTGCGGCTTGCCGGAAATGTGAAGCAGACGCGGGATCGACGGGCCGTAGATGTCTGCGTCGAGAATGCCGACCTTCAGCCCGTTCGCCTGCAGGCCGAGCGCAAGATTGACAGCCGTCGTGGACTTGCCGACCCCGCCCTTGCCCGACGCGACGGCGATGATCGCGCCGACACCGGGAACGCCGGGCTTCGCCTGACCTTGCGGTGTGTGCGCATGGCCCCGCGGCGGCGGCGCAGCGGGTGCGGCTGGGCGCGGCGCTGTTGACGGAGAGCCGGGCTTCTTCGTCGCCGTCAGCGCTACCACGGCGCTTTTCAGACCGGCGACGCCAAGCGCCGCCTTCTCGGCCGTTTGCCTGAGTGATTCCAGCTCTTCGGCCCTTTCGGCGGGCACGGTGATGGAAAAGAACGCCTTGCCGTCAGCGACAAAGATGTCGGAGACCAGCCCCGCATCAACGATGTTGCATTTCCCGTCCGGCGCGCGCACCCGCTTCAGCCGTTCGAGTCTCGCCTGTTTGTCGGTCCCCTTCCCCTGCCCGCCTGTTCGCCATGCCATTGCGATTCGCAACATAGGACGGCAACGCGCGGCCGCCAACCGCCTGCCATGGTCGGCGCCGTGTCCACCTTTGCTTCAGTTATTCGTGCGATGCTTGGTCCATGCCCTACCGCACGCTCGACGCAGACCGTATCATTGACACCGCGGAACGCCTTGCGCTGCGCATCGGCGAGCGCTTTCCTGATTCCGGCTTGCGCAATGTCGCTTGCGAACTTGAACAATTGTCGCGCGACAGTGCCCGTGAAGCCGCAAAGCTCGCCGCGCCGATCGTGTGGCTGCGCATCGTCACCGGGTTGGTGGTTGGCGCAGGCGCAGCCGTGTTCGCCTTTGTCGGCACGATTCTCTCGTTTGACCGCATCTCCACCGGCGCCTTCGATTTCGTGCAAGGGGTGGAGGCCTCAGTGAATACGCTGGTGCTGGCGGGCATCGGCTTCGTAACACTGGTCAGCCTTGAGGAGCGCTTCAAGCGCAAGCAGGTGTTCGAGGGGCTGCATGCGCTTCGCTCGATCATCCATGTCATCGACATGCATCAATTGACCAAGGATCCGGCCGCGCTTTCGAGCAGTTTCCGGCCAACGAAAAGCTCCCCGGTGCGGCAGTTCAACGCCCAGGATCTGACGCGATACCTCGATTACTGTTCCGAAATGCTGTCGCTGACCGGCAAGCTTGCCGCGCTCTACGCACAATCGGTCAACGACCCGACAGTCGCGGACGCTGTCAACGACATCGAGAACCTCGGCACCAACCTGTCGCGCAAGATCTGGCAGAAGATCATGCTGATCGACGCTTATATCGACCGGCCCGAACCGGCCCAGGCAGTAACGGCGCCTGCCGTGGAAGCATCGCCAATGCCTGAGGTCCGCGTTGAGGTTTCGCAGCCGGGGTGATCGCCGGGCAATCGGCGTTGCCCGGTGCCCGTAATGCATTCGGCCAAATCGATTCTTTCTTGGAGTATCCGTGATACTCAAGCGTCAGAATGAGGCGCGCCTCAAGCAGATCGGGAACCAGCCCGACGCCATCGATGCTGCGATCCTTGATCTCAGAGCCTGACTGAAAAAGAGTTGGGTGATTTCAGTGGTTTGTGATTCCCTCGGATTGTCACGATTCGAAGGAGTTCACGATGCCTT
>CALMYO010000209.1 GCA_937873685.1 uncultured Paracoccaceae bacterium
ATTATCGAGCATCACAAGGGGGGCAGGCGCATTGAGCATGGGGTGACGATCGCTGAAACGGTCCGGCGGGAAGATCCGCGCCGGAGGTCTTGCGCGGGCTTATCGCACACGTTATACAGTTACGCAAATACGTAATGAGATAACGTAACAAACCTCCTTCTGTACGAATCATGGAGTCTGCCATGCACCGAATCAAGGCCTTGTTCCTAGCGTCCACGCTCCTTGCCGCATCGGCGGCGACTGCGCGTGCGGACGTGAATGTTGTGACTTCCATCAAACCGGTCCATTCCCTGGTTGCCGCAGTGATGGCCGGCGTCGCCGAACCGGAACTGATTGTTGACGGCGCAAGTTCGCCACATTCCTTCGCCCTGAAACCCTCGCAGGCGCGGATGCTGGAGCAGGCCGACGTAGTATTCTGGGTCGGGCGCGAACTGGAGGTGTTTCTCGAAAAACCGCTGAAAACCGTCGGCGCCGGGGCAAAATCCGTCGAACTCATCGATTCCCATGATCTGGTGAGATTGGCCTTCCGAGAAGGCGGCCCGTTCGAGAAACATGCGCATGACGATGGCGACGATCACGACGACCATGGGCACGAGAATGGCCATGGGCGCGATCATGCAGACAAGGCCGAGAAGGACGACGGTCACAACCACGGAACGGCGGCGAAAGCGGGCCACGATCATGATCAGGGTCACGACAACGATGACGAGCATGGCGTTGTCGACGCCCATGTTTGGCTCGATCCCGTGAACGCGAAGGCCTTCATCCACGAGATCGGCGAGGCGCTCGTCGAGGTTGATCCGAAAAACGCGGATAGGTACAAGGCCAATGTCGAAAAAGTCGCGGCCAAACTCGACGCCCTGGTGGCGGAAATCGACGCGGAGCTAAAGCCGGTGAAGGGCAGGGGGTATGTCGTTTTCCACGACGCCTACCAGTATTTCGAGAACCGTTTCGCCATGACGGCGGCCGGTTCCATCACCGTTTCGCCGGAGGTGATGCCGGGCGCCGAGCGCGTGTCTGAGATTCGTGCAAGGGTTCGGGAACTGGGCGCGGCCTGCGTTTTCGCCGAGCCGCAATTCGAGCCTAGACTGGTGGCGACGGTTACGGAAGGCACCCAGTCCAGATCCGGTGTTCTCGATCCGCTCGGCGCGGGAATAGAAAACGGTCCTGACCTTTATTACCAGCTCATCCGCAATCTGGCGGGCTCAATGAAGTCCTGCCTGACGCAAGCAAGCTGACTACGCCAGTTCAACACAGCCGCAAGCCGTTGCCACCCGCGGTTGTTGCAACATGGTGAGGTTCCCGGCGGGTTCGCCGGCAATGCGCCGTAAAAGTAGCGCGCCAAGCGCGCGGCCGCACTCGTGAATGTCCTCTACCATGGTGTCGACACGCGGCCGCACCAGATCGAATACCGGAGACGCCCGCTTGGCGACGATATCGGCGGCCTCGCCCACCGTCTCGCCGCTGTCCTGCAGCGCCGCGATCGTCGCCCTTGCCGCCACCTCGCCGACGCAGACGAAACCGTCGGGCCCGTCCGCGGATTGCCGACGTTGGCGCACATACTCCATGATCCGCTCCGGCCGGTCGTCGATGGTCACGCCCTCCGCGGTCTCGAACGCTATGCCGGCCTGACGCGCCTCGGCCACGAAACCGTAACGCAGATGCTGGGCGAAGGTGTATTTCTGGTCCGGCAGTACGATGGACAGCCGCTTGCGGCCCTTGGCGACAAGGCGGCGCACGGCTTCGCGCGCGAACGCCTCGTTGTCGAAGTCCACATAGGCATGAACGGCGGTGAATTCCGTGCGCCCATGGGTAATGAACGGAAAATCGTTCTCCATGAGCAGCCGCACCCGCTCGTCGAAAACTTCCGTCCGGGTGAACACCACGCCGTCGGCCAGTCGGTTGCGGATGATCTTCGACACCACGTCCAGCCGCGTCTCGTCGAGATAATCGGGAATGAGCGAAACGAAATACGGTGTTCCCTTCAGCGAATCGGTGATGCCGGCGGTAAGTTCGGCTGAGAAGCCGAGATACTCGTGACGCGGATTGACAAGCAGCGAAATGACATTTGTGCGCCCGGTGCGCAGCCGCTGTGCAGCGCGATCCGGCATGTAGCCGACGCTCTTTGCGACCGCCTCCACCCTGTCTCGGGTGCGCGCGGCAATCTGCGGATCGCCGGCCAACGCGCGCGACACGGTCGTCACCGCAAGGCCCGTCGCTTCGGCGATCGTCTTCAGCGTTGGGCGCAGGTTGAGCGCCGTACGCCCCGGTTCGGCGAAACCCGGCGATGTCGCGGGTCGACCTCTTTCCATGCCCATGCTCACCGCGATTTTGTAACGTTTCAAAGAGGTGTAGTGAAAAGCCTCTTCTGTGCCGCGTCAAGTCGGCTTTGTGGAATCTTGCCGTATTTGTTTGTTGCGATGCAGCATGTTTTTTGGTTTGCAGCAGGGTTTTGGCGCTTGACAGCCCGCGAAATTTGTAACGTTATAAATCCATCCACGGCTACCGGATGAATGGGGCCACAATCCAACGGGAGGTATCCATGCGTATTCGCAAGTTTCTGACCATCTCCACGGCGATCGCCATGATCGGCCTTGCCGCCACTGGCGCGCGCGCCGCAGACAGCGTCGAAGTCCTGCACTGGTGGACGTCCGGCGGTGAGGCCGCTGCGCTCGATGTCCTGAAGAAGGATCTGGAATCGAAGGGCGTGACCTGGTCTGACATGCCGGTCGCCGGCGGCGGCGGAACGGAAGCGATGACGGCGTTGCGCGCCCGCGTCACTGCCGGCAATGCGCCGACCGCCGTGCAGATGCTCGGTTTCGACATTCTCGATTGGGCCACGGAAGGTGCGCTCGGCAATCTCGACGAGATCGCAACGGCCGAAGGCTGGGACAATGTCGTTCCCTCCGCATTGCAAGCCTTCTCCAAGCATGACGGTCACTGGATCGCGGCGCCCGTGAATGTCCACTCCACGAACTGGGTGTGGATCAGCAAGGCCGCGCTTGATGCGGCCGGTGGCAAGGCGCCGGAAAGCTGGGACGAACTCGTCGCCGTGCTCGACAAGATGAAGGCAAACGGCATCACCCCGCTCGCCCATGGCGGTCAGGCCTGGCAGGACGCCACCATTTTCGACGCCGTCGTGCTGTCGCTCGGCAACGACTTCTACAAGGCGTCGATGGTAGATCTCGACCCGGCGGCGCTCGGTGGTGAGAAGATGACCGAAGCCTTCGCGCGCATGGAAAAGCTGCGCTCCTATGTCGACGACAACTTCTCTGGCCGCGACTGGAACCTGGCCTCTGCGATGGTGATCGAGGGCAAGGCCGGCATGCAGATGATGGGCGACTGGGCCAAGGGCGAGTTCCTGAAGGCCGGCCAGAAGCCGGGCGGCGATTTCGTCTGCATCCGTTTCCCTGGCACACAGGGATCGGTGACCTTCAACTCCGACCAGTTCGCCATGTTCAAGGTCGGCGAAGACCGCCAGAAGGCGCAGCTGCTGATGGCTTCGGCGATCGAGAATCCGGTGTTCCAGTCGGCGTTCAACGTGGTCAAGGGTTCGGTTCCCGCCCGCACCGACGTGCCGGACACCGACTTCGACGATTGCGGCAAGAAGGGCATGAAGGACCTCGCCGAGGCGAACGCCAACGGCTCGCTGTTCGGCTCCATGGCGCATGGCCATGCTGCGCCGGCTGCCGTGAAGAACGCGCTCTATGACGTCGTGACCCGCCACTTCAACGGCGAGATCGCGACCGCTGACGCCGCCGCCGAACTGGCCGCCGCCGTCGAGGCCGTGAAGTGATCCTCCCTGGCCGGGCGCAAATGCCCGGCCAATCCGGGCGGGGCGCAAAACCCCGCCCGGCGCATTCATGACCGATTTGCGGGGAGGCAACGCGATGCGCGAAAGGCTGCAGATCCTTTTGCCGAAGCTGGTGCTCGCGCCCAGTTTTCTTCTGATCCTTTTCTTCGTCTACGGCTTCATCGCCTACACCGGTTATCTTTCGATGACCGCATCAAAGATGTTGCCGAACTACGATTTTGTCGGCCTTGAAAACTATTCGCGCCTTTGGAAACTGCCGCACTGGTGGCGCGCGCTGTCCAACCTCGCCGTTTTCGGCACTCTCTACATCGTCATCTGCTCCGTGTTGGGGCTGTTTCTCGCCATCCTGCTCGACCAGAAGATCCGCGCTGAAGGCCTGCTGCGCCCGATCTACCTCTATCCGATGGCGCTGAGCTTCATCGTCACCGGCACGGCATGGAAATGGTTTCTCGATCCCGGTATCGGACTTGAGAACGTCATGCACCAATGGGGCTGGGAAAGCTTCGAATTCGGCTGGATCAAGGATCGCACCATGGCGATCTACACCGTCGTCATCGCCGCAGTATGGCAATCGTCGGGTTTCGTGATGGCGATGTTCCTGGCCGGGCTGCGCGGCGCCGACAACGAGACCATCCGCGCACCGCAGATCGACGGCGCATCGACCATGACCATCTACCGCCGCATCATCATTCCGCTGATGCGCCCGGTCTTCCTTTCCGCCTTCGTGGTACTGGCGCATCTGGCCATCAAGTCCTACGACCTCGTGGTGGCGCTCACCGGCGGCGGGCCGGGGCAGGCGACCGAACTGCCGGCCACATTCATGTATTCCTACACCTTCACACGCAACCTGATGGGCATCGGCGCATCGTCGGCGATCATCATGCTGATCATGATCTTCTCAATCATCGTGCCCTATCTCTATTCCGAACTGGCGGGAGGCAAGAAACGATGAGCGCGTCATCGCCCGACATTGCAGTGCGCCACAACATCCTGTCGCGCCTTCTCATCCACGTCGCACTGGCGGTTTTTGCGATCTACTACTTGCTTCCGCTTTATGTGATGCTGGTCAACTCTTTGAAACCGCTCGACGAAATTCGTGCTGGCGGCATGCTTTCGCTGCCGCAGACCTGGACCGCGGCGCCGTGGCTCTCGGCCTGGTCGACGGCGCAGATCGGCGTCGAGGCGACGGGGCTGCGCCCCTACTTCGTCAATTCCATCCTGATGGTCATCCCGGCGGTGACGATTTCGACCTTGCTCGGCGCGCTGAACGGTTATGTGCTGACCAAGTGGCGTTTCCGGGGCGACACGGTGATCTTCGGGCTGATGCTGCTGGCCTGCTTCATCCCCTTCCAGATCGTTCTGATACCGATGGCGCGCGTCCTTGGCATCCTTGGCCTTGCAGGCACGACATGGGGCTTGGTGATGGTGCATGTGGTCTACGGCCTCGGTTTCACGACGCTGTTCTTCCGCAATTACTACGAAGCCTTCCCGACCGAACTGGTCCGCGCCGCCCAGATCGACGGCGCCACGTTTTTCCAGATCTTCCGGCGCATCCTTCTGCCCTCGTCCGGGCCGATCATCGTCGTCACCGTGATCTGGCAATTCACCAACATCTGGAATGATTTCCTGTTCGGCGCGTCATTTGCAGACTTCGACTCCATTCCCATGACCGTGGCGCTCAACAATCTGGTCAGCTCGTCGACAGGAGTGAAGGAATACAATGTCCATTTTGCCGGCGCGATCCTCGCGGCATTGCCGACCTTGGTCGTCTATGTCGTGTCCGGCCGGTATTTCGTGCGCGGCCTGATGGCCGGCGCGGTAAAGGGGTAAACGATGGCGTTTCTGGAAATCCGCAACCTTTCCAAATCCTTCGGCCCGGTCGATGTGCTCAGGGACATCAGCCTTGAGATCGAGAAGGGCGGCTTCCTCGTGCTAGTTGGCCCCTCTGGCTGCGGCAAGTCCACGCTGCTCAACACCATTGCCGGGCTTGAGTCGATCACCAAAGGGGAGATCCACATCGCCGGACGCGACATTGCCGGCGAACCGCCGTCGAAGCGCGACATCGCGATGGTGTTCCAGTCCTACGCGCTCTATCCCAATATGACGGTGGAGCAGAACATCGGCTTCGGCATGGAAATCCGCGGCGTGCCGAAGGATGAGCGCGACAAGGCGATCGGCGAAGTGGCCGAGATGCTGCAGATCGCGCACCTGCTGAAGCGCAAGCCGAGCCAGTTGTCCGGCGGCCAGCGCCAGCGTGTCGCCATGGGGCGGGCGCTGGTGCGCGACCCGCAGGTGTTCCTGTTCGACGAGCCGCTGTCGAACCTCGACGCCAAGCTTCGTGTCGACATGCGCACGGAGATCAAGCGCCTGCACCAGCGTATGGGCGCAACTATCGTGTATGTGACGCACGACCAGATCGAGGCGATGACGCTGGCGACGAAAATCGCGGTCCTCAAGGACGGCTACCTGCAGCAGTTCGGCACGCCGCGCGAAATCTACAACCAGCCGGCCAATATTTTCGTCGCCGATTTCATGGGATCGCCGTCGATGAACCTGATCCCGGCGCGCATCGAGGAATGGGATGGCGCTCTGGCCATCGCCATGAAGACGTCAAGTGGCGAGATCCGCATCGCCGCGCCAACCCGTATCGGCGCATTGAAGGCACGCGCCGGCGGCGAGGTGATTTTCGGTATCCGCCCCGAGGCGTTGACCGATCCGGAAGGCGCGGATCACACGGGTAAGCAGGTCGAGAAGGCCGACTGCCTGATCGACGTGTTGGAGCCGGCCGGCTCGGACACTTTCGCCATCACGCAACTCGGCGGCAAGGAGGTGATCGCACGCATGCGCGCCGACGCTTCAGTCGAACCGGGCCAGATCGTCCCGCTTGCTTTCAATCTCGACAAGGCCGTGTTCTTCGATCCCGCGACCGAGCAGAGGCTGGTGTAACCGCCTTCATGATGGAGGGAGTGTTTGACCAACTCATGATGGGCAGACGCCACGCGGAGCGAATGGCTGTGCGCGTTGGCTTGATCATCACGGATACTCTAAGCTTGCGCCGGCCTCAATCCGGCTGGCGCATCACCATAAGCAGATTGCGTCCGCGCTGCACAGCTGTGTCGTGGGAATCCAGCACCGTGAAATCGAGTTCGAGGATCCCCTTGCCTGGATGGCGGGTCGTCCGTTTCGACTGAACGATGATCCGTGCGCGAATCGTGTCGCCGATCAATACCGGACGCTCGAAACGCCACTCCCAGCCAAGTGAGGCGATGGCGCGGAATTGTGCCTGCGCCTGGTTCTTCAACCCGTCGATAAGGCCGAGAACAAGCAGACCGTGCGCCACACGGGCAGAAAAGCCGTATTCCTGCGCCGCCGCGTCGCTCATGTGGATTTCAAACCGGTCGCCGGTGAGGTCTGCGAACCGGTCGATATCCTGCGCCGTGATCGTGCGCGACGGCGTGTCGAACCAGTCTCCCCGCTCAATGTCGCCGTAGCGCAGGCCGGTTTGCGAAAGCTGTCTTCCGGTTGGGATCTGACCGCTCACGCCGGCACCGGCGCATCCTCGCGCAGCAACCCCTTCGCCTTCAGATCGGCCCAGAAGGCCGCCGGGATCGAATGGCTGAACCATTTCAGGTTCTGCTCCAGCTGTTCCACGGTGCGCGTGCCGGCGCAGAACGAGGGAATCGCCGGGTGCGCGACGACAAACTGCAACGCGGCCGCCGGCAGCGGCACGGAGTGGTCGCGGCATACCGCCTCGATTTTTCGCACCTTTTCCATGATGTCGGCCGGCGCAGGAGCGTAGTTGTACTTCGCCCCCTCAACCGCGCCCGTCGCCAGGATGCCCGAGTTGAAGCCGCCGCCCACCACCACGGCCGCGCCGCGCGCCTCGCAAAGCGGCAGGAATTCGTCGAGCGATTCCTGTTCCAGCAGGGTATAGCGCCCGGCAAGCAGGAAGCAGTCGAAATCGCGCTGCTTCAGCGCCTCGTGGCAGACCTGCCATTCGTTGACGCCGACGCCGATCGCCTTGACGACGCCCTCCTCACGCAATTTTGCCAGCGCTTTCCAGCAGCCGTCCATCGCCTGGCGGAACACCTCCGGCTGTTCTGCTCCGCGTGTGAACACATCGATGTCGTGAATGAAGCAGATGTCGATGCGTTCCAGCGCCATCCGCTGCAGCGAATCCTCCAGCGAGCGCATCGTGCCGTCGTAGGAGTAGTCGAATTCGATCCTGAAGGCCCCGGCGTTTTTCCATGGCGCGAAGTTGATCGAAGCGCGCGGCGCAGGCTTGAGGAGGCGCCCGACCTTCGAGGAGAGAACATAGTCGTCGCGATTCTTCCAGCGCAGCGCATGGCCAGTGCGTAACTCGGCCAGCCCGTGGCCGTACATCGGCGCGGTGTCGAAGTAGCGCACGCCGGCCTCCCAGGACCGTTCAATCATCGCCTGCGACGTCGCCTCGTCGATTTCGCGGAAGATGTTGCCAATCGGGGCCGTGCCGAACGAAAAGGCGGTGACGTCGAGATCGACGCGACCGAACTTGCGCTTGTCCGAAGGGTGCATGCTTTCCTCCCAGGTAACTGTTCGGTTAATTCATAGGCCGGCGCATCGGCTGGCGCAAGCACGAGGACCAGCTTGACGAGGCGCAGGTCGGGCGCTAGGAAGTAACCAGATGGTTACAATGGTGCTGCGATGTATGTGAACGAGACGCAAGCGCAGGTGCGCGACATGGCGCGCCAGTTCGCCGAGGAGGTGGTCAGGCCGCAGGCCGAGGCGCTCGACCGCGACGAGCGGTTTCCGCAAGACATCTACACCGCGATGGGCGAACTCGGGCTGTTCGGCATCGGCGTGCCGGAGGCGCATGGCGGTCCGGGTTTCGACACGCTGACCTATGCGCTGGTGATGGAGGAACTGTCGCGCGGCTATTCTTCCGTTGCCGACCAGTGCGGGCTGGTCGAACTGATCTCGACGTTGCTGGTGCGCCACGGAACGGACGCGCAGCGGGCGCGTTGGCTCGGCCCAGCCATGCGGGCGCAAATCCGCGTCGCCTATTGCATCACCGAACCGGAGGCAGGCACCGACGTTTCCGGCATCCGCACCTTTGCGCGGAAGACCGCTGACGGTTGGGTTCTAAACGGCGGCAAGATCTGGATCCACAACGCGCCGGTCGCCGATGTCGGCTTCGTGCTGGCCAAGACCGACCGGGAAGCCGGCCATCGCGGCATGAGCATCTTCATTGTCGACCTGCATGCCAAGGGCGTGACGCGCGGGCCGAAGGAACACAAGATGGGCCAGCGCGCGAGCCAGGTTGGCCCGCTGAACTTCGACGATGTCGAACTTCCGGCGGACTCCCTGCTCGGCGAGGAAGGCCGTGGCTTCCACATAATGATGAGCGTGCTCGACAAGGGCCGCGTCGGCATCGCCGCGCTCGCCGTCGGCATCGGCCAGGCCGGGCTTGAGGCGGCGGTCGATTACGCCCGCCAGCGCAAGCAGTTCGGCAAGGCGATCGCCGAATTCCAGGGCGTGCAATGGCTGCTCGCCGACATGGCCAAGGACATCGAGGCAGCGCGCCTGCTGGTGCACAGCGCCGCGGTGAAGATCGACCGCGGCGAGGACGCCACCAAGGCGTGCTCGATCGCCAAGTGCTTTGCCGGCGACATGGCGGTCGCCCGCACGGCAGATGCGGTGCAGGTGTTTGGCGGTTCCGGCTATATTCGCGGTTTCGAGGTCGAACGGCTTTACCGCGACGCCAAGATCACGCAAATCTACGAGGGAACCAACCAGATCCAGCGCATGATCATCGCACGCGAATTGTTGAAGAACGGGGCAAGGGCATGACCGGCGCGGCGCGGCAGGCAGCACTCATCACCGGGTCGAGCCGGGGCATCGGGCTTGGCGCGGCGCTCGCCATGGCCCGGCGCGGATTTGCCGTGGCGCTGAACGGTCCGGTGGACGACGACGAACTGAAGGGCGCGGAGCAACGGATTGCCGAACTTGGCGTTCCGGTCGTGCGCATCGCCGGCGATGTTGCCGATCTGGCGCAGCATGCGCGCATGCTGGACGAGGCGGAAGCTGCCATCGGCCCGCTGTCGACGCTCGTCAACAACGCCGGCGTCGGCGTGATCAGCCGCGGCGATCCGCTCGACGTGACCGAGGAAAGCTACGACCGCTGCCAGGCGGTCAACGCCAAGGCGCAGTTCTTCCTGAGCCAGGCCTGGGCCAGGCGCTTGTTGACCCGCAATCGCAACGACGGCCGCTTCTACAGCCTTATCAACGTCTCCTCCTCCAATGCCGAGGCGGTGGCCGAACCGCGCGGCGAATACTGCGTGTCGAAGGCGGCATCGGCGATGGTGACGAAGGTGTTTGCGGTGCGACTCGGACGCGAGAATATCGCCTGCTACGATATCCGCCCCGGGCTGATCGAAACCGCGATGACCAAGCCCGTCACCGAAATGTACAAGCGCCGCATCGACGAGGAAGGGCTGACGCTGATCCGCCGCATGGGCTCGCCCGACGATGTCGGCCGCATCATGGCGACGCTCGCCGCCGGCGACCTGCCCTACACGACGGGCGAGGTGATCCACGCCGACGCCGGCATGCTGGTGTCGCGGTTCTGAGGGTTTTCCATGACACTGACAATCAATCTCCCCGATGAAACCGGCAGGCTGTCGCCCTACGCACTGTCCGGCAACGCGATCCCGTCGGCGCGGCTTGGCGCCGATCCCGCCCGCGTGGTGTTCTCCGCAGCGCACGTGGTGGCCGATCCGTTCACGGCAAACGATCCGACCGGCAAGGCAAATGTCGACTGGGACGCGACGATGGCGTTTCGCCGTCACCTCGCGGGCCTCGGGTTCGGCATCGCCGAGGCGATGGACACTGCCCAGCGCGGCATGGGGCTGGACTGGCCGGGCGCGCTGGAACTGATCCGCCGCACCCGCGCCGAACTGCCGGATGCGCTGGTGTTCAACGGCTGCGGCACGGACCAGTTGGCCGTCGCCGATGCGCGATCGCTGGATGATGTGCGCCGCGCCTATTTCGAGCAGGTCGAGGCAATCCAGAAGCTCGGCGGGCGACTGATCGTCATGGCGAGCCGCGCGCTTGCCGCCCGCGCCGCGTCGCCGGAAGATTACATCGCCGTCTATCGCGACGTGCTGGCGCGCTGCGACCAGCCGGTCATCCTGCACTGGCTCGGCGACATGTTCGACCCCGCCTTGAAAGGCTATTGGGGCGCGGCCGGTTTCGACGCGGCGATGCAAACCTGCCTTGCCGTCATCGCCGAGAACGAATTGAAAATCGACGGCATCAAGATCTCGCTGCTCGACAAGGACAAGGAAATCGTTATGCGCCGCCGCCTGCCGGCCGGCGTCAAGATGTATACCGGCGATGACTTCAACTACCCGGAACTGATCGAGGGCGACGAACAGGGCTACAGCCACGCCTTGCTTGGCATATTCGATCCGCTCGCTCCGGCGGCCGCCTACGCGGTAGCGCGGTTGGGCGAGGGCGACGTCGCCGGCTTTCGCGCCATGCTCGATCCGACCGTGCCGCTGGCGCGCCTGATCTTCCGCGCGCCGACACAGTTCTACAAGACCGGTGTCGTCTTCCTCGCCTGGTTGAACGGATTCCAGGACCATTTCGTCATGTTGGGTGGCGCGCAGGCGACGCGTCCGCTGCCCTATTTCACCGAGGTCTTCCGTCTCGCCGACGGCTGCGGCTTGCTCGCCGATCCCGCGCTGGCTGCGTCGCGAATGCGCAAGCTGCTGGCGCTCTACGGCGTCGAAGCCTGACCATGCGCGACTTCGCCAACGATCATTCCGCGCTGGCTCTGAACACGGCGACGCTCGGCCACAATCTTGATGGCGCCGGCGCTGGCTGGTCGCCCGAACAGGTGATCGACGCCTGCGCCGAGCGCGGTTTCGGTGGCATCGTGTTCTGGCGGCGCGAAATTGGCGCCCGCGCACAGCAGATCGGCGAGCGCGTGCGCGCCGCCGGCATGCAAGTGGTCGGGCTGTGCCGCACGCCGTTCCTGACCGGACCGACGGCGCTTCCGCCGGACGCGATGATGGATGATTTTCGCGCCGCCATCGATATGTCAGCCGCGCTTGGCTCGCCGGTGCTGACGATCGTCACCGGCGGGGTGGAGCCCGGCACCAAGGGTATGCAGTCGAGCCTCGATCTGGTTGCCGAACGCATTTCGGCCATGGCCGACCGCGCCGCTGCAAGTGGCGTGAAGCTGGCGCTCGAACCGCTGAACCCGGTCTATGGCGGCGACCGCTCTTGTCTCGTGACCATGCGCGACACGGTGGATCTGTGCCAGCGCACCGGCCACGACAATGTCGGCGTTGCCGTCGATGTCTATCATGTCTGGTGGGACACATCGCTTGCCGCCGAACTGCAACGCGCTGGCGCAAACCGTATTTTTGGATACCATCTCTGCGACTGGCTGGCGGAAACCCGCGATGTGCTGCTCGATCGCGGCATGATGGGCGACGGCGTGGCTGACCTAAAGGGCATCCGCGCCGCGGTGGAAGACGCCGGCTACAAGGGATTTTGCGAGGTGGAGGTTTTTTCCGCCCAAAACTGGTGGAAACGCGATCCGGCCGAGGTGCTCGACGCCTGCGTCGAACGGTTCGCAACGGTATGCTGAACTGAGTTGCGCCTCTTGACGGCGAATGCAATGCAGGTGGTTTTGACGCATGAAGCAACGCGAGTACGACTATGTCATCGTTGGCGGCGGCTCGGCCGGCTGTGTACTGGCGGCGCGACTTAGCGAGGATCGCGACTTGCGGGTGGCTCTGGTGGAGGCCGGAGGAAACGACCGCAATTACCTGTTTCACTGGCCGGCCGGTTTTGCCAGGATGACCCAGGGCATCGCTTCCTGGGGCTGGTCGACGGTGCCACAAAAACACATGCGCAACCGTGTGCTCTGGTATACCCAAGCCAGGGTGATCGGCGGTGGCTCCACCATCAACGCACAGGTCTACACGCGCGGCAACGCGAAGGACTACGACGCCTGGCGCGATGAGGCCGGTTGCGAGGGCTGGGGCTACCGCGATCTTCTGCCCTATTTCAAACGCGCGGAAGGCAATGAGCGCTTCCACGACGATTATCACGGCACGGATGGCCCGCTTGGCGTTTCAATGCCGCGCGGCGCGCTCCCGGTCTGCGACGCTTTCATCCGCGCTGCACAACAATATGGCATGCCCTACAACCCGGATTTCAACGGAGCAGTTCAGCGCGGCGTCGGCTACTATCAGCTCACCCAGCGCAATGCGCGCCGTTCGTCCGCCGCCGTCGCCTTTCTCGGCCCCGCCCGCTCGCGTCCCAACCTGGACGTGATCGAAAATGCGCTTGTGCGCAGAATTGTCGTGGAGAAGGGTAGGGCGATCGGGATCGAACTCACCTCGAAGCAGGGATCGCAACACCTGAGCGCCGCCCGAGAGGTTCTTGTTGCAGCCGGCGCCATCGGTTCACCGCGCCTGCTGCTGTTGTCGGGCATCGGCCCGGCCGACCATCTTGCGGCTGTCGGCGTCCCGGTGGTTCACGACCTGCCAGGTGTTGGCGAGAACCTGCAGGATCATGTCGACTTGTGCGTGCTGTCCGAGTGTACCGGCAATCACTCCTATGACCGCGTGAACCGACCGCATCGCACTGTGCTGGCCGGCTTGCAGTACCTGGCGTTCAAGAACGGCCCGGTGGTGTCGTCCTTGTTTGAAACCGGCGGCTTCTGGTATGCCGATCCGGGCGCCCGCTCACCCGACATCCAGTTCCATTTCGGCCAAGGGTCCGGCATCGAGAAGGGTATCGCCAAGCTCGACAATCCGGGCGTGACGCTGAATTCGGCCTTTATGCGGCCGCGCTCGCGGGGCACCGTGCGCCTCGCCAGCGCCGATCCTGCTGATGCGCCGCTGATCGATCCGAACTACTGGGCGGATCCGTACGATCTGGAAATGTCACTGCGCGGTTTGCAGATGGCGCGCGAGATCATGGCGCAGCCGGCATTGAAGCCGTTCGTTGCCCGCGAGGTGCTCCCCGGCGTCGAGGCGGACGATCCCTCCACGGCGCTCGACTATGCATGCCGGATGGCGAAGACTGACCACCACCCGGTCGGGACCTGCAAGATGGGAATCGACGCGATGGCGGTGGTCGATCCGCAATTGAGGGTGCGCGGCGTTTCAGGCCTGCGTGTATGCGACTCCTCGATCATGCCGCTGATCAATTCATCGAACACGAACGCCCCGACCATCATGATAGGCGAGAAGGCGTCGGACCTGGTGCGAGGGGTTGAGCCGCTCGCGCCGGCAGTTCTTGAATGGGAACGCAATGACAGACCGCAATTTCCGCAAGCGTGAACGTCAACCAGCGATCCGGAACAAGGACCGGCAACACGATCGTCCGGGCTTCCTTGGCCGGTCTCTCAGATCCAGCGCTTCACCCGTTTCGCATAGTCGCGCCAGGCTTTCTGGAACTTGTGCTCCAGGTGCTTTTCCTCCCGCTCGATCGCGAGTTTCTGCACCGCAAACGACGCAATGAAGGCCAGCACGATGAACCACACATTGCCCGAAAACAGTCCCGTGCCGATCATCAGCACGGTTTCCCCCAGATAGATCGGGTTGCGCGACAGGGCGTAAGGGCCCGAGGTGACGATGTGACTGACAGCGCGATTCGGCATCACCGTCGTCTTGTGACGATGCAAGACGGAGATGGCGTAGAGGTCGAGCGCAATGCCCCCGGCTATCATCAAAATGCCGAGCATGAACAGGATGTCGGTCAAGGGGCCGGGCGGAAGCCAGGCCAGGGGAACCGCAAAGCCAAGCGCCAGCGCGACAAGGATCGCCGCGACATAGACCATCGGGGGCCAGGGAATGACATTCGGGCGCTCATCGGTCGGTTTGTTCATTGCCGCCATCCTCTTGCGGTGTCGCTTCCGCGCTGCATTGCTCGATCACAGCCTCGACCTGTTCATCGCCACGCCCGCGTTTGCCTCGATAGACTTCGTCGAACAGGCCACGGCTTTCAAGCCCCGCAATGGCGCAGGCGCAATAGGCTTCGCACCAGCCCCTGCCGCTTTGCGCTTCGACGCATTGGCGAACACATAGCCGGTTGAAGCTCGCCACGCGATCCGGTGGCGCGATTTGCGTCAGCACCCACAGCAAGGCGAGTATGACCGGCTGGTGCGCAAGATAGAAAACGAGACCGTGACGTCCAAGAAAGCCGAGCGCGCGCATCGGCATGCGCGGTTTTGCTGAATCGGATTGCGAGGCGGTGTCGCGTTTCGGCCAGCCAGCTGAATGCGCCGCCTTGGCAAGGGCGAGGCCGCACAGGACGGCGCCGAACCACGGGAAGACCGGCACGAAATCGTTGGAGCGCGGCTGAACGGAAGTGAGGCCGAGCCAGACCAGCGGCGGCCAGTCGATCGACGGCGGCGCCATTGCCCCGTTGCCGATTGCAATGATTGTGAAGCCGGCGAGCGCCACCGCCCACCAGGGCAGGCGAAGGAACGCCAGCCCCGCCACGCTGGCGAAGACGATCTGATGCAGGATGCCGAAGAAGACGAATCCCTGCGGCAGGGCGATCCAGGTTGCGACCGTGATCGCAACCGCGCCCGCCGCCACTTGCGCCACCCTCTTGCCGAACGCCCTGAAGCGAATGCCGTCGCGATGCGCCAACCACAGCGAGACACCGACGAGAACGAGAAAGCTCGATGCAATGGCTCTGGCGAACAGCTTCCAGCCGCCCGTTGTCGCCATCGAAGGGTCGACATATCCGTAGAATCCGAGATCCCAGGCGGTATGGTAGATCGCCATCGCGACGAGCGCCGCCCCGCGCAGCGCGTCAATGGCAAAGATGCGCCGAGGAGATGCTGCAGGTGCGTCTGCCGTTTTTGATGACATTGCTCTTGGCCTTTTCTTTCCGACGGTTATGCTTGGCGCGATAACGCAAGGCAGCGCAAGGGAGCAGGTCATGCACAGTGTTTTCGCCAACGGGGCGCAGATACCGGCCATCGGCATCGGCACATGGACGCTGAAGGGCGACCATTGCGCCGACATGGTGGCGCATGCGCTTTCCCTCGGCTACCGCCATGTTGATACGGCGGCTATGTATGGCAACGAAACGGAGGTCGGGCAGGGCATCCGGCGCGCCGGGCTGGATCGTGACGCTCTCTTCCTCACTACCAAAATCTGGCATACCGATCTTGCCGCGGGCGATCTGGAGCGGTCGGTCGAGCAAAGCCTGAAACGCCTCGGTACGGATCATGTCGACCTTGCTCTCGTGCATTGGCCGAACCCCAACGTGCCGATGGAAGAAACCATGCGCGCGCTGAACGCCGTGCGCGAGGCCGGGTTGACGCGCCACATCGGCGTTTCGAATTTCACCACCGCGCTGATTGCGCAGGCGCTCGCCTGGAGCGATGCGCCGCTGGTGGTAAACCAGATCGAACGCCACCCCTATCTCGATCAGACCAAGGTGCATGCAGCCTGCCGCGCCGCCGGCATGGCCGTGACATCCTATTGTCCGCTGTTTCGCGGCGGGCCGCTCTTTGAGGAGCCGGCAATAAGGAACGCGGCCGAGGCGCATGGCAAATCGCCGGCGCAGGTGGTGCTGCGCTGGCATGTACAACAGGACAGCATTGTCGCCATTCCGAGAACGACAAAAGCCGAACGCCTTGCCGAGAACCTCGATGTTTTCGGTTTCGCGCTGACTCAGGCGGAAATGGCGGCGATAACGGCTCTCGGCAGTCGCCATGAGCGCATCTGCGATTTCGATTTCTCGCCGCAATGGGATGCGCCGTAAGGCGGGCGCGCCGGGCGAACGGCTATTGCGGCGCGACGCCAGCCAGCGGAAGTTCACCCATCCGTTCCGACGCCCCGCGCCGGAGCATCCGAAACCTGCCGGATCGCGTCGGCCAGAATGCCGGCGTCCTGTGCGCCCATCACGGCGTATTTGCCGTTGAGAATGAAGCACGGCACCCCGGTTACCCCCATCCGCGAGGCCATTGCGATTTCCGCCTGCACCGCTTCGCGGTCGGAATCGCCGGCCAGCAACGCCTCGACAATCGACGCATCGAGGCCGGCGTCGCGCGCCGCGTCAAGCAATACCCGTCGGTCCGTCAGATCTGCACCTTCCTCGAAGTAAAGCTGGAAAAGCCGCGTCACCACCCGGTCCTGCGCGCCTTCGCCGCCGCTGGCGGCCCAGCGGATGAGGCGGTGGGAGTCGAGCGTGTTCGGCGCTTTCCCGATCGCCTCGAAGTCGAAGGCGATTCCCTCATATTGCCCGGCCTCGCGCACCGCCTGATAGATTTTCGCCGCCCGCCCGTCGCCGCCGAACTTTTCCGAAAGGTACTGGCGGCGGTCCTTGCCTTCGGGCGGCAAGGTGGGGGCGAGCTGGAACGGTCGCCATCGCACGTCGACCGGGATCGAGTCATCGAGGGAGCCGAGCGCCTTTTCCAGCCGTTTCTTGCCGATATAGCACCACGGGCACATCACGTCGGAGACGATGTCGATGGTGACGGGGGTGGGCATGGCGCAGAGTCCTTCGCAGATGTGCCAACCTTAGAGACCTGTATGCTTGCGGCAAGGGCAAATGGAGCGACAGTGCAGTCAACAGGCTTGCGCGCACCGTGGCAATTCCGGTTGCGGGCGCGCGCCAAGGCGTGTATCTGCCAAGCAGCTTGGCCGGCGAGGCCATGGTTTCGGGGCGTAGCGCAGCCTGGTAGCGCACCTGATTTGGGATCAGGGGGTCGCGTGTTCGAATCACGCCGCCCCGACCAGCTCGCCGCCGCATCACGAGGAGACGGGGCAGGGCATGACTGCGCGCATCTACAGCCCGGCGAAGACCGCCATGCAATCGGGCAAGGCCAAGACCGGCCACTGGGTGCTTGAGTTCGACCAAGCGAGCCCGCGCGTGGTGGAACCGCTGATGGGGTACACTTCCTCTCGCGATACGCTGCAGCAGGTTCGCCTGAAATTCCCGACGAAGGACGAGGCAATCGCCTATGCCGAGCGCGAGGGCATCGTGTTTACGGTCGAGGAGCCGCACCAGCCGAAGCGCCGGCAAGTCGCCTATGCCGACAATTTCCGCTACGACCGCAAGCAACCCTGGACTCATTGAAGGGTAGGGTGGGCGGTACACGAGCGATCGTCATCCGGGCGTTGTGTTCGGGATCCAAAGTGATGAATCGCTTCGCGGTTTGGGGACCGGGGACTAGCTCCGGGATGACGGAACGAGAGGCGTAACGAATTTTGCGACAGCGAATGAAACCCTTCAACGCTGTCGACCGCTCCCGAAAAACATCGCAGTTGAGCCGCCGTTGCGATTCGGGTTATGCGGGTTAACGTCGGTCCCGTAGCTCAGCTGGATAGAGCACTCGCCTTCTAAGCGAATGGTCGCAGGTTCGAGCCCTGCCGGGATCGCCATTGTTTTGTTTCGTGTTGAAGGTGTCAGGCCGGTCTGCGGGGTCAGGCTGGAAAAGGGGACGTCGCGCCTTGATCCGCATTGCCGCCGCTGAAACCGAGGTCACCGCCGACATTGCGGCCAATGGCGCAGCAATCCGCCACCAGATCGCGGATGCAGCCAGGCACGGCGCGCGGCTGGCATGTTTCTGCGAAGGAGCGCTTTCCGGCTACGCCAAGCTGCATGTGCCGTCGCCGGCCGCCTGGTCGCGCTACGAATGGGCGTTGCACGAACGCGAACTGCGCGCAATTGCCGACTGCTGTACCGGGCACCGCATCTTTGCCGCGGTTGGCGGCGCACACCGGTTGGAGACCGACGGCGCGCCGCCGCACAACAGCGTCTTCATGATCCGGGACAACGGCGAACTGCTCACGCGCTACGACAAGCGATTCCTGTCGAACACGGAATTGCAGGGCTGGTACACGCCGGGAACCGATCCGGTAACCTTTTCAATCGATGGCTGGCGCTTCGGTGTCGCCATCTGCATCGAGATCGGCTTTGCCGAGGTGTTCATGGAGTATGGGCAACTCGGCGTCGATGCGGTTGTCTTCTCCACTTCGGGCTTTCCGCCCTTCTTTCGCACCGCGTCGATCGCCCATGCCGGACTGAACCAGTTCTGGCTCGCGGCTGCAGTGATGGCGGGCGAGGACCGCGAGTCAACCCGCGGCATCGCCGGGCCGGATGGTGCATGGGTGGAGGTGCGGCGCACCGGTTCCGGCCTTGCCATTGCCGATCTCGATCGTGGCGATCGACGTTATGACATCGCCCTCAACAAGGCGCGCCCGTGGCGGGTGCGGGCGCGGCGTGGAGACATCTATCGCGAACGCCGCATCGACGATCCGCGCAGCCGCCGGCGCGATGAGTATTGAGCATTCACGACGCGGTCGCCGCCGCGTCCAGCCCGCGCTGCAGGTCGGCCATCAGGTCGGACGGATCTTCCAGCCCGATCTGCAGCCGCAACACCGGGCCGGCATAGTCGGTGCGTGTGCAGGTGCGGTCGCCGAGCCACACATGCACGGCAAGGCTTTCGTAGCCGCCCCAGGAGTAGCCGAGGCCGAAAATCTTCAGCGCGTTGAGAAAGGTATGCGCCTTCTCTGTTCCTCCGCCGTCCAGCACCACCGAGAACAGGCCGGATGCGCCGCAGAAATCGCGTTTCCACAGGTCGTGGCCGGCAAAGCTCTCCAGGGCCGGATGCAGCACCTCGGCGATGCCCGGTTGCTGCGCCAGCCAGCGGGCGACCTCCAGCGCGTTCCTCTGGTGCCGCTCCAGCCGCACGCCCATCGTGCGCAGGCCGCGCAGCACCTGGTAGACATCGTCAGGGCCGGCGCAACATCCCATTGTGATGTAGGCTTCGTGCAGGTCATGCCACGCGCGCTCGTTGGCGGAAACCGTGCCGAGCAGCACGTCGGAATGGCCGCCGGGATACTTCGTCGCCGCATGGATCGAGATGTCGACGCCATGGTCGAGCGGCTTGAAGAACAGTGGCGTCGCCCAGGTGTTGTCCATCATCACGATGGCGCCCTTCGCCTTCGCGGCGGCGGCTATCGCCGGAATGTCCTGCATCTCGAAGGTGTTGGAGCCGGGCGATTCGGTGAATACGACCCTGGTGTTCGGCTTCATGCGGTCGGCGATCGCCGCGCCCAGATGCGGTTCGTAGTATTCGACCTCGACGCCTAGGCGCGCCAGCATGGTGTCTGCGAAGCGCCGCGTCGGGTTGTAGACCGAATCGACGATCAGCACATGATCGCCGGCAGACAGGAATGCGAGAAGGGGAATCGTCACTGCGGCAAGGCCGGATGGCACGAGAATGGTGCCGGCCGAGCCTTCCAGTTCATTGATCGCGTCGGCGAGCGCGTCCGTGGTCGGCGTGCCGCGCGTGCCGTAAATGTATTTCTGGTTCCGCGTCGCCAGCGTGGCCGCATCGGGAAACAGCACGGTGGAGGCATGTACAACCGGCGGATTGACGAAGCCGTGGAAGTCGCGCGGGTTGTGCCCGGCATGGGCAAGGCGCGTGTTGATGCCGTGGCTGTCGTCGGTCATGGAATCCCCCGGTGAATGTCTTGCATCTTGATGCTAATCGCAGGCGCAGGCGAGACGCAAGCAAGGAGCAGGGTGATTTGGACGCGGGGCAACGGCCGTTGAGCCAGCAAGTTGTGGAACGTGTCGCAACGGCGCAACGCTTCGCCTTGCGAATCGCGCGTTCGCCACTGTGGCCGCAGCTTTGGGCGTCAGCCCGGCGGGGGGCGAACGAGACCGGCCGCAAGGCCCGCGCCTTGGCGGTGCGGGCGCGAACCGCTGCACAGCGCGTTGTCTCGGACGGTGTCAAACAGTGGCGTGCAGCAAGGAGCGCGACAAGCGAGGCGGTGCGCCATGCGCGTGACGACCTTGTTGCGGCGCGCGGCGTGAAGACAACGCGGCGAATATGGAGGCGAACAGGCCGACCGGCAGCCCCGCACGCGGAGCCGGCCTGGGACTACCGCATGACCGCGCTCGCCGGTCTGGCGCTCGTTGCCACCTGCGCCGCCGCCATGCTGGATGCGCCGCTGCATTTGCTCGCAACACAATCCCAATTGTGGGTTTTCCAGTTCCTGCGCACGGTGACGGACGCGGCGAAATCGCAATGGTATCTCGTTCCCGCAGCCTTACTGGTACTCGTCATCGGCTGCATGAACTGGGCCCTGCTCGACCGG
This sequence comes from uncultured Paracoccaceae bacterium, assembly GCA_937873685.1. Lineage (GTDB taxonomy): Bacteria > Pseudomonadota > Alphaproteobacteria > Rhizobiales > Rhizobiaceae > CALMYO01. The sequence continues at coordinate 20,950 of CALMYO010000209.1, forward strand.
CGCCTGCGCGCTACGCTCGCACGGCACTACGCCGATGCGGCGTTCGTCTTCGTCTCGATTGCCGGGGCGGGAATCGCGGTCAACATCGTCAAGCAGATCGTTGGCCGGGCGCGGCCCTGGTCGTTCGCCGAGACCGGACCTTTTGCCTTCCATCCGCTGCAATTCGACCATGCATTCCAGAGTTTTCCGTCGGGGCATTCGACTGACGCCGGTGCCATCGCCATGGTGCTGATGCTGTTTTTTCCGCGCTGGCGCGTGGCGGCGTTCGGCTTGCTGTTCCTGCTTGCCTTTGCGCGTGTGCCGGCGGGGGCGCATTACCCCTCGGACGTCGTAGCCGGCTTCGCCTGCGGCCTGCTGTTCACGCTCTGGCTTGCTCGGCTTGCTGCAAACCGCCGGGTCGCGCTTCGTCCACAGCCGCCGTCCCTGCTGCCGGCTGTTATTGGAATTTCGCGGTAAGTATATGATATAAAGGGATTTTCAAACGCGAGAACAGCCGTGCGTCTGGCCGGCGATCAAAGCGCTTTGAATGCACCGGTGACAAGTTTTCCAACAGGCCTTGACCTAAAGGATGAATTGGCATTCGATACACCCTCAGGGACGCGCGGGCAAACCGCCGCACAAGTGGGGTGGGTTGCCGTGCGAAGCGGCGCGCAGACGCGCGCTGACCCGGGAGAGAGTACAAGGCAACAGAGGTAATCAAAATCATGAAAAAACATCTACTCGCAGGCGTGGCGACAGCGGCAGTGCTGATGGCGGGCGCGTTCGGCGCTTCCGCCGCGACGCTCGACGACGTCAAGGCGAAGGGTTTCGTCCAATGCGGCGTCAGCCAGGGTCTGCCCGGTTTCTCCAACCCCGATTCCGCCGGCAACTGGAGCGGTCTCGACGTTGATCTCTGCAAGGCGGTCGCCGCAGCCGTTTTCGGCGACGCCACCAAAGTGAAGTTCTCGCCTCTCTCGGCCAAGGAGCGCTTCACCGCGCTGCAATCGGGCGAAATCGACGTGCTGTCGCGCAACACCACGTGGACGATGAGCCGCGACACCCAGCTCGGCCTGAATTTCGCCGGCGTGAACTACTATGATGGTCAGGGCTTCATGGTCCGCACGTCGATGAACATCAACTCCGCGCTTGAACTCTCCGGCGCTTCGGTGTGCACCAACACCGGCACGACGACCGAACTCAACGTCGCCGACTATTTCCGCGCCAACAACATGGAGTACGAGCTGGTCGCCTTCGAGAAGGCCGACGAGGTTGTTGCCGCCTATGACGCTGGCCGTTGCGACGTCTTCACCACCGACCAGTCCGGCCTCTATGCCGAGCGCCTGAAGCTGAAGAACCCGGGCGAGCACAAGGTCCTGCCTGAGATCATTTCCAAGGAGCCGCTCGGCCCCGTGGTGCGCCAGGGCGACGACCAGTGGTTCAACATCGTCAAGTGGACGCATTTCGCCATGATCACCGCCGAGGAACTCGGCGTGACCCAGGCGAATGTCGACGAAATGAAGGCGTCGGAAAACCCCGAAATCAAGCGTCTGCTCGGTGCGGAAGGCGATTTCGGCGCATCGATCGGTCTTGGCGCCGACTGGGCTTACAGCATCGTCAAGAGCGTCGGCAATTACGGCGAGGCCTTCGAGCGCAACGTCGGCCCGAACACGCCTCTGGCGATCGCGCGCGGCATCAACGCCCTGTGGTCGAAGGGCGGACTGCAATACGCTCCGCCGATCCGCTGAGATCGGTTCTTCGCGGTGTCCGGCCCTGACCGGACACCGTACCTTGGCTGAAATCATGCACAGCGCCGGAAACCGGGAGCCGTTTGACGAGTTGATCGTCACGCGGAGGAGTTGTGCTAACCAAAACGAGCGGAACCGCCATGGCCATGAATGAAGCGCTACACGCCGACGAACCGCCAAAGGTCGCGCTGCTGAACAATCCCGCGGTGCGTAACGCGTTGTTCCAGGTCTTGCTGGTCCTGGTCATCGTGTTCCTGGTCTACAGCGCGCTTTCAAACATGTACGCCAACCTTGCCGCGGCGGGCATCGCCAGCGGTTTCGGTTTTCTCAACAACCCCTCGGGATTTGCGGTCAACCAGGCGCTGATCGAATACAATCAGGCGGAATCGACCTACGGGCGCGTCTATCTGGTTGGACTTCTCAACACGCTCCTCGTGGCGTTCTTCGGCATCATTCTCGCAACCATTCTGGGATTTGTCATCGGCATTGCGCGCCTGTCGAAGAACTGGATGATCAGCCGGCTTGCAACCGTCTATGTCGAGACGCTGCGGAACATCCCGCTGCTGCTGCAGATATTCATCTGGTATTTCGGGGTTTTGCGCCTGCTGCCGCAACCGCGCGAAGGGTTCGATTTCGGCCCCCTCGGGCTTCTGAACAATCGCGGCTACTTCGCCCCGAAGCCGGTATGGGGGGATGGCGCGCAATTCATCTTCTGGGCTTTCATCGTCGGCGTCATCGCCGCCATCGCCGTGTCGCGCTGGGCAAGGAAGCGGCAGATGGAAACCGGACAGATCTTTCCCGCGTTCTGGACCGGCCTCGGCCTGGTCTTCGGCCTGCCGGTCCTCGTCTTCCTGGCGCTCGGTGCGCCGCTGACCTGGGACATGCCTGTGGCGGGTGGCTTTCGTCCGAGAGGCGGCATGACCATCATACCCGAATTCATTGCGCTGCTGGTGGCGCTCTCCACCTACACGGCGGCGTTCATTGCCGAGATTGTGCGCGCGGGCATTCTGGCCGTCAACAAGGGCCAGACGGAAGCGGCTGCTGCGCTCGGCTTGCGCAACAATTTCATCCTGCGTCTCGTCGTCGTGCCGCAGGCAATGCGCATCATCATCCCGCCGCTGACCAGCCAGTTCCTGAACATCACGAAGAATTCGTCGCTTGCGGTGGCGATCGCGTATCCGGAACTCACCAGCGTGTTTGCCGGAACGACCCTCAACCAGACGGGACAGGCGGTGGAGATCGGTTCGATCCCCATGCTTTCCTATCTCCCCATTTCTCTTATCACATCCGCCGTCATGAACTGGGACAACAAACGCATGGCGCTGGGGGAGCGGGAAAATGACCGAGAAGACCCCTCCCGGCGCGCCGAAAGGCTCGCAGACCCCGAAGATCAGCCGGAGCGATGATTCGCTCGGCGCTGTTGGCCCCTCCGGTGTCGCGCTGGCGCGCAAGACCGGCGAAAACCTTGCCGCGCCTTCGCCTCACGCCTTCGTGCGCCGCGAGATGGAGCAGGCTTTGCCGCCTCCGGTTTCGGCTCACGGGCCGGTGGCGTGGATGCGCGAGAACCTGTTCTCATCCATTCCGTACACCATCCTCACCTTGCTGGTGCTTTACGTTCTTTGGACGATCGTGCCGCCTATCCTGAATTTTGCCTTCTTCGATGCGGTTTGGAGCGGGTCCGACCGCAATGCCTGCGCCAATGCGGAGCAGGGCGGTCTGCAGCCGCAAGGCTGGTTCGGCGGTTGCTGGGCCTATGTGGGCGCCTATTTCAACCAGTTCATCTATGGGCGCTTCCCGGTCGATGAACAATGGCGCGTCAACATCGTTGGCATCCTGTTTTTCGGTAGTCTGATCCCGCTGCTGATCCCCAAGGCGCCGTTCAAGCGCGAAAACATCGCCTTCTTGCTCGGCATCTTCCCGATTGCGGCGCTGATCCTGCTGACCGGTGGCCATTTCCGCTTCGAGGGCTTCCTGCCGGGAACAGGCTTCATCTTCGCTCCTGGCGCATCGAAATTCTGGGCCGACTACATCATCGCAAGCCTGATCATCCTTGCGCTCGTCGCCATGATCGCCCGCGGTTCCGATCGCGATCCGGGCCCCGGCATGCGCTCGACCGCGATCGTCCTTGGGGTGATCGCCGTCGCCCTGTTCGTGCTGACGATCGATTTCGGGCTGAACCACATCACGACCGACCGCTGGGGCGGCCTGCTGGTGACAATGGTGATCGCGGTAACCGGCATCACGGCGTCGCTGCCGCTCGGCATCGCGCTTGCGCTCGGGCGGCGTTCGTCGATGCCGATCGTGAAACTGTTCTCGGTGATCTTCATCGAGTTCTGGCGCGGCGTGCCGCTGATCACCGTGTTGTTCATGTCGTCGGTGATGCTGCCGCTGTTCCTGCCGGAAGGCGTGACCTTCGACAAGTTGCTGCGGGCGCTGATCGGGGTGGCGCTGTTCTCGGCCGCCTACATGGCGGAGGTGGTGCGCGGCGGCTTGCAGGCGCTGCCCAAGGGCCAGTACGAGGCGGCCTCGGCGCTCGGCCTCAACTGGGGCCAGTCGATGCGGATGATCATCCTGCCGCAAGCGCTGAAGATGGTCATTCCGGGAATCGTCAACACCTTTATCGGCCTGTTCAAGGATACAACGTTGGTTCTGATCATCGGCCTGTTCGATTTTCTCGGGCAGATCCAGTCCTCGTTCACCGATCCCACCTGGGCAACGCCGGTCACATCGCTTTCCGGATACTTCTTCGCCGCCGCCGTCTATTTCGTCTTCTGTTATGCCATGTCGCGATACTCCATGTTCATGGAGCGCAGACTGGATACCGGGCACAAACGCTAGGAGAATCAAATGAGCGAGAACGCCATTTCCGCCGAAGAGCTGCATGCCGATCGTTCCCGCATGCATGTGTCCGATACCGATGTCGCTGTCGAGATTGTCGACATGCACAAATGGTATGGCGATTTCCATGTGCTGAAGGACATCAACCTGAAGGTGATGCGCGGCGAACGCATCGTCATCGCCGGGCCATCCGGCTCCGGCAAATCGACGATGATTCGCTGCATCAACCGGCTCGAAGAACACCAGAAGGGCAAGATCGTCGTCGACGGCATCGAGCTCACCAACGACCTGAAGAAGATCGACGAGGTACGCCGCGAAGTCGGCATGGTTTTCCAGCACTTCAATCTCTTCCCGCACCTGACTATTCTCGAAAATTGCACGCTGGCGCCGATCTGGGTGCGCAAGATGCCGAAGAAGGAAGCCGAGGAGCGGGCAATGCACTTCCTTACCCGCGTCAAGATCCCCGAGCAGGCCGGCAAGTACCCCGGCCAGCTTTCCGGCGGCCAGCAGCAGCGCGTGGCGATTGCGCGTTCGTTGTGCATGAACCCGCGCATCATGCTGTTCGACGAGCCGACATCCGCGCTTGATCCGGAAATGATCAAGGAAGTGCTCGACACCATGGTCGGCCTAGCCGAAGAAGGCATGACGATGCTGTGCGTCACCCACGAGATGGGGTTCGCGCGGCAGGTCGCCAACCGCGTCATTTTCATGGACCAGGGCCAGATCGTCGAGCAAAACGAACCGGGCGAGTTCTTCGACAACCCGCAGCACGAGCGCACGAAATTGTTCCTCAGCCAGATCCTGCATTGACGCCATCCTGTCATCGCGTTGGGACGCGGAGGTCGTGTCGTAAAGGCGAGCCCGCGCCGCCGACCGTTTCACAATCCGGCAGTAGATGGGTAACCGCCAGGGTTCCCGCTGGCCGAGAAGCGCCTTCAGGCGCGTCTCTCCGAAATATTTGACAGCTTCGATCATCATGGCTCGACTCCCATTCGATGAGCCGGCATGCAATCACCCACTGCGCAAACGTGAAAGCGTGTTGACCCGAGTTCACAGCCCTTGGCTAAAGTTCAACGCCCATTGACAAGGCCTCCCGCCGGGCACATGATCCCGGCAGTACGGTTAGAAACCGCTGTGTATGGAATGACCCGCGATCGCAAGACATGTTTTGCGGTGTATCGCGTCTGGACAACCGGCCGCAGACGAAGACGGCCCGGACGGTTGACCTCCAATCCGTCTACAGGGTCTAGCGCCTGAGGCGCATACGCTCGCGCAAATGGTAATCCAAAGTCAGCATTTTGCGCCGGGGCGGAAACTACTTGCACTGTTCTGAATACAGATTTTGTCCTGACTATAGTATTGCAAGAACGCAGATTCGGTGTAATTTCCCGTACTGGGTGCGCGGCTTTTGGACGGCGCTGACGATAAGGCAGGCTGACGAAGCAGCGAAAGGCAATAGATGCGCTGACTTTTTTCAATCGGGGGGACTGATCGATGGTGCATGCGCGCGCGTTTTTGGGAGTCCTGTTTCCGCTGGCATTGTCCGGCGCGGGCAGTCCTGTGCTTGCAGCGAGCGACAGCGACAATCGTCTCCAACCCGCCATTGTCCATGCCGACGTCGTCGCGCTGGACCAGATCATTGTCTACAACCGTTTTGGCTCCTTTGATCCCTACGGCATGATGTTTGCCCTCAGGCGCGATGTCAGCAGCGCGGGCGACCTGGGTGACAGCAAGACTGCCGCCGATTGCGCGAAATTGACCGGGACGGAACCGGGTGTAGCCAAGCTCAAGGATTATACCGGCAATGTGCTCCCCCTTCAGGCTGGAAAAGTGCGCCTGAAGGATTGCAAGCGCCCGCGGCCACTGGTGCTGCGTGCGCGCCCCGGCGACATCCTGCGCATCAACCTGACCAATCTGCTGCGGCCGGTGCAGCCGGGCATTTCCGAGACCTTCTGCAAGACGGACGCAGGAGAGGGAGTATTGCCGAACATCGGCGACATCCGCGCCCATGTCAGCAACTATCCGACCAAGGGTGATGGAGCACCGCTGTGCAAAAAATCGGGCGAGCCGGGCGGTCCGATCGATGCATCCGGCGTGGACACGGCAGGCAAGGACGCCGACTTCCCGCGCACGCGCACATTGTCATTCGTGATCCCGGGCATCGAGCCCGTTCCGGGCCCGAAAGACGGCGGAACCATTCCCGCTGCCTGCAAGGGGCTTGGTGCGATCAAGCCTGATGAAACCATCACCTGCCACTACCGGCTCGACCGGGAGGGCACGCATCTCTTCCAGTCGATGGCAGCCGCCGCAGGCGGTGAGGGCGACGGTGGATCCTTAACCCACGGCCTTTTCGGCGCGCTCATCGTCGAGCCGCAAGGATCATCTTTCTACCGTAGCCAGGTGCCGATGAAGGCGTTTGACGAAGTATGGCAGCGCAACGCCAATGACGTTGTCCATGCGCGGGAAGGTACGCCTATCTATGACAAGAAACTCAAGACCGATCCGGCGCCGAAGGTGGCGAACCCGGGCGTCGCGAACCCATGCGTCGCGAACGGCATGGTGCCTGTTGCCAACATGCTGCGTGATTGCGAAAAAGAAGTCACGATTTCGCTTCCCGGTGAGGAACCCAAAACGTTCCCGGTCCAGGAAATCGTCCATGGCGATATCAATGCGATCGTCGTTCCGCCAACAACCGAAGAAAATGGCAAATCGCACGCGGACAAGCCGATCGCCGAACCCTTCCGCGAGTTCGTCGTCATTTTCCATGACGAACTGAAGACCTTTTACACGAAGGAAATGGAACCGCTTGGAAACTTCGAGCAGTTTTCGGGTATCCGCGACGGTTTCGGCATCAATTATGGTGCGTCAGGCGCCGGCTCGATTGTGTTGGCAAACAAGCTGAAGATTGGCCCGGCGGCCGATTGTCCGGAATGCGCCTATGAGGAGTTTTTTCTCGGCAGCTGGGCCAATGGCGATCCGGCGCTTCTCGAGAATTTTGTCGACGATCCGTCGAACGTGCACCATTCCTATCTCAACGACCGCGTCGTCTTCCGCAACTTCCATGCGGGACCGAAGGAGACCCACGTCTTTCATCTGCACTCGCACCAGTGGTTTGCGGGCAATGACAAGAACCGCGGCGCGTATCTCGACAGCCAGACGATCGGTCCCCAGCAGGGCATGAGCTACGACATCTATGGTGGAGGCGCCGAAATCTATCGTGCCGGGCCAAAGGTCAACGGCAAGCTGCAGAAGGGTTGGTACGAAACACTGGGTTCGGGAAATCGTAACCGCACGCCGGGTGACGCGATTTTCCATTGCCACCTCTATCCGCATTTTGCGCAAGGCATGTGGGAACTGTGGCGCGTCCATGACGTGCTTGAGGACGGCACCCGCACATTGCCCGACGGGCAGTTGGCGCCGGGCCTGTCGCTGACGCCCAGGACGGATGATAACGAACGCAAGATGGCGCGCTACGGCACGCCGACAAGCGGCGACGGTCCGGCCCTGTGGAAGGACAAGGAAAACGGCGCCGGCTACATGGCCGAAGGGACGCCGATCCCCGGCCTGTTGCCTGTGCCGGCACAAGCGGCGCCGCTGTTGCCGACCTACGATGCGCTGGAAACCGAGACAGCCGACCTCAAGGGCTTCCCCGGATATCCGTTCTACATTGCAGGCGAACCAGGTCACCGCGCGCCGCAGCCGCCGATGGACATTGCAGTTGAAAACGACAAACGCCTCGACGGCGGTCTCGGCCGCCACCGTGTCAAGGGCGGCGAGCGTATTCGCGATGTTGCCATGAAACTGCTGGATGGCGAAATCGATGAGGCGAAAGCCAAGCTGGCCGGTGTTTCGCTCGACAAGGGCGTACCCGTGCACAAGGGCAAGATCGTCCCGGTTACCGTTGCGCAGATGCTGGCGCTTGGTGATCTGACTGAAGCCTATCACAAGCTCGAGATCGAACTGTTGCCGCCGGACGGCACCAAGCTTGAGCGCAACGCCATGGCGTTCCATCACGAAGGATTGCGCGAAGGCGTGGCCGACGATCGCCTTTTACTGCGCAACGCCAATGGCGACACGCTTGCAAGTGTTCCCGGTGACAGCAGCGGCCCCCTGCCGGACTTTCCGGCGGCGGTACCGGCGCCGAACGCCCCGGCAACCGACATCGCGAACTACAACATTGCTGTTGAAGCCAATGCTGCCGCTTCCGGCTATGCATCCGTCTACTTGCCGTCGCCACTGGTTGGCGCGGCAGGCCCTTCTGATCCGGTCGGTGTGTTTGCGGTCAACGGCGCAGCGCCGCGGCCCGGTGCGCCGTTTGCAGACCCGTGCGGCGCGCCCGACGGATTGCGCAATTCCCGCTTCAGGGATCCCCAGGAAGCCTATGGCCATACCGGATCCGGCAGTTCCGATCCCTATTTCAACAAGCGCCCCGAGGCATACCGGTCGAAACTCGTCAGCGGCTTCGACAAGTTTGGCGACACGTTCGGTACCTATCCGCCAAAGGACATGACCTACGATCCCGGCCTGTCAGGCTTCCGGCGCTTTGCGGCGTCGGTTGTCCAGTTCGACATGGTCGTCAACAAGGCCGGTTGGCACGATCCGCAGGCGCGCATCAACGTGCTGACGGAAAACAGCGACAAGTACAAACCCAAGGGGGACCGCGCGGTCAGCGGCAAGGAAGAGCCGTTCTACTTCCGCGCTTTCTCGGGCGATTGCATCGAGTTCCGCCATACCAACGAAACACCGCACAAGCTTGACCTGGATGATTTCCAGACCAAGGTGCCGACCGACACGATCGGCCAGCACATCCATCTTGTGAAATTCGACGTGACCTCGTCCGACGGTTCCGGCAACGGCTTCAATTATGAAGACGGCACGTTTGCGCCCGATGAATTGAAAGAGCGCATTCATGCGGCAGGCTACGCACTCGAAAACACCATGCTCGATCAGGATGACCAGGAACGGGCAACCAAGAACCTTGAAGCATGGAAAACGGATTGCGATCCCTATGACGGAAAATATCAATCCGATGATCCAGAAAAGAACCTGAACAAAGACAAGAAGGAACATCTCTGGGAACTGGATTTGCCTGGCCACAGGGCCTGCTTCCAGACCACCGT
>CALMYO010000210.1 GCA_937873685.1 uncultured Paracoccaceae bacterium
CGACCAGATCTTCAACCAGGCCGCCAAGTTCAAGTACATGTTCGGCGGCAAGGCGGAGACCCCGGTCGTCATCCGCGCCATGGTCGGCGCCGGCTTCCGCGCCGCCGCCCAGCACTCGCAGATGCTGACCCCGCTCTTCGTCCACATTCCGGGGCTGAAGGTGGTCTGCCCGTCGAATGCCTATGACGCCAAGGGCCTACTCATCCAGTCGATCCGCGACAACGATCCGGTGATCTTCTGCGAGCACAAGGCGATGTACGGCGACGAGGTCGACGTTCCGGAGGAATCCTACACGATCCCCTTCGGCGAGGCGAATGTCGTGCGCGAAGGCAAGCACTGCACCATCGTCTCCTATGGCATGATGGTCAACCGCTCCATGGAAGCGGCCGCAGCGCTCGCCAAGCAGGGCGTGGAATGCGAGGTCATCGACCTTCGCACCCTGTCGCCGATCGACATGGACACAGTGCTCGACAGTGTGGCCAATACCGGCCGCCTGGTCTGCGTCGACGAGGCCAACCCGCGCTGTTCGATTGCGGCGGACGTGTCGGCAACGGTTGCCCAGGAGTGCTTCAAGGCACTCAAGGGGCCGATCCGGATGGTGACCGCGCCGCACACGCCGGTGCCGTTCTCGCCCACGCTTGAAGACCTCTACATCCCGTCGGCCGACAGCGTGATCGCGGCCGTCAAGCAGACCATGCCGAACTGAGGACAAGACCGATGACCGGTTCAACGATCATTCCCGTCGTGATGCCCAAATGGGGCCTGTCGATGCGGGAAGGCAGGCTCGCCGCCTGGCTTGCCGCGCAGGGGGCGACCATTAATCCGGGCGACTCCATTCTCGAAGTCGAAACGGACAAGATTGCCGGGACCGTCGAGGCAACGGAAGGCGGCATCCTTCGTCGCGTGGTCGGTGAACCGGACACGGTCTATCCGGTCAAGGCGTTGCTCGGCGTCATGGCGGACGCTTCCGTCCCTGACGCCGAGATCGACGCCTTCGTGGCTGCCTATGTCACGCCCTCGGCCGATGAGGACGAGGGCGACCAGGGGCCTAAGTACGAGCATGTCGATATCGATGCCGGCCGGATCCGCTACGCCAAGCGCGGCGAATCCGGCGATGCCGTGATCCTTGTGCACGGTTTCGGCGGCGACGCCGACAACTGGCTGTTCAACATCGACGCGCTGGCCGAAGAGGCAACCGTCTATGCGCTCGACCTGCCCGGTCACGGGCAATCGTCGAAAGGCATGGGCAACCCGTCGCTGAAGGCGATGACAACGGCGCTGGCGCAGTTCATGGACGCGCTCGGCATTGATTCCGCGCACCTCGTCGGCCACTCGATGGGCGGCGCGATCGCCATGCAGATGGCCGCCGACCATGCGGGCAAGGTCAAATCGATGTCACTGATCTGTTCCGCCGGACTTGGCGCGGAGATCGGAAACTACGTCGACCGCTTCATCGCCGCGCAGGGCCGCAAGGACCTGAAGCCGGTGCTGGAGATGCTGTTCGCCGACCGGAGCCTCGTCAGCCGCCAGCTTGTCGACGACGTGCTGAAGTACAAGCGTCTCGTCGGCGTCGATCCGTTCCTCAAGGCGCTCGGCGCCTCGCTGTTCGGCGGCGGCAAGCAGCAGGATGCGCCAGGCAAGGCCGTTGGCGCGGCGGCGTCGAAGGCGATGGTGATCTGGGGCGGCAAGGACGAGGTCATCCCCGCAGCGCATGCAAACGCCTTGCCGGGCGCGAAGGTGCATGTCTTCGAAGACGCCGGCCACATGGTGTTCATGGAAAAAGCCGGCGATGTGAATGCCTTGGTGAAGGCGCACATCGCCGGCCATTGATCCACGCTTGAACCGGGACTGTGTCCACAGCCCCAGAAAGGAGGACCATTTTCACGGCAGTCACGAACATACCGCGAGATGCGCAAGGCTTCGCGAGAGCCTGACGCCTCTCCTCTCTGATCCATCACGGAACTGAAATCAACACGGGAGGAAACAACCATGTTCCACACACCGAAGAATGCCGTATTCAAGCGCATCAACCGGCGCAAGTTCCTCGAACTGGGCGGCGGCTATGCTTCGGCGCTCGGCGTCGGATCGCTGACGCTCGGCCTTGGCTCCACTATCACCCGCACGCGGGCGCAGGCCCAGTCATCGGATGAGGCGAAGTGGAAGCAGTATTCCGGCTCCAAGCTGGTGTTCATGTCGGAAAACACGCCGCCTTCGTTCGCCATCCGCGACAACATCAAGGCGTTCACCGATCTGACCGGCATAGAGGTCGAGATCCTGACCGACGACCTTCCGGTCGTGCAGCAGAAGGTCGGCATCGACCTGCGCGGCGGCAAGGCCGATTACGTGCTGAACTACGTGCAGGACAAGCCGATCGGCGCGCCCTTCGGCGATTTCTACGCCGACATGACGCCGATGTTCGGCGACGACACCCTGCCGCAGGATCCCGAGGGCTATGGCGACGACGCCTGGTTCGAGAACTTCCTGTCGGCCTGCGGCCGCTTCTATGTCGACGGCAAGATCGTCGCTCTTCCCTATGACGCGGCGATTGCCTGCACCTTCTACCGCCAGGACCTGTTCGAGGCCAATTCCAAGGACTTCGAAGCCGAGTTTGGCAAGCGTCTCGAGTTCACCGCCGATTCCACCTGGCAAGACGTCATCAACATGGCGGCGTTCTTCAAGAAGGCGAAGGAAGCTGGCAAGGACGTGCCTTACGGCTATGCCCAGCACATGGGATCGTTCGCCTGGACGACGCAGCTCGACATCCAGCGCTTCCTGTTCGCCAACGGCCGCTGGATGGACTGGAACATCGACGACGTCTACGGCTCGAAGGAGCCCGGCAAGACGAACTGGGGCGACGAGCAGTCGATCCTGATGATGGGCAAGTTCAAGGAACTGGCCGACGTTTGCCACCCCGACAACCTGGCCAACGGCACGCTGGAACTGAACACCGTCTACCAGGCTGGCAACATCGCCATGCAGACGCAGTACCACGAGTTCGCGGCCTCCATCGAGGACGAGGCGACCTCGCGCGCGGCCGGCGGCAAGACGGCCTATGCGCCGTGCCCGAAGGGCGATCCGTCCTGGATCGTCAACGGAGGCCAAGCCGTCAACGGCACCAACTGCGGCATCGGCGGCATCGGCATCAACGGCAACGCGTCTGAAGACCTCAAGCGCGCCGCCTACATCTTCGCCATCTGGTCGGTGTCGAAGGAAAACCAGTTCAACGTGCTGAAGGGCCTCGGCGGCACGCCGACCCGCAAGTCCGTGCTGGAAATCGACGAGGTGAAGAAGGCGCAGCAGCGCCCGACCACCATGCCAAATGCGCTCACCTTCGATCCCGTGTACAACTACGGCATCAAGGATCCGCATTTCGTGCTCGGCCCGAAGATCCCGAATGCCAACGAGTACCACTCGATCCTGGCGGGCGAGGTCCAGCTTTGCCTCGCCGGCGACCAGTCGCCGGAAGACACCTGCAAGTCGATCCAGAGCCAACTGGACGAACTCAACAACGCATGACGTCACCGATGCACCCGCCCGGCCACGCGCCGGGCGGCGTTGCGCGGCCAGGATGACAGGGGCAACGGGAGAACCGGGGCATGGATGCGCCTACCCAAATGAAACCCGCGTTGAGCGGCAGCGGAGAGCTTTTCCGCGTCCGCCAGATCGCCGACAGCGTGGAGGCACGGCCGCAGAGCCTGCTTGGAACCACGCCGCCGAGCATCAACCCCGCGCCGTCGAAACGCTATTATTTCTGGCTGATGGCGCCGGCGATCGCGCTGCTCGCCTTCATCTCGCTCTATCCGTTCTTCTGGATGATCTACATGAGCCTGCACGACGTCGAGGTCGACGGGCAGACATGGAACAATTTCGCGAACTTCACGGCGCTGTTCGGCGATTCGCGCTACCAGAACGGCTGGATCCTCCTGTTCCAGTATTCCGCTATCTGCCTTGCCTTGCAGATCACCATCGGCGTGTTCCTGGCGGTCATTCTCAACGGCGTAAAGTACGAGAAGTTTCTCGTCACCGCCTTCCTGATGCCGATGATGATGGCGCCGATCGTCGCCGGCATGGTGTGGTACTTCCTCTACAACGGCACCTTCGGCTGGTATCACTGGATCATGCAGAGCGCTGGCATTCTTGGGCCGCGCTCCATTCTCGCCAGTCCGCGCACGGCGATGATCGGGCTGGTTATCGTCGACGTGTGGCAATGGACGCCGCTGATCACGCTGATCACGCTCGCCGGGCTGAAGCGCGTGCCGCAGGACCAGCTTGAAGCCAACATGGTCGACGGCGCCTCGCCGCTGCGCAACTTCTTCTCGGTGACGCTGCCAAACCTTTACCCGGTGCTCGTCATCGCCATCATGCTGCGCTTCATGGACAATTTCCGCTTCATCGACTCCGTGCTGGTGCTCACCGGCGGCGGACCGGCGAACTCGACCAAGATCCTGCCGGTCTACCTGTTCGAGGTGTCGTTCAAGTTCTTCAAGCTCGGCCGTGGCGCCGCAATCGCGCTCACGCTGCTCGTTGTCACCATCATCCTCGGCATGATCCTGGTGAAGGTCTTCGACCGCCAGCAGCCGAAACGCGCCTGAGCGGGGAAAGGAAACCAACATGGCCTCGCGCGACATCGTCACTTACGAAACCCCGCTCACCGTGGCATTCCGGTGGTTCTCCGGCATCTTCATCGCCTTCTATCTGGTGTGGACGCTGCTGCCGATCCTCGTGATGTTCATCTCCTCCTTCAAGGACCTGCTCGAAGCCTTCAAGCTTCCGGCGGTGGGGGACTGGGCCGGCGCAGTGGTGTTCTTCGACTTCACCCCGACGTTCAAGCACTATCAAGACCTGTTCCTGAACCTGAACTTTTCGAGCTACATGCTGAACAGCCTGCTTGCCGCAGGCGGCTCCGCCGTCATTTCGGTGACGCTGGGCTCGATGGCGGCCTATTCGCTGTCGCGCATCGAGTTCCGGGGCAAGAGCGACCTGTTTTTCTGGATCATCTCGACGCGCATGGCGCCGGTGGTGGCGGTGATGGTGCCACTCTACGCCATCTTCCGCGGGCTTGACCTGGTCGGCACGCTGCCGGGGCTGATCCTCGCCTACACCACGTTCAACCTGCCGTTCGCGATCTGGATCCTGAAGGGCTTCTTCGACAACGTGCCATACGCCATCGAGGAAGCGCAGATGGTGGATGGCGCGACGCGCAGCCAGGCCTTCATGGCGATCCTGCCGCTCGTCGCGCCCGGCATCGGCGCGTTCCTGGTGCTGTGCGTGCTGTTTGCGTGGAACGACTTCCTGTTTGCCGCCATCATCGGTTCGGGCGGGGCCAAGACGCTACCGGTTGCGACGCGCGAATTGGTGCAACCGCAAAACATCCAGTGGGGCTCGATCATGGCGGCCGGCGTGGTGACCACCTTGCCGATGATGCTGCTCGGCCTTGTCATCCGGAAATACCTGGTCACAGGCCTCACCATGGGCGCCGTCAAGGAATAGGGAGAAGAAGAATGGCCACGATTTCCTTTCGCGGCGTGTGGAAGAAGTACGGCGACCTGCCGGCGGTGAAAGACCTCAACATCGAGTGCGAGGACGGTTCCTTCCTGTCGATCCTCGGGCCCTCTGGCTGCGGCAAGTCTTCCACCATGCGCATGGTCGCCGGACTGGAGCACATTACCTCCGGCGACATCCTGTTCGACAACCAGCGCGTCAACGATCTTGCGCCGAAGGATCGCGACGTTGCGATGGTGTTCGAGAACTATGCGCTCTACCCGCACAAGACGGTGTTCGAGAACATGGCGAACCCGCTTCGCCTGCGCGGGCAGGACAATGCGCGCATCAAGGAGCGCGTGACTTCGGCCGCCAAGTTGCTGGAGATCGACCACCTTCTCGAGCGTCGGCCGCAGGAGCTTTCCGGCGGCCAGAAGCAGCGCGTCGCCATCGGCCGCGCCATCGTGCGCGAACCGAAGCTGTTCCTGTTCGACGAGCCGATTGCCCATCTTGACGCCAAGCTGCGCGCGCACATGCGCGGCGAGATCAAGCACCTGCAACGTTCGCTCGGCACGACGATGATCTACGTCACGCATGACCAGATCGAGGCGATGTCGATGGCCGACAAGATCGCCGTGATGTACGAGGGCGAATTGCAGCAGCTCGGCACGCCGCGCGAGGTGTACAATAACCCGGTCAATGCGTGGGTGGCGGGATTCGTCGGCGAACCGGCAATGAACTTCGTCGATTGCAGGATCGTGCGCGAGAAGGACCAGGTGGTGTTCTCGCATCCCGATTTCTTCATCTCGGTGACGCCGGAACAGGCGCGGCTGCTGCAGGCCAAGTGCCAGGCCGACTCGATCCGCATGGGCGTGCGCCCCGACGTGATGGAGATCTCGCTTGAGAAGCCGAAGGGCGAGCACATGACCGGAAAGATCTTCGTGCTCGAACTGCTCGGCGGCGACATGATCGTCGATGTCGATCTTTCCGATGCGCGCATCCGGGTCAAGACCTCGCCCGATTTCCGGGCAAAGGAAGGCGACACCTGCTACATCACGGTCAACAGGGAGAAGTGGCACGCCTTCTCGCGCGACAGCGGCATGGCCGTGTTCTGACAACGATCGAACAGAGGAAGAGAATCCATGTCCGCGAAAGAAGATCTCGCCGGCGTCAACCAGCGCCTCGGTGGCCTGTTCAAGGCCGAAAAGCAGACCATGATGGCCTTCAACAGCCTGACCGAGGCGGCGATGCGCCCGGGAAAGCTTTCGCCTGCGGTGAAGGAACTCGCGGCCGTGGCGATTGCCGTCTCCAAGGGCTGCGAGGATTGCATCGTGTATCACGTCGCCGCAGCGCGCAAACACGGAGCGACACGCGAGGAGCTTCTGGAAATGCTGGCTGTCGCGATCGAACTTTCCGGCGGTCCGGGCGTCGTCTACGCGGCGAAGGCGGTGAAGATCTTCGACGAACTCGCCTGACGGCGTTTGCAGACGGCGATGGGCGTTTTCCCGGTTACTCGCGCCCGTTTCGCCTTGGCGCAAGCGTCCGCACCCCTCTCGGCAGCTTGCGCCCCATTCCGGGCCGGACAGGGACTGCTGAACGTTCCTGTCTGCGCCCGGAATGCCCGGATTGATGGTGTGGCGCCGAACCTGACGCCGTAGGTCGCCGCGGCGATGCACTGCAGCCGAACATCCGCTTCGGCACAGGCCCTTGCCAAACAGGCGCGTATCGGCTAACCGCCGCGCATTCCACACGCGAGACATGGGACATGTCGGGAGAAATCCGCCATGCCCCGCCGGTGGCGCAGCAGCGCTGACGTTTCGCGGAGGTTCAACCGGAAAGGACAAGACGCAATATGGCATTGCCTGATTTTTCCATGCGCCAGCTTCTGGAAGCCGGCGTTCACTTCGGTCACCAGACCCATCGCTGGAACCCGAAGATGGCGCGCTACATCTTCGGTGCGCGCAACAACATCCACATCATCGACCTCGCCCAGACCGTGCCGATGCTGGCGCAGGCGCTGCAGGTGATCTCCGACACCGTCGCCCGCGGCGGACGCGTGCTTTATGTCGGCACCAAGCGTCAGGCGTCTGAGATCGTCGCCGAGGCTGCGACCAATTCGGCGCAGTATTACGTCAATGCCCGCTGGCTCGGCGGCATGCTGACGAACTGGAAGACCATATCCAACTCGATCAACCGCTTGCGCAAGCTCGACGAAATGTTCGGCGGCGAGATCCAGGGCTTCACCAAGAAGGAGCGCCTGAACCTCGACCGCGAGCGCGAAAAGCTCGACCGGGCGCTCGGCGGCATCAAGGGCATGGGCGGCACGCCTGACCTGATGTTCATCATCGACACCAACAAGGAAGCGATCGCGATCCAGGAAGCCAAGCGCCTCGGGATCCCGGTCGTGGCGATCGTCGATTCGAACTGCGATCCCGATCTTGTCGACTATCCGATCCCCGGCAACGACGATGCGGCGCGCGCGATCGCGCTCTACTGCGACCTGGTCACCAAGGCCTGTATCGATGGCATCGTGCGCCAGCAGGGTTCGTCCGGGATCGATGTAGGCGCAATGGAAGATGCGCCCGTCGAGGCGGTTCTTGACGAAGCGCCTGAAGCGCCGGAATCGGCTGCAGGGTAATCTGCCTGAACCGCGCCGGATCCCGGCGCGGCGGATCCCCTTGAAATACGGCCATTCCATCACGATATGGCCGAGGCGTCCGGATCGCATGAAAGGCGAGACCGTGCGCTTTCACCAAAATGACATGAGAATCGGCGCATCGCCCCAGGCGGGGCCCTGTGCTTGTGCGGGCCGCCGCCATGAACGAATGTGCGCGCCCATGACGAAAGTGAGGCTACCATGACCATTTCCGCATCCCAGGTGAAGGATCTCCGCGAAGCCACCGGCGCCGGCATGATGGATTGCAAGAAGGCGCTGGCCGAGACCAATGGCGACATGGAAGCCGCCATCGACTGGCTGCGCAAGAAGGGCATCGCCAAGGCGGACAAGAAGGCCGGCCGCACCGCAGCGGAAGGTCTGGTAGGCGTTGCTGCAAACGACACAAGCGCCGTCGTGGTTGAGGTCAATTCCGAGACCGACTTCGTTGCCCGCAACGAGGCGTTCCAGAATCTTGTGCGCACGGTCGCCAATGTGGCGCTCGGCACCGACGGTTCGGTCGAAGCGGTAGCTGCGGCCGAGTATCCGGGCGCTGGCAAGTCTGTGTCCGACGCGATCAAGGACGCCGTCGCCACCATCGGCGAGAACATGAACCTGCGTCGTTCGGCGAAGCTCGCCGGCGCCGTTGCGACCTATGTTCATAACGCCGTTGCAGACAGCCTCGGCAAGATCGGCGTCCTCGTCGCCATCGAAACGACAGGCGATGCGGACGCCGCGCGCGCCATTGGTCGCCAGATCGCCATGCACGTCGCCGCCACCAACCCGATGGCCCTGGATGTCAGCGACCTCGACCCGGCTGCGGTCGAGCGCGAGCGGGCGATCTTCGCCGACCAGGCCCGCGCCTCCGGCAAGCCGGAAGCGGTGATCGAGAAGATGATCGAAGGGCGCCTGCGCAAGTTCTACGAGGAAGTCTGCCTCGTGAAGCAGGCTTTCGTCATCAATCCCGACCTGACCGTCGAGGCGGCGCTGAAGGCAGCCGAGAAGGATATCGGGGCGCCGGCCAAGATCACCGCCTTCGTGCGCTATGCGCTCGGCGACGGCGTGGAGAAGGAAGAGTCGGACTTTGCGGCGGAAGTCGCCAAGGCCGTGAAGGGCTGATCGCTTCAGCTTATCCCCTTCCGTGAGGGCATAAACTGCCGGAATGAAGCGGGCGTCGCGTGACATCGCGACGCCCGCGTTGTATCGGCGGACCGCGTTTAGCCAATTCTGCCGGAATGTGATTCGATGACCGCTACGCCGATTTTCAAACGAGTTCTGCTTAAAGTGTCCGGCGAAGCGCTGATGGGCGATCAGGGTTTCGGCATCGACGTCAAGGTAGCGGAACGCATCGCCTCCGACATCCGCGAGGCACGCGAGCTTGGCGTCGAGGTTGCGGTGGTGATCGGCGGCGGCAACATTTTCCGCGGCGTTGCGGTGGCGTCGGCCGGCGGCGACCGGGTAACCGGCGACCACATGGGTATGCTCGCCACTGTCATCAACTCGCTTGCGCTACGCACCTCGCTGAACAAGCTTGGCATCGAGGCGGTAGTGCTTTCGGCGATCTCGATGCCGCAAATCTGCGAATCCTTCTCACAGCGCAAGGCGATGTGGAATATCGAGCAGGGCAGGGTGGTGATCTTTGCTGGTGGCACCGGCAACCCGTATTTCACCACCGATTCCGCAGCCGCATTGCGCGCCGCAGAAATCGGCGCCGACGCGCTGTTCAAGGGCACACAGGTCGACGGGATCTACAGCGCCGATCCAAAGAAGGATCCGAACGCGACCCGCTTTGAACGCATCTCGCATCGTGAGGTAATCGAGCGCGGCCTGGCGGTGATGGACGTTGCGGCGATTGCGCTGACCCGCGAGAATGCGGTACCGATCGTGGTGTTCTCGCTCCACGAAAAAGGTGGATTTGCCGAGATTCTGCGCGGTCGCGGCCGCGCCACATTCGTCAGCGACAGCTGAAAACCGCGACAGGAAGAAGAGGGCAGGACCGGGGAAGAGGGCCATGAGCAAGGATTTCGACATCGCGGACATCAAGCGGCGCATGGAAGGCGCGGTTGCGGCATTCCGGCACGATCTGAACGGGCTTCGCACCGGCCGCGCCTCGGCCAGCCTGCTGGAGCCGATCATCGTGCATGCCTATGGCTCGGACATGCCGATGAACCAGGTCGGCAACATTACGGTTCCGGAATCGCGCATGCTCGCCGTCAATGTCTGGGACAAGCAACTGGTCGGTGCTGTCGACCGGGCGATCCGCGAATCCCATCTTGGCCTCAATCCGATGATCGACGGCACGACCGTGCGCGTGCCGATCCCGGAACTGAACGAGCAGCGCCGCAAGGAACTGGTCAAGGTTGCGCACCAGTATGCCGAAAACGCCCGCATCGCCGTGCGCCACGTTCGCCGCGACGGGATGGAAGTGCTGAAACGGCTCGAAAAGGACCACGAAATCAGTGAGGACGACAGCCGTCGCCAGCACGACGTGGTGCAAAAACACACCGACGAAACCATCGTGCAGATCGACAAGGCGCTGGCGGAAAAAGAAGCCGAGATCATGCAGGTCTGACATCGACGAAACCACACGGCCATGTCACCCCCACCGGAGTCCTGCCGCAACCCGCCGCGCCACGTCGCCATCATCATGGATGGCAACGGGCGCTGGGCCAAGCAGCGCGGTTGGCCGCGAACGATAGGACACAAGGCCGGCCTGGAGGCAGTTCGTCGCACCGTGCGCGCAGCGCCCGAACTCGGCGTCGAATTCCTGACATTGTACGCCTTTTCATCTGAAAACTGGTCGCGCCCACCAGCGGAAGTGCGCGATCTGATGGGGTTGCTGAAGCACTTCATCGCCCGCGATCTCGCCGATCTGCACAAGGCTGGCGTGCGCATTCGCATTGTTGGCCGCCGCGACGATCTGAGTGCCGATATCCTCAACCTGTTGATAGACGCCGAGGAACTGACGCGGAACAACACGAAGCACTGCCTGCAGATCGCGTTCAACTACGGCGCCCGCGACGAAATCGTGCGGGCGGCGCAAAGCTTGGCGCGCGACGCAGCTGCCGGACGGCTCGACCCGGATGCGATCACGGCCGAGCTTTTTGCGCTGCGGCTTGACACCCGCGACATTCCCGATCCAGAACTGATCATTCGCACCAGCGGGGAACTGCGGCTGTCGAATTTCCTGCTCTGGCAAGCCGCCTATTCGGAGTTTGTTTTCCTGCCCTGCTACTGGCCGGATTTCGACCGTAACCAGTTCGAGGCAGCAATCGCCGAGTATCTCGGTCGTGATCGGCGATTCGGCGGCGTCGTCGCACAGGAGCTGGCAGTTTGAGCAATCTGCGCCAGCGCGTGATTTCAGGCGTCATTCTCGCTGCGATCGCGCTCTGCGCCACGCTGCTTGGCGGTGTCTGGTTCAAACTCCTGGCAATTGCAATCGGCGCCTTGGCGCTTTCCGAATGGCTGGCGATCGCCTGCGGCGGCGGTGACGACCGCATGCGGATCTCAGCCGGTGTAGCACTGGCGCTGGTGGCGGCGAGCCTGCTCGTGCTTTCGCCATTGACGACTTGGTGGGCGTTTGTCGCAACGGCATTGGTCGTTTACGTCCTTGTGCTCAACCTTGGTCAGAGCTTCTGGGCGCTCGGCGGCTATGTCTATGCCGGAGCAACCATGCTGGCGCTGGCGCTGCTGCGCGGCAACGATGGCGCAGGTCTCGCGACCATGCTCTACCTCTTTGCCGTGGTTTGGGCGACGGATATCGCGGCTTATTTTACCGGCAGGCGTTTCGGCGGGCCGAAACTGTGGCCGCGCGTCTCGCCCGGCAAGACATGGTCGGGCGCGGTTGGCGGCGTGGTGGGCGCGGTCACGGGCGGGCTGGTCGTTGCCGGTCTGGCGGGCGCGACGAACCTCGGGTTGGCGGCAGTTCTTGCGCTGTTGCTCAGCATTGTCGCGCAATTCGGCGATCTCGGCGAATCGGCGATCAAGCGTCGTTTCGGCGTCAAGGATTCCGGCAACACGATTCCCGGGCACGGCGGCGTGCTCGACCGGATCGACGGTCTGGCAGCGGCGTCAGTCGCATTGTTTGCAATCGGCGCGATGATACAAGGCGTCGCCGCGCCAGCGCATCTGTTATTCTGAAATCCGCCACGTTAGCGCCACGCTGCTGCAGTCTGATCGGGTAATCGGGATAGGGCGGCACACCGACACGGGAACAGTGAAGCATGGACTTTCTGACCAGCATTTTCGGAACCGAAGGCCTGGTGCTCGGCACGCTGGTGCCTTTCCTGTTTGTGCTGACCATCGTCGTGTTCTTCCACGAACTCGGCCACTATCTGGTTGGCCGGTGGTGCGGTATTGGCGCAGAGGTGTTTTCCGTCGGGTTCGGGCGGGAACTGATCGGCTTTACTGACCGACGCGGCACACGGTGGCGACTGTCGCTGATCCCGCTCGGCGGTTATGTGCGATTCGTCGGCGACGAGAATGCTGCGTCGGCCGGGCATGCCGATACCTCGACGCTGTCGGCCGAAAAGCAGGCTCTCGCATTTCATACCAAGAGCGTGTGGCGACGCGCAGCGACCGTGTTTGCGGGGCCGGCAGCCAATTTCATCCTTGCCGTGGTGATCTTCTCCATCACGATTGCGGTCTACGGTCGCGTCGTCGCCGATCCGATCGTTGCCGAGGTGCGCCCGGACAGTCCGGCGGCCGCGGCCGGAATCCAGCCAGGCGACCGATTCGTCAGCCTCGACGGCTCTCCGGTCGTGACGTTTGAGGACGTGCAGCGTTACGTTCAGCCGCGCGCCGGCCTGCCGATCATTTTCGTGATGGACCGTAATGGCGAGGCATTTGAAGCTACCGTGACCCCGGACGCCAGCGAGATCACCGACCGGTTCGGCAACAGAATCACCCAAGGACTCATCGGCGTGATGAACTCCGTCGATGTTGGGAATTATCGCACGATAACCTACACGCCGTTGCAGGCGGTGGAACGCGGTTTTGCCGAAACCTGGGACATCGTTGAACGCACCGGCTCCTACATTGCCGGCATTTTTACCGGCCGCGAGAAGGCTGACCAGATCGGCGGTCCGATTCGGGGTGCGCCAGTCTCGGGGCCGGGGGCGACGCCCGGGTTTTCCGCCTTGCTCAATCTTGCAGCCAAACTTTCGGTGTCGGTCGGGCTGCTCAACCTTTTGCCGGTGCCGATGCTTGATGGCGGGCATCTGGTCTTCTACGCCGTGGAGGCCGTACGCGGCAAGCCGCTTGGCGAAAGGGCGCAGGAATACGGATTCCGCATTGGTTTGACGCTGATTTTAATGCTCATGCTGTTTGCGACCTGGAACGATATCGCGATGCTGGTGACCGCTGGGTGATGCTTGGCGATCACGCTTCGTTAACCTTGAGAAACAATTTGCGTGACGCCTTTGCCACGGGTTCATGTTTAGTAAACGGGGCTGGCGTGAAAACCTTGCGTGCGGGAAAAAAGCCTGCAATAGGGACGCTTGGCATCGTTTGCGGAACGACCCTCGCGATCCGGGGACACTGAGAAGGCAGAGGTTTCTGACCCGATGAAGGCAGTGAAAAAGTTAACGGGCGCGGCTTCGGCCATTGCGTTGTCGCTTTCGCCTGTGGTGACTGGCGCGACGATTGTCGGCTTTGCCGCGATCACGGTTGCCGAAGCGGCGATTGTGCGTAGCGTTTCGGTGCAGGGCAACCGTCGGGTCGATGATTCGACGATCCGCGATTATGTCGGCGCGACGGCCGGCCGCGACTTCTCCGATGCCGATATCGACGCGGCGGTGAAACGGCTGTTTGCGACAGGGCTGTTTTCCGATGTGCGCATCTCGCGCTCGGGTTCCACGCTGGTCATTTCGGTTGACGAATATTCAGTGGTCAACCAGGTCGTCTTCCAGGGCAACAAGAAGCTCAAGGACGCGCAGTTGCGCGATCGCGTCCAGTTGCAGCCGCGCGGCGCCTTCGACCAGGCGACGCTCGATTCTGACGTGCAGGCAATCCAGGACGCCTACAACTCGATCGGCCGCAGCGACGTGACTGTGACCCCGCGCGTCGACGATCTCGGCGAAGGCCGCGTCAACGTCGTCTACGAGATTTCGGAAGGCGGGCGCACCCGCATCGCGAACATCAATTTCATCGGCAACAACGCCTATGGCGACCGGCGCCTGCAGGGTGTTATCTCCACGAAGCGCTCGAACTACCTGTCTTGGCTAACCCGCAACGACGTCTATGCCGACGGCCGCCTGCAGGCCGACGAGGAGGCGCTGCGCCGGTTCTATTTCAATCGCGGCTACGCTGATTTCCGCGTCATTTCCTCGGTTGCCGATCTCGACGACGCCAACAACGCCTACACGATCACCATCACGGTGGAGGAGGGCGAGCGCTATACCTTCGGCGATATCCAGATCGAATCGACGGTCGAAGGCGTCGACGCGGATGCCTTGCGCGGCGAACTGCAGACGCGCAGCGGGCAAGTCTACAGCGCCAAGGATGTCGAAGACACCCTGATCGCCCTGTCGGAACGCGTCGCGACGTCCGGCTTTGCCTTTGCCCAGGTGACGCCACGCGGCGACCGCGATTTTGCCAACCGCACCATTTCGGTCACCTATGTGATCGACCAGGGGCCGCGCACATATGTCGAACGCATCGAGATTCGCGGCAACACCAAGACCCGCGACTATGTGATCCGCCGCGAGTTCGACATCTCGGAAGGCGATGCGTTCAACCCGATCCTTCTGCAGCGCGCGCGCAAGCGGTTGGAAGCACTCGACTACTTCGACCGTATCGATATCTCTACCGCACCGGGTTCCGAGCCTGATCGTGTTGTCGTCATCGTCGATGTAGCTGACAAGTCGACCGGCGAGTTCGGGCTTGGCGTCGGTTACTCAACGGGTTCTTCGACGAGCGGCATGACGGCCGAAGCCTCGATATCCGACCGTAATTTCCTCGGTCGCGGCCAGTCTTATCGTATTGGCGTCGGCGGCACGTCAGGGTCGCGCACTTACAACCTGTCCTTCACCGAGCCGTATTTCCTCGGCTACCGGCTGTCAGCCGGCTTCGACCTGTATCGCCGTACAAACAGCTATACGGGTTACGAAAGCGCGGTAAACGGTGGGTCGGTGCGCTTCGGCCTGCCGATCACCGAAGCGCTTTCAGCGGGCTTGTCCTACAACTACTCGGAAGAAAAGTACTCGATCACCGACAAGGGACGCGTCGGCGGTGTTGCTGGCGGCGCGCCGGATCCAACCGTGGTTCCACAAAGCGTGATCGACGCGGCGGCGGGCGGTGCGTATGTCAAATCTTCTGTTGGCGCCTCGCTCACGTTCAATACCGTCGATGACATCAAGGATCCGCATGAGGGCCTTTATGTCCGTCTGACCGGTGAGTTTGCCGGCGCTGGAGGTGATGCGAAGTTCTACGCGGCGACAGTCAAGGGCACGTACTTCCACACGCTGAGCGATGAGGCCGATATCGTCGGTCTGGTTGGTTTCGGCGGCGGCACGATCGCCGGGCACAGCGGTGCGTCCGTGCGCGTGTTCGACCATTTCCGCCTCGGTCCAAACGAGATTCGCGGTTTCGCCTATAATGGTATCGGCCCCATCGACCCTGTGAGTGGTCAGCGCATAGGTGGCAAGACCTATCTGAACGCTACTGCGGAAGCCCAGTTCCCGCTTCCGGTGTTGCCGCGCGACTTCGGTTTGCGTGGCGCGGTTTTCGCCGATGCTGCGACGCTTTACGGCAGCGATGTTGCCGGAGCGACGGCCACGGCCATGAACTGGCGCACTTCGGTTGGCGCAAGCGTGATCTGGGCATCGCCATTCGGCCCGCTTCGTCTCGATTACGCAGTGCCGCTTTCGAAACAGGCGACCGACAAGGTGCAGAACTTCAACTTCTCGATCTCGTCGCGTTTCTAACGCGCGTGGCCGGCGCTTGCGCCGGCCTTTTGTTGATGAGCGATCCCGTTTTCTTTTCCCCGGCGCGACTGCTGTCAGTCAGCGAAATCGCGGTTGTTGCCGGCGGCGACCTGCGTACCCCAGGACTTTCCGATCGTGTCATCGAGGGCGCATGTGCGCTGCATGACGCGCGTCCCGGCTTTCTGTCCTTCGCCCGCGAAGCCAACGCAGCCGACTTCGCGCTGCTCCGGGCTGGATGCCTGATCGGCACCGCAGCGATTGCAGACAAGATCGGGGCGGATGTAGCGATGATCGTGGCGAAGAACCCGCATGCCGCATTTGCTGCGGTGCTGCGCACGCTCTATCCCTCGGCCGTGCGCGCTGATGCAGTAACCGGCGAAACCGGGGTCTCTCCTGCGGCGCATGTTGATCCGACCGCGTTGATCGAACCGGGGGCCATCATTGAGGCCGGATCGGTGATCGGCGCGGGCGCCGGAATAGGTGGCGGAACAGTCATCGCGCCCAATGCGGTTGTCGGACCGGGTTGCCAGATTGGCCGTGACTGCCGGATCGGCGCGGGAGCGACTATACTGGCAAGTTATCTTGGCGATAGGGTGATTGTACATGCCGGGGCGCGCATCGGGCAAGACGGGTTCGGCTTCGCGCCCGGCGCGTCAGGGCTGGAAAAGGTGCCGCAGATCGGCCGCGTCATCATCCAGAACGATGTTGAGATCGGGGCTAACACCACCATCGACCGCGGCGCGCTCGGCGACACGGTGATCGGCGAAGGCACCAAGATCGACAATCTCGTCCAGATTGGACACAACGTGCATATCGGCCGCAATTGTGCGCTTGCCGGCCATGTCGGCGTTTCCGGCAGCGTGACCATTGGCGACAATTGCCTGCTCGGCGGTCGCGTCGGCATCGCCGATCATCTGAAAATCGGCAATCGCGTACAAATCATTGCCGCAAGCGGCGTTATGAACGATATTCCCGACGGCGAGCGCTGGGCCGGTATCCCGGCACGGCCCTACAAGGAGTTCTTTCGCGAAATCGCGGGAATCAGGCGGCTTTTGCAGCGCCAGAATGAAGACAAGGCTGGGTCATGAGTGAGGAAACCGCGGCCGGGGAACTGGTCACAATCGAGCTGGATGAGCTGATGCGGCTGCTGCCGCATCGCTACCCGTTTTTGCTGATAGACAAGATCATAAAGGTTGACGCCAACCGTTCGGCGATCGGCATCAAGAACGTGACCGCCAACGAACCGCATTTCACCGGCCATTTTCCCGGCAAGCCTGTCATGCCCGGCGTGCTGATGATCGAAGGAATGGCGCAAACGGCCGGCGCTATCGGCATTCGCAATCTTGGCCTGGACAGCCCGGCGCTGGTCTATTTCATGACCATCGACAACGCCAAGTTCCGTCGCCCTGTCGTGCCGGGCGACACGGTCGAATACCATGTTACCCTGATCAAACAGCGCGGCACGATCTGCAAATACTCCTGCGTCGCGCTGGTTCGGGGTGAGAAGGTGGCCGAAGCTGAAGTCTCCGCAATGCTGTCGCCGGAGACATCCGGTAAATGACCGCCATGCCTACCATCATTCACCCGGCAGCTATCGTCGAACAAGGTGCGCGCCTTGGTGAAGGCGTGCGGATCGGCCCGTTCTGCCATGTTGGCGCCGATGCCGAGATCGGGGACAGAGTCGAGCTGATAAGCCATGTCGTCGTAGCCGGCATGACGTCGATCGGAGCCGGCACGCGGGTTTTTCCGCACGCTTCGCTTGGCTGTGAGCCGCAGAACGGCGCCTACAAGGGCGAACCGACCACGCTCAGGATCGGCCGCAACAACACCATCCGCGAAGGCGTGACCATGCATCGCGGCACCGGCAACGCGCGCGGTGAGACAGTGGTGGGCGACAACTGCATGTTCCTTGCCTATGCCCATGTGGCGCATGATTGCGTGCTCGGCGAGGGCGTGACGTTTGCCAACAACGTGATGATTGGTGGCCACGTGACGATCGGCGACCGGGTCATCATTGGCGGCGGCGCTGGCGTGCACCAGTTCTGTACGGTAGGGCACCATGCCTTCATCGGCGGCGTCTCGGCCGTGGTCAACGATGTCATTCCCTTTGGCATGGTGCAGGGCAGTCGCGCTTATTTGGCCGGTTTGAACATTGTTGGCATGAAGCGTTCCGGCATGAGCCGCGCCGACATTCACGCCGTGCGCGCCGCCTATCGCCGCCTTTTCGGCGAGGGCACCATACGCGCTAATGCCGAAGCCATTCTCGCCGAGAACCCGCAATGCGCTGGCGTGCGCGACATCGCCGAATTCGTGCTCGCCGATTCCAAACGCAAGTTCATCACGCCTGCGACCGCTCGCGCCTCGCGCGCGCTCGACGACGACTGAGCCGCTATGGCCGGCGAGCGGCAGGCGTCCGGCCGTGTCGGGATCATCGCCGGCGGCGGAGGTTTGCCGCTAGCCATCATTGACGCCATGAAGGTGCGGGGCGAAAACCCCTTTGTCATTGCGCTGCGCGGCAGTGCTGCGGCGATCCCGAACGGTATCGAGCGCGCGGAAGTCGACACTGCGGAACCCGGAAAAATGATCGCGACGTTGCGAAAGGCCGGCGTCACCGATCTGGTGCTGGCCGGGTCGGTCAACAGCAGACCCGATCTCGCGCGCTTTCGACCCGACTGGACGACGCTGAAACTGCTGCCGCGCATCGCCGCGCTGCTGCGCCGCGGCGATGACGGGCTGCTGCGCTCGGTGATCGCCATTCTCGAAGGCGAAGGGTTTCGGGTGCGCGCGGTGCACGACATCGCACCGTCGCTGCTGGCCTTTGCCGGCCCGATAGCCGGGCCTTCCCCGTCTCCTGCTGCAAGGGCCGACATCGAAGCAGCGGCACGCGCCGCCCGTGCCATCGGCGCGCTCGACATCGGGCAGGGCGCGGTCAGCGTCGGCGGGCGGGTGGTGGCGCTGGAGGGCGCCGAAGGCACCGACGCCATGCTGGAGCGCGTCGCCGCCATGCGCGCAGCAGGCCGTATTTCGGCGAAAGCCCGCGGGGTGCTGGTGAAATGCGCCAAGCCGGGTCAGGACCGCCGCGTCGACTTGCCGACGATCGGTCCTTCGACGATCCGCAATGCCGCCGCCGCCGGGCTTGAGGGCGTCGCGGTGGAGGCCGGCGATGCGCTGGTGCTCGATATCGACGATCTCGTCGCCGAAGCCGAGCGGCTCGGCGTCTTCGCGTTCGGTATCGCGCCAGATTCCGGGGCAGGGGCGTGATGGAGCGCCCGCTTACCATCGCCGTCATCGCTGGAGAGGAATCCGGCCAGTTGCTGGCGGCCGACCTGATAGACGTCATAGCGCGCAAACACCCTCCAGGTTTGCGGTTGGTGGGGGTCGGCGGAAGTCGGCTGCGGGCGCGTGGCCTCGAAACCCTGTTCGATCCGGCGGAAATCGCGCTGACTGGCGTCACGGCCGTACTGGCGCGGCTGCCACGGCTGTTGATGCGCATTCGCCAGACGGCCACCGCGATCGCATCCGCCGATCCCGATTGTCTGCTGCTAATCGACAGCCCGGATTTCAGCCACCGCGTCGCAAAACTGGTGAAGCACAGGCGTCCCGATCTTCCGGTCATCAAGTATGTCGCGCCGACGGTGTGGGCTTGGCGGCCGGAACGTGCGGCGAAGATGCGCGGCACGATCGACCATGTGCTTGCCGTGCTGCCCTTCGAGCCGCAGGTGATGGCTGAACTTGGCGGCCCGCCAACGACATATGTCGGGCACAGGGTGACCAGTGATCCGTTCATTGCCGAAGTGCGCTATCGCCGCGCGTTGCGGGCGCCGCCGGCAACGGAGACGCCGGCCGTGCTGCTGCTGCCGGGTTCGCGACGCAGCGAGGTGCGCCGCCTCGCGCCATCGCTGGGTTCTGCGGCCGGCGAACTGGCACGGCGAAACCCGAAGGCGCGTTTCGTCGTCACGCCTGCGCCGGGCGTCGCCGATATGGTGCGTGATTTGGTGGCCGGCTGGCCGGTCAAGGCGCAGGTGACCGGGCAAAACGAAGAAGACCGCATCGCCGCCTGGGTCGACGCCGATGCGGCTCTTGCCGCCTCCGGCACCGTGCTGCTGGAACTTGCGGCAGCCGGGATTCCTTGCATCAGCATCTACAAGGTCGACTGGATCATGCGTCGGTTTTCCGGCATGATCACCGCCTGGTCTGGCGCGCTTCCGAACCTGATAACCGATGAACCATTGATCCCCGAGTATTACGATCACACGATCCGGCCCGGCATGCTGGCCAGGCGTCTCGAGCAATTGCTCACCGACGGGCCGGCCCGGCAATTGCAGTCCACCGGATTTGCCCGCGTTTGGGACCTGCTTTCGGTCAGTGAACCGCCGGCCGACGCCGGGGCGCGAATCGTGCTCGCGGAAATCGAAAAACGCGATTCAGCCACGTCCAAAGCATCATTTGATCAGCCGGCTAAGTTAAATTAACGCTCGCCGACTAACGATTTGTATCTCTCAGCATCAAGACCTGGACGATACTACCGCTCGCGGCAGCCCGCGCATGCGGCGGTCGAACGATCAAGCCATGCGCGGCAGCCAGCGTGGTGAGCATTGACGAATCCTGGCGGGCAAACGGGGTGGCGACCAGCCTGCCGTCGCGCGCTTCCACGGTCGCGCGCACATAGTCCTCACGCTGGTCGTTTTCCGCCATAGGCGCGCCAAGTTCGGCGTCACGGATGTCTGGACGATACGCCAGCCCCCCAAGCGCTGCGACCAGCGGCAGCAGGAACAACTGCGTGCAAACAAGGCTCGAGACCGGATTTCCCGGCAAACCGAGCACGAAGCGGTCGCCATTGCGGGCAAACATCAGCGGCTTGCCGGGCCGCATGGCGATTTTCCAGAAATCGAGCGTCATGCCGCGCGCCAGCAGCGCCTCGCGCACCAGATCGTGCTCGCCAACCGACGCGCCGCCGAGCGTGACGATCACATCCGCCGACGAGGCTTCGTCCAGCGCGGCGTCGAGCGCTTCGCGCCTGTCCGCCACGATGCCAAGATCGCGCACCAGGCCGCCTTGGGCGCGGACGGCGGCGGCAACGCCGAAGCTGTTCGAGGCGATGATCTTGCCCGGCATCACTTCGCTGCCCGGCGCGAACAACTCGTCACCGGTGGCGATGACAGCAACGAGCGGTCGTCGAACCAACGGAAGCGTTGCGTGGTTGGCGGCGGCGGCAAGCGACAGCGCAGCGGCGTCGAGCAGGCGCCCCGCGGGCAACAACGGCGCGCCGGTCGCAAAGTCGAGCCCGGCAACGCGGATGTTCGCGCCACTTCGAACCGGCTGCATCGCTTCGATTGCGCCATCGTCCAAGGGGCGCGTGTTTTCCTGGATGATGACGCTGTCGGCGCCCGCGGGCACCGGCGCACCGGTAAAGATTCGTACGCATTCGCCCGGGCCAACGGCACCCTCGAAAGCATGACCCGCCGGCGCAGCGCCGATGACGGAAAGCCGGGCAGGAGTGGACGCCACATCGGCGGCGCGCAGTGCATAGCCGTCCATGGCGGACGCGTCAAAGGGTGGCTGTGTGCGCAAGGCTGCGATGTCGCGCGCCAGGACGCGATGCCCAGCTTCGCTAACCGGGACATATTCTTCGCCAAGCGGCCGCGCATGCGCCATGATCATGGCGAGCGCGTCGGCGACGGGAAGAAGGGCGCGTTTTTCTGTCATCGGGTCAGAAGTTGCTCTTTCTCGAGAGGCCGCCTTTCGTTCGCGCCGTTAACCTGTCTTGGTGACGGCCAAAAAGGATACCACTACCGCGAAACCTTCCAGTCGCCGGAGCGCCCGCCGGACTTTTCCAGCAAGCGTATGCCTCCGATCTCCATTCCGCGATCGGCGGCCTTCGCCATGTCGTAGATCGTCAGGCACGCAACCGAAACGGCGGTGAGGGCTTCCATCTCCACGCCGGTCTGGCCAGTGACGCGCGCCGTCGCCGAGACGCGCAAGCCCGGCAAGTCGCGATCGGGCTCGATGTCGACGGCGACCTTGGTCAGCAGTAGCGGGTGGCAAAGCGGAACAAGCTCGTGCGTACGCTTTGCCGCCATGATGCCGGCGATGCGCGCGATGCCGATCACATCGCCTTTTTTTGCATTGCCTGCCTCGATCAGGGCCAGCGTTTCGTGCGCCATGCGGACATGGCCCTCGGCCAGCGCGATGCGGGTTGTCGCCGCCTTCTCGCCGACATCGACCATGTTGGCCGCGCCGGCTGCGTCGAGATGCGTCAGTTCGGCCGCACCCATCACGCCGCCTCCGGGGCAAGCCCGAGCAATGTCCGTGTGGCGCTCGCGACATCGTCCTGCCGCATCAGGCTCTCGCCTACCAGAAACGCGCCGATGCCGCAGCGGGCCAGCCGCTGGCAATCGGCATGGGTAAAGATGCCGCTTTCGCCGACCAACATCCGATCGGCCGGCACCATCGCCGAAAGCCGCTCAGACGTCGCCAGATCGACTTCGAAGCTGCGCAGATTGCGATTGTTGACGCCGATCAGGCGCGACTTGAGCCGCAGCGCCCGCTCCATCTCCGCCTCGTCATGCACCTCGATCAGCGCATCCATGCCGGCGGCGTTTGCTTCTTCTTCAAGCGCGCGGGCATTGTCATCGTCCAGCGAAGCCATGATGATCAGGATGGCATCCGCCCCCCACGCACGCGCCTCCCAGACCTGATAAGGTTCGAACATGAAATCCTTGCGCAGCGCCGGCAGCGAAACGGCCGCGCGTGCGGCGGTCAGAAACTCTGGCGCGCCCTGGAAAGACGGCGTGTCGGTGAGAACGGAGAGACAGGCCGCGCCGCCGGTCTCATAGGCGCGCGCCAATGAGGGCGGATCGAAATCGGCCCGGATCAACCCTTTGGACGGGCTCGCCTTCTTGATTTCGGCGATCAGCGCGAACTGCCCGGCGGCGCGCTTGCCGGCCAAGGCCGCAGCGAACCCGCGCGGTGGTTCGGAATCGGCAGCGCGCGCTTTCACTTCGGCCAGCGGCAATGCGGCCTTTGCGGCAGCGATTTCGTCGCGCTTGTAGGCCTCGATTTTTTTGAGGATATCGGCCATCGCTCACGCCGCCACTTGATTTGAGACGCGCACCAGCTTTTCGAGGACACCGAGCGCCGCGCCCGAGTCGATCGCGTGTTCGGCCATCGCCGCAGCCTGGCGCAGATCGGCCG
>CALMYO010000211.1 GCA_937873685.1 uncultured Paracoccaceae bacterium
GCCGCGTCTTTCCTGTTGCCTGCGCCCCCGCTACACTGTCGCCATGAGCAATGGCAATCTGACGGCGTTTCAACATCTCGGCCAGGCGTCGCGGGCGATGGCGCGCATTGTGGCCGATGTGCTGTTTCCGCCGGTCTGCCTCGGCTGCCGCGCCCCTGTCGGCCGCGAAGGCGGGTTGTGTCCGGCGTGCTGGCGGTCGCTGCGGTTCATCGAGCGGCCGTTCTGCGAGGTTCTCGGCGCGCCTTTCGCCCATGACTTCGGCGCGGGCATCGTCAGCGCCGACGCGATCGCCAACCCGCCACCTTTCTCCCGGTGCCGCTCCGCGGTTGTCTATTCCGGCGTCGCGCGCCGGCTCGCCCAAGCATTGAAGTATCGCGACGCGACCGATCTGGCGCCTTGGTTGGCCGCCTGGATGGTGCGCGCCGGCACGGAACTGATTGACGACGCGGACCTGATCGCGCCGTTGCCGCTGCACCGGTGGCGCTTCTTCGAGCGGCGGTTCAACCAGTCCGCGGAACTGGCCCGCGCCGTGGCGCGCCAGACCGGCGTCGGTTTCGATCCTTCCGTGCTGACGCGGAAAAAGCCGACGCGCCGCCAGGTCGGGCTGACGCGCGCCGAGCGCAAGGAGAATGTTCGCGCCGCATTCGCGGTTCCTGCCGACAGGCGCATCGCGATCGCCGGCCGGCGCGTTCTCATCGTTGACGATGTTTTCACCACCGGGGCGACCGTCAATTCCGCCGCGCTTGCATTGCTGAAGGCCGGGGCGTCGGCTGTCGACGTCCTGACCTTCGCGCGCGTCACGCCGGGGGCTTACGAATTTTCAGACGATGACATATATGCCGCGTGACAAATGCCTACTCATGCCTCATCGCTGGCGGAGCCACGAATGGCCCACGTGACCATCTACACCCGTTCCTTCTGCGGCTACTGCTCGGCCGCCAAGCATCTGCTGGGATCGAAGGGCGTGATCTTCAACGAGATCGACGCCACTTTCTCGCAGGAAGTGCGCGCCGAAATGATCCGGCGCGCGAGTGGCCGCGCCACATTCCCGCAGATTTTCATCGGCGATGTTCATGTCGGCGGCAGCGACGACTTGCATGCGCTCGATCGCGCCGGCAAGCTCGATGCGTTGCTTTCGGCGTGAGGCAAAGGCAGGGTAGCGCAATGACCGTTTTCAAGGCCGCAGCGATTCAGATGCGTTCGACGCCCGATCCCGCGCGAAACATTGCGGCGATGACCGGTCTCGTGCGTGAGGCGGCGGGCAATGGCGCTTCCTATGTCCAGACGCCGGAGATGACGGGCGCATTGATGCGGGACCGAGCCGGACTGCTGGCGATCGTGTGCGACGAGGCCGGCGACCCGGTATGCGCGGCGGCATCCGGTCTTGCTCGCGAATACGGGATCTGGCTGCATGTCGGGTCGACGCCGATCGCCTGCGGCGGCGGTCGAGTCGCCAATCGCGCGCTGCTGTTTGCGCCCGATGGCGGCGTGCGCGCCCGCCACGACAAAATCCACATGTTCGATGTCGATCTCGACAATGGCGAGAGTTGGCGCGAATCGGCGACCTATCGACCGGGAACCGGGACGGTCGTGGTCGATACGCCGCTTGCGACCATCGGCATGGCGATCTGCTACGATATCCGCTTTCCGCAACTGTTCCGAAAACAGGCGGAAGCGGGCGCGACAGTGCTGACGGCGCCGGCCGCCTTCACCCGCCAGACCGGCGCAGCGCACTGGCATGTGCTGCAACGGGCGCGCGCGATCGAATGCGGCGCCTTCGTGATTTCGGCCGCACAAGGCGGAACGCACGAGGACGGCCGCGAGACTTTCGGCCATTCGATCATCGTCGATCCCTGGGGCGTCGTCATCGCCGAGGCCGCGCATCACGATCCCGCGGTCGTCATCGCAGAGATCGACACGTCGCGCTCTGCTGCCGTGCGCGCCAGGATTCCCAACCTGAAGAACGCCCGCGCTTTCACGGTTTCGCACATCGCAACAGGACCGCAAGAGGCAGTGGCGTGATCAGGTTCTCGCTTGCCTGCGACGCGGGACACCCGTTCGAGGCTTGGTTCCGCAATTCGACCGATTTCGACACACAGTCAAGACGCGGCTTCGTTTCTTGTCCGCAATGCGGATCGTCGCGAGTAGCAAAGACCTTGATGGCGCCAGCCGTCTCCACGTCGCGCGGCAAGGAGAAGATCGCGCTTGCGATGAATGCGCAGAAGGCCGAGGTGGTGGCAAAGATGCGCGAGATGGTGCGTGAATTGAAGGCCGGCGCCGACGATGTCGGCGAACGTTTTGCCGAGGAGGCGCGCAAGATACATTTCGGCGAGACCGAAGAAAGGGCGATCTACGGCAAGGCCACGGGAGAAGAAGTTGAATCGCTTGTCGAGGACGGGGTGCGAATCATGCCCCTGCCGGACCTGCCCGATGAACGGAACTGACAAGTTAAAGGACAATCCCCACGCGATGCCGGCCGCGGCAAAGGTCGGGGCTGCATGACGCTCTTCGATCAGGCTACCGCGCCGAGCGCCGGCGCGCCATCGTCATCGACGTCGCCCTTGCCATTTCGTACGCCGTCGGCGAACTTCGTCAGCAGGTAGGAGGAAAGATCGCGTTCGTTCAGTGGCTTGGCGAACAGGTAGCCTTGCAGCTGGTGGCAGGCGATTCCGCGCAGGAACTCCACCTGCTCCGGCGTTTCCACGCCTTCGGCGGTGATCTGGATGTTGAGCGCCTCGCCGAGCGCCGAGATGGTGCGCAAGATGTCGCGCGCAACCCCGTCGGTTCCCGAGGCGGTGACAAATGACTTGTCGATCTTGATCTTGTTGAACGGGAACTTCATCAGGTAGGACAGACTGGAGTAGCCGGTGCCGAAATCGTCCAGCGCGATGGTGACGCCGAGCGCCTGCACTTGCGCCAGCTTTGCGATGACCTCGTCGGTGCGGTCAATCAGCAGGCTTTCGGTGATTTCCAGTTCCAGATTGCGGGCCGGCAGACCGGATTCGCGCAAAGCTTCGGCAACGACCGCGGCAATGTCGGATGTCTGGAAGTGTCGGGCGGACAGGTTGACCGCCACAAACATGTCGCCCGGCCACTTCGAAGCCGCGCGACAGGCTTCGCGGATCGTCCAGTCGCCGATTTGGCAGATCAATGACGACTGTTCGGCGATCGGGATGAATTCCACAGGCGGCACCATGCCGCGAATCGGGTGGTTCCAGCGCAACAACGCCTCAAATCCGCCCGGCCGTTGCCCGTCGGCGGATACGAGCGGCTGGTAGTACAGCAGCAGCTGGTTCTCTGCGAGCGCCTCCTGCAGCTCCAGCTCCAGCATCCGCCGCTCGCGCACGTTGGAATCCATCTGGCTCTCGAAGAAGCGGAAAACGCCCTTGCCTTCTTCCTTGGCCCGATAGAGCGCAAGGTCGGCGTTCCGCAGCAACTGGTCGGGTCGGGTTCCGTTCATTGGCGCGATGGCAATGCCGATGCTGACGCCGATCGAGACGCTTTCTCCTTCGATCACGAAGGGCTGCCTGACGGCTTCCACGATGCGGGAGGCGAGCA
Source organism: uncultured Paracoccaceae bacterium (assembly GCA_937873685.1). Classification (GTDB taxonomy): domain Bacteria; phylum Pseudomonadota; class Alphaproteobacteria; order Rhizobiales; family Rhizobiaceae; genus CALMYO01. The sequence goes on from CALMYO010000211.1 coordinate 3,559, forward strand.
CCGCGGTCTCGTGCGCATTGCCGTTGTTGTTGAGCAGGATGGAGAATTCGTCGCCACCAAGCCGCGCGACGCTGTCGCCCTCGCGCACCACGGAGCGGATTCGTTGCGACACCTCGACCAGCAACTGGTCGCCCGCAAGGTGGCCGCGGGTGTCGTTGACCAGCTTGAAATGATCGAGATCGAGATAGAGCACCGTGAAAGGTGCGCCGTAACGCTCCAGGCGCGCGACCGACTGCTTCAGCATCTCGGTGAAGCGCGTGCGGTTCATCAGCCCGGTGAGCGGATCGTTGTGAGCAAGGAAATTGATGCGGTTCTCGGCGATCTTTTCCGACGAGATGTCTGAGCCCGTGCCGACGTAGCCGGTGAATTTCCCCAGTGAGTCGAGCACCGGCTTGCCTGAGATCCGCCACCAGCGTTCGCCGGAGGGCGTATCGAAGCGCAGGATCATTTCGCGCAGCGTCTTGCGCTCCTGCATGATGGCCCGGACGCGGTCGGCGCCGACGGGATCACAGCCAAAATCTTCGAGCAGACCGCAGAACTCCTTGCCGACGAGCGAATCGCGCGGACAGTCCAGCGCCGCGGCGAAGCGGTCCGAAGCGCGCTCGATCACGCCGCCGGCGTCGATTTCCCAAAGCCAGTCAGAGGAGTTCTCCTCGAATTCCCGCAGGAACAGGGAGATGATGTTGTTCTGTTCGCGCACCATGGTCTCGGAGGCGTAGTGGCCGACAAAGCGGCGGGCGATCGTCAGCGTCGACATTACCAGGATCACCACGAAAACCGTCAGCAGGATGGCGATCGCCCCGGGGTGCACGGCGGGCGGCATCTGCGCCAGTCCGACATAGGCGCCGAACACAAGCGGCGCGGCAAACGCCAGGGAGGCCTGCGGCACATTCGCCAGCGCAAAAAGCGACCCGCCGAGCATGCCGACCAAGGCCAGCTCGGTCATCACCTGCAATTCGATCGGCGAATTGGGATTGACATAGGCTGCGACCCATCCCCAGAGCGACCCGGCAATGAAGGCGTGTATGGCCGCTTTGCTGATCGAGCGCCTGGATGCAGTCAGGACCGTCAACTTGCGTGTCTTCAACCAGTTGCGCATCGCAAGCGCCATCATGGTGGCAATCGCCGGCAACCATGCCAGCAATTCCCAAATCAACGGCGAGTTACGGTAGATGATGACGAGGATGACCGCGAGCGCCATGTTGCCGGCTACCATGAGCGGCGTCTGGTCCACGATCGAACGCAATTGCTGCGCCCGGAATTCGGCGCGTTGACCCGGTCTCAGCCGGTCGGCTCCAATCAGACGGTCGAGCAGCTCGTGGACAGCAATGGACAAAAGACGGCCTTGGGCACGATATCGGTTTCTCCTTCCGATAGCGCAAAAGCCTAAACAATCGGTGTCTTGCGACAAACTAACGGCAATGAAGCGCCCCATGAATTACTTTACGTAAGGTAATGGTTTCGGGATCGTTTCGCAAGAGTGGAGGGATCGTCGAAGACAATTTTCCGTTTCTTCACCGTGTCGCTTAAGCGCGTGGAAAACTGCTGTTGCTATGGTTCCCGCACAATCCCGAAATGAGGACAGGGGCGGTAACATGCAACACAACAACAAGCCGGCGCAGGCGGCAGGTGCGACGATCCCTCCAGCCGCGCTGACCGGCAGCCTGCGCGACTATCGCAGCCCGGAAGGCCCGGATCTGATGAACCGGTTCAACAGCTTCTATGAATGGCAGGACCTGCGTCGCACCTACAATGTGTGGCCATATGCCAAATCGACCGAGACGGCGCCGAAGACCACATGTTCGGCGAAGACCGATTCGGGCATCGAGTTCAGCGGCGTCAATTTTGCCTCGCAGGACTATCTCAGCCTGTCTTCGCATCCCAAGGTCAAGGATGCGGCGATTCGGGCGGTCCAGGAATACGGCGTGCACAGCGCCGGCTCAGCCGCGCTTCTCGGCAATACCCGCCATTCGTTGCGCCTTGAGAAGGTCATTTCCGGCTTCACCGACGGGCACGAGATTGTGCTTTATCCGACCGGATGGTCAGCCGGTTTCGCGGCGATCCAGGGCTTCGTGCGCCCCGGCGACCATGTGGTGATGGACGTTCTAGCCCATTCCTGCCTGCAGGAAGGCGCCCGCGCCGCCACCCAGAACATCCATTTCCACGGCCATCTCAATCTCGGCGGTCTCGAACGGCGGCTGCAACGCATTCGCGCCCATGACAACGCCAACGGGATCCTCGTCGTCACCGAGAGCCTGTTCTCGATGCATTCCGACACGCCGGACCTCAATGCGATCCGCGCCATTTGTGACCAGTACAAGGCGCATCTCCTCGTCGACTGCGCGCATGATTTCGGCGCGATCGGCGATGACGGCCTTGGCCATATCGGGCTGCAGAACATGCTCGGCAAGACCGACGTGATCGTCGGAAGCTTCTCCAAGACCTTCGCCTCCAACGGCGGATTCATCGCGGTTCGCACCAAGGCGCAGGCCGAGTACCTCAAGTACTATTCGGCAACGCAGACCTTCTCCAACGCCCTGTCGCCGGTGCAGGCGGCAACCGTTCTGGCGTCGTTCGACATCGTCGGCTCCGAGGAAGGCCGCACCCGCCGCCGTGCGCTGATGGACAATATCCTGTTCCTGCGCGGCGAGCTGACCCGCCTTGGCATGGAAGTCCTTGGCGACCCCTCTCCGATCGTGCCGGTTCGTGTCGGCGCGGAAGGCATGGCGCGTATCGCATCGCGCGAACTCGCCTCGCTTGGCGCAATCGCCAACCTCGTCGAATACCCGGCCGTGCCGCAGGGCGGTGCGCGCTTCCGCGTCCAGGTGATGGCGGATCACAAGCGTGACGAGATCGAACTGCTGTCGAGCCTGATGCTGAAGGCGATGCGTTCTGCCGATCTTGAGTATCGCGGCTATCGTGAACGCGGCGTGGAACTCAACAGTCCTGCGGTCCTGTTGAGCGACGCCGCCTGACCTACGGAGACAAACCCATGTCCGACTTCGGTAAGGGTTACAACCGGCTCTTGGCCGTCGATGACGACGCCGCTTCGGCGGAACTGATCGTTCGCGTGGCCGAGCGCTGCGGCTACGAAGCCTTCGCAACCTCCGATTCGCGCGGCGTCATCAACCTGGCGAACGCGCTGAAGCCCGACATCATTGCGGTCGACATCTGCATGCCGAACATCGATGCGAACGGCCTGTTCGAATTGCTGGCGCAGAACGGCTATGACGGCCGGGTGCTGATTGTGTCCGGACAGCATCCGGAGGTTCTGTCTGCCGCGCAGAAAAAGGCCGAGCAGCTCGGCTTGCGCGTTCCTTATGTGCAGCAGAAGCCGCTCGACTTTCAGAAGCTGCGCACCATGCTGATGGACCGGCAGGTCCGCGCCGCCGCCTGAAAACACGGCGTTGCCGGCCAGGTCCGCCCGAAGCTTCGGGAGGGTATGCGCCGGGAGAAAACCGGGAATGCGGTCGTCGCAAGAAGCGGTGGCCGCATTTCTGCGTTTCGCCATGCAGAACGACGAGTCGCCGGAACAATGGCGCCGGTCGCCGCGGAGTGTAGTTTCGCCAAAATGCAAGGCGCCGGTCGCGCCCGCCATCCGGAGCGTGCTTCGATCAGGGTGAATCATCTGGAAGTCGGAATCTTGCATGCCCTACAAGAAGCGAAGCGCGACGCGGTGCGAGCACCGCCAGCGTTTCGCGACGATGCCCATGGCGCAAGAGACCAAGTCCGGACGATCGCAGTTTTGCAAGCTGCAACAATGACTTGGCTGACCGTGCTTTTCGGGCCGTTCCCTTCGGGCGCGACGAATTCCGCGCGGTATTCATGTCGCGCTGCGGTGTGTTCCTTGCCGGAAAAAATCCTCGCAACCAAACTGCCAAAATATGTTCGAAAAGCGCTCAAGGGGTGCCGTTCCAAACGAGGCGGCCCATTCAACGGCAACGCAGTTGCAGCGCGTCCTGCGCGCGATGAGCACGCTGTTTCGTTATCCGGGGGTCCGGCAATCGTACGGCGCCGGAGAAGCCACGCATTTGTTGGCGCTGTCGCCGCGCCGCCAAGCCGTTCGATCCGGGCAATGCGTGTCCGCCGTCGCTTTTTTTTGCGATGCCAGCTTTCAGGCGCTGCGCAGAAAGCGTGCGGGGAAGGCGCGCACAGCGCTTTCCATCTTCATCAACAGGCGCGGCAGGTCGACCGGTTTGGTCTCGAACTCGCAGCAGCCGGCGGCTATGCTTTTCTGGCGATCGGACTCGAAGGCGCTTGCGGTCAAGGCAATGATCGGGATGGCTGCGGTTTCGGGATTGGCTTTCAGCCGCCGCGTCGTTTCCCAGCCATCGATGCCGGCGCCGAGGCCGATATCCATCAAGACGAGGTCGGGTTGCAGTGTACGCGCACTCTCGATGCCCGAAAGACCGTCCACCGCAAATCGTACGGTATAGCCGCGTCGCTCGAGGCGGCGGCCGAGCACGTCGCGATTGACCGGATTGTCCTCAACGATCAGGACCATCGTCATGTCGGTTCTACTCCCGATTCCCGGTCGCTTGCGCCTGGTTCACCAACTCCACCGCACTCATCGCGCCGCCAGCGCGACCTGCGCCGCCTTTTCGCCGCCGCGCTCGATCTCGTCGAGCACCGCCCGCAACTTGTTTCGATCGAGCGGCTTCGTCACGGTTGCAACGACGTCGTGGCGGCCCGCGGAAGAACGGTCGTCGATGACGCTGACGATCACGACAGGGATATTTCGGGTAACCGGATCTGAGCGAAGGGTCTCAATCACGTCCCACCCGTCTAGACCGGGCATCAGCACGTCGAGCAGGATGGCCGCCGGCTTGACCGTCCGCGCCAGTTGCAGCGCGGTCTGTGGCGCATCGGTGACCACCGGGCTGTATCCCTCCTTGATCAGCAGGCGTTCCGCCAATTCAAGGAAGGAGTGGTCGTCATCGACAACCAGTACGCGAGGGCGGTTTGCCCGAACCACCGGAGAATCGGACAAGCCCACGAAGGCGTTGCGGCGCTCCTCGTTGTCCTTTTGCGCTGTCTCCAGCAACGCGTCTTCGGCGATTTCCGCTTCCACGACCTTGCCTGCGGCGATTTCCTTCGCCGGCAGGTGGATCGTGAAGGTTGACCCTTTGCCCATGGCGCTTTCGACCGTGATTTCGCCGCCCATCAGGCGGCACAGGTTCTGGCTCAACGACAGGCCGAGGCCCGTTCCGCCGAACTTGGCGGCAATCGATGCATCGGCTTGGCTGAAATTGGAGAACAGATGCGACTTCTGATCGTCGGTCATTCCCATGCCGGTATCGGCAACGGCAATCGCGATCCAGGGCGCGCCGTCGCGCCGTTCACGCGCGACATTGAGCGCGATATGGCCGTTTTGTGTGAACTTGGCCGCATTTGACAACAGGTTGAAGATCGCCTGACGCAGCTTTGTGGCGTCAGCCATGATCGAGCCGAGATCGGCCCCGCGTGCGATCGTGAACGAATTGGTGTTCTTTGCCGCCAGCGGACGCCCGGTCGATTCCACCTCGTCCAGCAAGGTGTTGAGATCGATCTCCTCGATATAGAGTTCAACCTTGCCGGCCTCGATCTTCGAGATGTCGAGAATGTCGTTCACCATCGCAAGCAGGTGTTTGCCGGCGGCGGAGATCTTCTCGAGATCGGCGATCTGTTCGCCGCGCCCGTCGAGTTCGGCGTCTTCCAGCAGGATTTCCGAGTAACCGAGCACCGCGTTCAGCGGTGTGCGCAGTTCGTGGCTCATCTTGGCGAGAAATTCCGACTTGGCGCCATTGGCGCGCTCGGCGTCCTCCTTGGCGCGGGTCAGTTCGGTCATCGTCGCCTGGTGGCGCTCGATTTCCTTCAGCAACTCCGACTGCGAATCAACGACGCTGGAATAATAGCTCGCCATCAGGAACACATAGGTCGAGGCGCAGAAGGCCGAGATGATGCCGGTACCGACCATCTGCTCGATGGGAATGTGGACCGGAAAACTGTTGTCCATCAGATAGGCGGCGTAGAAGGCCGCGAGGCCGGCGGTGATCTGCGCGAAGATGACGATGCGCGTGACCGTGCCCGAGCCGAGGTAGAAGAAGGCCAGCAGCGGAATGACCAGGATCCACATTAGGAAGGGCGAACTGGCTCCGCCGTAGTTGTAGGACCCCCAGAGCACCGCGAAGGTAAGGTTCAGCACCGAGAGCATCGCCAGCGAGGAGTAGTGGCGCGGCAGGATCTTCAACGCGACCGGGAACAGCCAGAACGCGGTAATCGACGCGCCGAGAATATGCACATGCGGAAACGGGTGCGGGTCCGAAAGCAGAAGAAACAGCGTGATCGGATGACCGATGAACGGCCCGAGCAGATGGCTGATCAGGAACATCCGCACGCGCTTGTTGGCGTTCAGATCCTGCTTGGCTTCGGCCGGCGTCAGCCAGTCGATGAGACTGTTCAGTTGGTGGAGCATCTCGTTTCAGCACCGCGCGCGTGGTTGACCGTCGCCCATTGTGCGACGCCAAGCTTAAGAAATGGAAAAAATGCCGGCCATGCTCCGCGCGGCTTCGCGCGGCGATTCAGGCGTCGCCTTTCACGACCCCGACGAAGGGGAGTTCGCGGAAGGTGTGGCCGACATCCATGCCGTAGCCGACAACGAAATAGTCGGGGCACTGGAAGCCGATGAAGTCGGCCGATAGATCCGCCTTGCGCCGCATCGTCTTGTCGAGCAGCACGGCAATCGAAACGCCGTGCGCGCCACGCGACAACATCACGTCGCGGGCGAATTTCAGCGTCTTGCCCGATTCCAGGATATCGTCGACGAGCAACACGTCGCGGTCGCGCACATCGCTCTCGATGTCGCGCAGCACCCGCACCTCGCCGGCCTCGGTGCCGGCGCCGTAGGTGGAAAGCGAAATGAACTCGACTTCCGGCGCGAGACCGGCGTCATGCATGGCGCGGATAAGGTCGGCGGCGAAGATGAAAGAGCCTTTCAGCACCGAGATCACCAGCAGGTCGCGATAGTCGCGCGCGGCGATGTCCTTGGCCAGTTCGAGATTGCGTGCGGCAATCGTCGAGGCCGAAAACAGCACATCGATCACCTTGCCCCTGACGATCGGCATTAAACGCTCCCTCAGATTCTGCCCGAAGGCTCAGAGCCGTTGGCGTACGACCCGGCCGTTCTCCGCAAATGTCACGTCAACCGATGTAACATCGCCCTGCGGCGCCGCCAACCGCATCGAGAAGGCAAAGCCGCCGCCCGCCTGGAGAATCTGGCCGTGATGCAAACGATAGCGCATCGGCTCAGTGGTCTCGCGCGTGGCGACGTCGATGTTGAGATCGGGAACGGCTTCAGGCGAATGGCCGGCGTTCTCGATTCGCCCGTCGATGAACAGTACGCGGCCGGATGCATGCGATTCCACCCGCGACGTGATCTGCCCAAGCGACAATGAGGTTTTGCCGGCTGGGACGGTTGCGGTGTAGCCATGCCCTGACAGCGTCGACACTGCCGCATGCCCGCCGGCGAACCAGAATGCCAGAAAAACGAGCGTCGCGCCGGCAAGCCAGAAACCCGGTCCGGCCGGGAGGCCTGCCGCACCGCTCGTCGCCGGTGCGTTCACAAACAGGCGCAGCCCGTCCTCGCCATGCGACGCCCCATGGCGAACGGGATGTCGCGGCGACGTGTCGTCAATGCTGCGCACTGCTTGCCGGACAGGCTCCGTTGCGCCGGCCGGCAGCGACACGAATTCCGCATCCACGGCTTCGTCCCGATCGATCAGGGCGCCGGTCTGTGAGGTGGTGTCGGTCATGATCGCGCCGGGTTTCCGGTGTTTGTTTGCGAAAGCAGGCGACCGGACGGGTGGGCGCGTCCGGCAGCACGCGGCAACCGTGCCGCAACACGGTTAACGGGCGATTAACCCTGTTTTCGCAAAAGTCGCAGTAAGGATGCCGGGGCCACGGAGACAGCCGTCTTGATCCGTTTTGAGAATGTCGGGTTGCGCTACGGGCTGGGACCGGAGATCCTGCGCGACATCTCGCTGCATATTCCCAAACAGTCGTTCCAGTTCCTGTCCGGCCCCTCCGGCGCCGGCAAGACATCGCTGCTGCGGATGCTGTTCCTGTCGCTCAAACCGACACGCGGGCTGATCCATGTCTTCGGCGACGAGGTGTCGACGATACCGGTGGCGCGGCTTCCGCAACTGCGCCGTCGCATCGGCGTGGTGTTCCAGGATTTCCGCCTGCTCGACCACATGACGACCTACGAGAATGTTGCCCTGCCTTTGCGCGTGCGCGGAAAGGACGAAACGGCCTATCGCAAGGACGTGCTCGAATTGCTGCGTTGGGTCGGCCTTGGCGAGCGCATCCACGCGCTGCCGCCGGTGTTGTCGGGCGGCGAGAAGCAACGGGTGGCGATAGCCCGCGCTTTGATCGACCAGCCTGAAATCCTGCTTGCCGACGAACCGACCGGCAATGTCGATCCGCCGCTGGCGCGCCGCCTGTTGCGGCTGTTCCTGGAGCTCAACCGGCTCGGCACGGCGGTCGTTGTCGCGACGCACGACGCTGCGCTGATGGACCAGGTCGACGCGCGTCGTCTGATCCTCAATGACGGCCGGCTGGAAATCCATGACTGACGCTCCAGCAACCTCCGCAAAGGCGATGCAGCAGGTCGACCCTGACCAGGTGCGGCCGTTGACACCGATCGTGCCGCCAACGGCGGTCGACGGCCAGGCCCTGATGTTCGTCATCGCGATCATGGCTTTTCTCGCCTGTCTGACGCTTGGCGCGGTGACGCTCGTGGACCAGAGCGCGCGGGGCTGGCAAAGTCAGGTGTCGCGCGAGGCGACGATCCAGATCCGCCCGGTCGAGGGGGTCGATCTCGATGCCGTGATGGCGGACGCCGCTGATATCGCCGCGACATGGCCGGGCGTGCGATCGGTGGAGGTGATCGACGAGCAGACCGCAGCCCGCTTGCTGGAACCATGGCTTGGTACGGGCCTTGACCTTTCAGAACTTCCCGTCCCCCGCCTGATCGTCGTCACCATCGACGAAACGCGCCCTCCCGATTTCACAGCCATGCGCGCCGCCCTCACGGAAACCGTGCCCGGCGCGTCTCTCGATGACCATCGCGGCTGGATCGACCGCCTGGTGGCGATGGCGCGCGCCACCACGCTGATCGGCTTTTCGGTGCTCGCCCTCGTGCTGGCGGCGATGGCGCTGACTGTGGTGTTCGCCACGCGCGGCGCCATGTCGTCGAACCAGCACATCATTGAGGTGCTGTACTTCGTCGGCGCCGAGCCGGGTTTCATCGCCGGACAATTCCAGCGCCATTTCGTGATCACCGGGCTGAAGGGCGCGGCGATCGGCGGCGCGCTGGCAATGCTGGTGTTTCTCGTCAGCGGCTGGTGGGCCTCGCGCAATCTGGCAACGCCCGAGGCCGATCAGGCTATTGCCCTGTTCGGCAGCTTCGCCATCGGGCCGATCGGCTATGCCGGCTCGCTGATCATCGTTCTGGCAATCGCCGGCCTGACCGGGTTGATTTCGCGCCTCACCGTCATCCGCTCGCTTCATCGCCTGAACATGCGCGATGGCGATGCGCTGTGAAACTTCCATAACGTAAGCAGGGCGATACGGGGAACCGCTAAGCAATTTGCGCTGGAAATCTCGTTCCTTGGCCGTCTTTCCCCCGCAAACAGCCGCATTGATGCCTATTCAATGCCGTATTCGCGCGCTAACCATGTTGCCATGAGCATCGACGTGCGAGCGCATGACCACATTCCTGTTCGCTCAGGGCTGCGCCTGCGCAAACGCGCGCGCGCATTTTCGCTGGTCGGCGCCGCCGGTCTGGCCTCTGTCACCGTGGCGGCGATTTTCGCAATCGGTTTCCTCTCCTTTGCCAGCGACGTTTCGGCAATGCGCCAGCCCGCCGCAGCGCCGAAGGCAGACGCGATCATCGTCCTGACCGGCGGACACGCACGCATCGACGCTGCGGTGGATCTGCTGGCGGCCGGCAATGCGAGGCGATTGCTGATCAGTGGCGTGCATCCCGACACCAGCCTTGAATCGATCCGCCGCGCCACCGGCGGCGACAAGGCGCTGTTTGCCTGTTGCGTCGATATCGACAAGGCGGCGTTGAACACCATCGGCAACGCCGCCGAGACGGCGAAATGGGTGCATGCGCGCGGCTACCGCAGCGTCATCGTGGTGACCAACAATTACCACATGCCACGCAGCCTGCTGGAGTTCGGTCGCAGCCTCGACGGCGTGGCGATCCACGCCTATCCGGTGGTGAACACGGATATCTCCGACTACGCCTGGCTGACAAATGGCGCCAGCCTGCGCGTACTCGCTTCGGAATACCTGAAGTATGCGGCGGCGCGCTTGCGCAGCATGGCGAGCAGGCAACCGCCTGTGGCCAATGTGACATTGAAAGCCAAAGCCGGATAGCGGCGCCAACGATGGATCGCATGGACGGCAAGGCGTCCACGGCGATTCAGGATTTCGCGGCCGCCGTTGCGCTCGCCCGGGCCATTGTGTAACCAGCGTCCCTGTTGCACCCGACTGCCGGCCCGGCCCGGCGCCAGCCGGAGCCGTCGCCGTGATGCTCGTCCTGCGCTCTCTCGCCTACAATCTCGCTTTCTATCTCAGCACGCTGATCCAGATGATCGTGCTGACGCCGGTCTATTTTCTCACGCCGCGCAAGAAGGCCTGGTTCGTGCCGAAGAACTGGGCGCGCTCCAACCTGTGGCTGATGAAGGTGATCGTCGGCACGCACCACACTGTCGAGGGGCTGGAGAAGCTGCCGGCCGGCAGTTACATCCTTGCGCCAAAACACCAGTCCGCCTGGGACACGTTTGCCTTCCTGCCCTGGTGGCCGGACCCGATCTACATCCTCAAGCGCGAACTGATGTGGATCCCGCTCTTCGGCTGGTATGTCGCCAAGATGCGGATGATCCCGATCGATCGCGGCAGCCGCGCCAAGGCGGTGGAATCGGTCAACCGCGGCGCCAGGGCCGCGGTCGCGGAAGGCCGCCAGATCGTGATCTATCCGGAAGGGACGCGCCGCCCGCCCGGCGCGGAGCCGAAGTACAAGCAGGGCATCGCCCACCTTTATGCAGAACTCGGCGTTCCCGTGGTGCCGATCGCCCACAATGCCGGTCTGTACTGGCCGCGCCGCAAGTTCCTGCGCCATCCAGGCACGATCCGGGTGCAGGTGCTGGATCCAATCCCGCCCGGCCTCGACAAGGAAACGTTCATGCGCCGCCTGATCGCGGCAACCGAAGGCGCCTGCGACGCCGATCTGGTGCGCATCGCCGCGGAACCCGGCCATCCGCCGATGCCGGAGACGGCGCGAAAGCGCCTGGCCGAGCTTGGTGCGCCGATAGCCTGACAGGACTGCACTGGCAGAAGGCTTCAGCGCGGATCGGCGGACGCTTCGTCCTTGAGCAAGGCGCCGACGGCCTCCAGCCAATGGTCGCGGATCGCCAGTTCCTGCAGATGCGCGATGGTGTTGAAGACGTATTCCTCGTTCGGCCCGGCCTGTCCAACCGCGCCACGCACCTGGCGCGCGGCCTGATCGGCATGCAAGGCTCCGGCATATTGCTCGTGATGCGTATCGGCGACATAGGTCACCGCATCGACGCGCCGGCCGCCCTCAATTGTGATGGCGACCCGTCGCTCCAGATAGACATTCGTCACAAGTTCGCGTTCGCGCAGGTAGGCGAGCACTGCATCGCGGTCCGGCGGTGCGACATGAAAGGCCAGACCGATGCAGGAGCCGCCACGGTCGAGCCCGAGCACAAGGCCGGGCCGGGCCTGCGTGCCGCGATGCACCCAGGAATGGATGCAGAGCGCGCGGCGATAGCCGTGCAGCCGCGCCCGGCGCTGTTCGACATGCGCAAAACCGGGACGCCACATCAGCGAGCCGTAGCCGAACACCCAGAAATCTTCCATAACCCCGTCCGACAACCCAACCACACCGGCCGCGAATCGGCCGCCGGCATTGTCCCGACAGGATGACGCGATGCAAGGACAAGGCAAACCCGCCTACAACGCCGCCCGCCGCATCCGCTGGCTGGCGATCGGCATTGCCGCCGTCGTCGCGCTTTATACCGGCGGCTGGTATCTCGTCGCCGGCCGCATCTCCGAGGCGGCGCGCGAGGCGCTGGCGCGGCCGCGGCCCGACGGTTCGCAGGTGATCTGCGAGGGGCTGGAGACGCGCGGCTTTCCCTTCCGCATCGGCGTGTTCTGCGATGCGACGGCATTTCGCGCGCCGCAACGGGGCGTGACGGTCGATGCCGGCGCGTTGCGTTCCGCCGCGCAGGTCTATCGCTCGACCCACCCGCTGGTCGAACTCGACGGTCCGCTGACAATCGATGCGCCGGGGCTCAAACCCCTCAGGATCGAATGGTCGCTGCTCCGCGCCTCCAGCGCGCTGGCGCAGCCCTTGCCGCAGCGCATGTCAATTGAGGCGCGCGACCTTGTCGTCTCCGAGCGCCGCGAAGCCGGCGCCGCCGCGCCATTGTTGCAGGCGACGGATGCGCAAGCGCATATGCGCCGCATCGACGGCCGCGCCGATCTCGCCGCCTCGGTTCAGCGGCTTGCCATCGATGCGGGTCTGGCCGGCGGCCGCGATCTGCCTCCGCTCGATGGCGAGGCAGATATCCGTTTCGACAGCGAATCGATCCTGCTCGGACGCGGGCGGGGCGCGGAAATCCTGCGCGGCCAGAGCGGCCGCGTCGAAACGCTGGCACTGCGCGATGCGGACGCCGAAACGGCGGCGGGCTTGCGCCTCTCCGGTCCGTTTTCGTTCAGCGAGGACGGACTGCTCACCGCCGAACTGACCCTGTTCATCGACGATCCGGACCGGGTGACGGCGCTGGTCGCCAGGGCCGCACCGGAATTTGCCGGCCATGCACAAACGATTCTTGCCGGCGTCAAGGCGCTGTCGAAGGGCGACGGCCCGGCGCAGGTGACGTTGACCATCCGCGACGGCCGCGCCTCGTTCGGCCTGATCCCGCTGCCGGTGAGAATCCCGCCGGTGTGACTGCATTGGCTCACGCGCTTTCCTCCCACTGCAAGTTCTGCCGGATTCACACGTCAGGAGTTTGGCCCCTCATCCCCCTGCCGGGACCTTCTCCCCGCCGGGGAGAAGGACGTACCGGGCCAGCATGCGCATGCCCTCCGACGTCGCGGGTGGAGCAGAAGCGGCCGAGTTCCCCCTTCTCCCCGGCGGGGAGAAGGTCCCGGCAGGGGGATGAGGGGGGGAGGGGAGGGGGTGCCGGTTTCAATGGAGCAGACGCGGCGCCCGATAATGCCCCACCCGGCCGCTTTGCGGCCGGACCCTCCCCTGGCAGGGGAAGGAAAGGCGCCCACCGCTTCAATACTCCGACGAATACGGCCGGATCAGCGTGCGGTCGGATTTCATCTCGTCAGGTTTCGGCTGCACGGAGATATGTTCCTTCTCGATCACCCGCCGGCGGGCGGTACGGCTGGTCGACAGCAATCTCTCCAGCGTCTCGCCATCCTCGCGCCCGATCGCGCTGGCGAATTCCTCGAGGTCGCCGATGAAGCGATGCAGCATGTCGAGCACCTGCGGCTTGTTGCCGAGAAAAATGTCGCGCCACATGCCGGGATTGGACGAGGCGATGCGGGTGAAATCCCGGAATCCGCCAGCCGAGAACTTGATCACCTCGGAATGTGTCCGCTCCTCGTGCTTCAGCGCAGTGTGAAAGATCGAATAGGCAATCAGGTGCGGCAGGTGGCTGACCAGCGTCACGACGTTGTCGTGCTGCAGCGGCGCCATGATCTCGACGCGCGAGCCGAGCGCCTCCCAGAACCGGCGCGCCGTGTCCACCGCCTGCGGATCGGCGTGTGCCGATGGCGTGACGATGCACCAGCGGTTGACGAACAGGCCGGGCATGCCGGCGTCGGGTCCGGAGAACTCGGTGCCTGCCATCGGATGGGCCGGAACCAGGCTAACATGCGCCGGCAGGAAACTCTCGATTTCGTCAACGACCGACGCCTTGACCGACCCGACATCGGACAGGATGGCGCCCGGTTTCATCACAGGTGAAACCTCCCGCGCCACGGCGGCAATCTGGCCGACCGGAACGCACAGGATCACCAGATCGGCCCCGTCCACCGCCTCCGGCGCGCTCTCCACCACGCGCGCCGCGCCGAGCCCCAGTTCGGCGACCCGCTCGCGCACCTTCGGCGAGGCGTCGGTTACCACAAGTTCGGCGACCGCGTTGCGTTCCCAGGCGGCGCGCGTGATCGAGGAGCCGATCAGCCCCTGGCCGATCACCGCGAGCCGGCGGATAATCGCAGCCATCTCAGCGCCCGAGGAATTCCGCCAGCGCTGCGGTCACCCCACGATTGGCCTCTTCGCTGCCGACCGTCAGGCGAAGCGCGTTGGGGAACCCGTAGCCGGTGACGCGACGCAGCACGTAGCCGCGCGCGGTCAGGAAGGCGTCGGCCTCGGCGGCTGACTTGCCCGGCGCATCGGGGAAGTGCAGCAACAGGAAATTGCCGACGCTCGGCGTCACCGTGAGGCCAAGACCCGACAATTCGCCCGTCAGCCAGCCGAGCCATTCGTCATTGTGGGCCACCGCCATTTCGACATGGGCGCGGTCGCGGATCGCCGCGGCGCCGGCAGCAATCGCGGCGGAGTTGACGTTGAACGGCCCGCGCACCCGGTTCATCGCGTCGATCGCCGCCGCCGGCCCGTAGAGCCAGCCGATGCGCAAGCCCGCCAGCCCGTGGATCTTGGAGAAGGTGCGCGTCATCACGACGTTCTGCGACGACGACACCAGTTCGATGCCGGCCTCGTAGTCGTTGCGGCGCACATACTCCGCATAGGCCGCATCCAGCACCAGCAGGATGTCGCGGCGCAGGCCGGCATGCAGGCGGCGCACCTCCTCGACGGGAAGGTAGGTGCCGGTCGGGTTGTTCGGATTGGCGAGGAAGACGATCTTCGTGCGTTCCGTGACGCGTTCGAGAATGGCGTCGACATTCGCTGTGCAACCGGTTTCCGGGGCGACCACGGGCGTCGCGCCGGCGGCAAGGATCTGGATCTTGTAGACGAGGAAACCGTGCTCGGTGAAAATCGCCTCGTCGCCCGGCGCGAGGAAGGTGGCGGCGACCAGCCCGAGCAATTCGTCCGACCCGTTGCCGGCAAGGATGTTGTCGGGATTGAGCCCGTGCGCGGCGGCGATCGCCGCTTTCAGCACATGCGCCGAACCGTCCGGGTAGAGAGCCAGATTGCGCCCTGCCTCCTGAAAGGCGGCAATTGCGGCAGGGCTCGGTCCGAGCGGCGTCTCGTTCGACGACAGCTTGAAGACCTTGGCGACGCCCGGCGCCCCATCCTTTCCGGGCACATAGGCGGCGATGTCCATCACACCGGGCTTCGGCTGCGGGCGATCGACTGCGGTGGTCGTGTTCATCATGACGTCTTTCGAACGGGCGCGGCCATCAATCGGCCGGCGTGAACGGCGCGAAATAGCCGCCTGCGGGCCGGATGTCGAGCGCGGCATGCTTGACGGAAGCCGGCAATGCCCCGGCGACCAGCAATTCCGTCTCGTCGACGCCGGCGACGCCGCCCAAGATTTCCGCGCCCTCGCCACTTGCGGGAACCGGAAAGCCCGCCGGCAGCGTCACGGCCGTGATCGCAACCTCGAACGGAGCCGGATCGGAAAGCGGCGGCGCGATCACCACCGCATCGAGGCCGGCATTGCGCCCGGCGATGCGCAGGAAAGGCAGCCGCGCCATGATCGCCGGATTGCCCGGTCCGCCCAGCATGCGCCACCAGGCGCCGGCCGCACCAAGCGGAATCACCGCGACCGCATTGGCGCCGGCGAGCGCGGCGATCGCATCCGCCGCATTGTCATGCAGCGCCAGCGGCACGGTAAAGCCGAAGGTGAAGCGCGCCGCATCGAGGGCATGGGCAATGCCGCCCTCGGTCGCGACATGGACCGTGTAGGGCGCCTGCATGTGGGTGAAGGTGGAGATGATCTCGCGCCAGATATGTTCGATGGCCGAAAGCGGCAGGTCGCCGCGATGGCGGGCGGCGATGCGGCGCATCATGTCGGCCTCGCGTCCCGGACGGAACGCCGCACCGGTGCGCACCGCCCCCTTGGCCGAGATCAGTTCGTCGATCACGCTGGCGCGCTGGATCAACAGGCCGTGGATCGATTCGTCGATGGCGTCGATCTTGGCGCGCAACTCGGCCAGCTTCTGCAGATCCTGCCCGTCGCTTGCGCCACTGCGCCTTGCCTTGGCCTGCTTCATTTCTGATGCCTCCCCCGATCGCGCCGTTCTAGAAATCCGTTGCGCCGAAGGCAAGGCGGCGTTCAAAACATGGGCGGCAGACCCGCCATTGCGCCAATGCGAAGGGCATGCCCGGAAACGAATGTCGACCACGGGCTTGCATTGACTGCCCCCCGACCGCATAAAGGCTGCGGGGCGCTGGGACCGTCGGCGGCGGAATGCGGTCACGCGGTTTCGCCACCGCGACCTGATGGCGCATGGCAAGTGGCCCTCTGCCTTCGATACCGGATTGCTCCGGGAGACAGTTTTGTACGGGAAACAGGGCGGCAAGCGAGATGCCAAGCCTCTTTCGGTTTCTGTTCGTGCTGGCGGTGCTTGCCGGCATCGCTTACGCAGCGATGATCTCGCTCGTATTCATCGTCGAGCCAAAGACGCGCGAAATGACGGAGCGGGTTGACCTGTCGAAGATCGGCATCGCCACGCCGCCCGGGCAGTGAAACGCGCCGATGCGCGAAATCGAACTGTTTCTCGAGATGATGGCCGCGGAGCGCGGTGCGGCGGACAACACGCTCGCCTCCTACCGCCGCGATCTTGAGGATGCGTCCGCGTTCTGCGCCGGGCGCGGCGCCGCTTTCGGACAAGCGCAAAAGGAGCATGTCTCAGCCTACATCCGCTCTCTCTCGGCAAGGGGTTTCGCTGCCTCGTCGCAGGCCCGCCGGCTGTCGGCCTTGCGTCAGTTCTACAAGTTCCTGTTTGCCGAAGGCCTGCGCGCCGACGATCCGACCGCGATCATCGACGCTCCGAAGCGTCGTTCGACACTGCCGAAAGTTCTCTCGGTCGACGATGTCGGCGCAATGATTGACCGCGCCGAACTGGAAGCCGGAGATCCGGCCCTTGAAGGCGTGGCAAAGAAAGAGGCCCTTCGCCTGCATGCGCTCGTCGAGATGCTCTATGCGAGCGGCTTGCGCGTCTCGGAACTGGTCGGCCTGCCGAAATCGGTGACGCGGTCGGAAGGCCGCTTCATCGTGGTGCGCGGCAAGGGAAACAAGGAAAGGCTTGTTCCATTGTCGGACCGGGCGCGCGCCGCGCTGAAAGCATACCGCGGGGCGATCGAGGAAAAACCGGCGCTGGCCGAAAGCCCGTGGATGTTTCCGGCCGCAAGTGAAAGTGGCCATCTGGCGCGGCAGGTCTTTGCCCGCGACCTCAAGGCGCTGGCCGCGCGTTGCGGCTTCGCGCCTGCCCGCGTGTCACCGCATGTCATCCGGCACGCCTTTGCGAGCCACCTGCTGCACAACGGCGCCGATTTGCGTGTGGTACAGCAGTTGCTGGGGCACGCCGACATTTCGACCACGCAGATCTACACCCATGTGCTCGAAGAGCGGCTGCACCGGCTGGTCGCGGAGCACCATCCGCTTGCCGACGGGGGGTGAAGCCGGTATCAGCGGCGCGGCGAACCTTGATACGGGAGCGCCGGAACGCCATTTCGGCGTGAACGAGCAAACGATTCCAACCCCGGCGACGCGATGTACAGCTATCTCGATTTCGAAAAACCGGTCGCCGATCTGGAAGGCCAGATCCTCGAACTGAAGAAACTCGCCGAAAGCAACGAAGGCGGCGTCGATGTCGGCGAGGAAATCCAGCGGCTGGAAAAGCGCGCCACCGATGCGCTGAAGGACATCTACCGCAAGCTGAACCCGTGGCAGAAGGCGCAGGTCGCCCGCCATCCGGACCGGCCGCATTTCGTCGACTACGCCGAGCGCCTGTTCACGGACTTCACCCCGCTTGCCGGCGACCGCGCCTTTGCCGAGGACCAGGCGGTGGTCGCCGGTTTCGGCCGGCTGCATGGCCGCCCGGTCGCGGTGATCGGCCAGGAGAAGGGTTCCGACACGCAGTCCCGGCTCAAGCACAATTTCGGCATGGCGCGCCCGGAAGGCTACCGCAAGGCGGTGCGCGTGATGCGGCTGGCGGAGCGCTTCGGGCTGCCGGTGGTGACGTTGGTCGATACCGCCGGCGCCTATCCCGGCGTCGGCGCAGAGGAGCGCGGCCAGGCGGAAGCCATCGCCCGCTCCACGGAAACCTGCCTGTCGCTGCGGGTGCCGATCGTCTCGGCGATCATTGGCGAGGGAGGCTCAGGCGGCGCGATCGCGATCGCCACCGCCAACACCGTGCTGATGCTGGAGCACGCCATCTACAGCGTGATTTCGCCGGAGGCCGGCGCGTCCATCCTGTGGCGAGACGCGGCGAAGGCGAAGGAGATCGCCACCGGCATGCGCATCACGGCGCAGGACCTGCTGGAACTGAAGATCATCGACGCAATCGTGCCGGAACCGGCGGGCGGCGCGCATCGCGCACCCGAAGCAGTGATCGACGCGACCGGCAAGGCGATCTCGGAGGCTCTGGCCGCGCTCGACGGCAGGGACGGCGAGGCGCTTCGCAAGGCGCGGCGGGAGAAGTTCCTGGCGATCGGCCGCGACCTTTGATCTCCTCCGGTCACGGGTTGTTGAGGCTGGTGCGGTGAGCCTGCCGCAATCCCGCCATGATCGGCCAACACAGGAAACGCCCGGGCGATGAGGCGACGCTTGGCAACACATTGTCAAGGTTAACCGGTATAAAGCTTTGCTATCGACCCTGGCCAATACGATTCGAGCGCACCTGTCCATGACAACTGCCCGCCTGCCCGGTTCCGGTAGCACGAAGGTTCCGCGCAAGGTGCAGTTTGCCGTGCTCGCAGCGGCGGCGCTGGCGCTTGCCGGTTGCCAGGACGCGCTCGACCTCGACGACGGCCTGAAGGCGGAACGTCCGCTTCCCGCCAAGGTCAAGCAGACCCTGCAAGCCAAGGGCATGGCCTCGCGCTCGCCGGTAATGATGCGAATCTTCAAGGAAGAAGGCGTGCTCGAGGTCTGGAAGCAGAAGGACACGGGACGCTTCGACCTCGTCAAGACCTACCAGATCTGCAAATGGTCCGGCGGGCTCGGGCCCAAGATCAAGGAAGGCGACCGCCAGGCGCCGGAAGGGTTCTATCACGTCGGCAATGGCCAGATGAACCCGAATTCGAGCTACTACCTGTCGTTCAATCTCGGATTTCCCAATTCCTACGACCGGTCCCACGGCCGCACCGGCACCAACCTGATGGTGCACGGGGCATGTTCGTCGGCGGGCTGCTACTCGATGACGGACGAGCAGGTGGCGGAAATCTACGCCTTTGCCCGCGAGGCCCTGCGTGGCGGACAGAAGTATTTCCAGGTGCAGGCGTTCCCCTTTCGCATGACGGCGGCAAACATGGCCCGCCATCGCGGCAGCCCGCATTTCGCCTTCTGGGAAATGCTGAAAGAAGGCTACGACCATTTCGAACTGACGAAGATCCCGCCGGACGTCGATGTCTGCGGCAAGCGCTACGTCTTCAACCGGACGCCGCAAGGCGGATCGTTCCAACCCTCCGCCGCCTGCCC
>CALMYO010000212.1 GCA_937873685.1 uncultured Paracoccaceae bacterium
GGATTTCAGCGACCGGGTTGTCAGCCCCATCGAGCACATCCCGATATGTCGCCTCACGTTTCAACGGCGCGAAATGCTTGTTCATCGCAATGCCCTGTTTGAACAAGTATAGCAGGAATGGTTCGCCGAGTCAGCACACACCGCCGTGGCTGCGATCACACCCGGTCGCGCATCGCAAACCAGGTCAGGGCCAGCGTCAGCAACGGCTTTCGGAACCGCCGCCCGCCCGGGAACGGCGGAACCTTCAGCTCGCGTACCGCCTTCAGCCGGTCGCTGCCGCCGAGCAGGCGCTCGGCATAGAGGCGTCCGGTGAAGTTCGACAGCATCACGCCGTGGCCCGAAAAGCCGCCGATCGACGTCACGCGCGGCTGCACCTCGCGCACGAACGGCTCGCGCGGCATGGTGATGCCGACCGAACCGCCCCATGCGTGGGTGATCTCAACATCCTTCAGCGCCGGATAGATTTCGGCGATCTGGCGGCGGATGTGCCGCGTGATGTCGCCCGGATTGTCGGCAGTGTATGCCTCGCGGCCGCCGAACAGCAGCCGCCCTTCCGCGTTGCGCCGGAAATAGCGCACCACGAAGCGCGAATCGTCGACGCTCTCGCCGCCCGGAAGCACCGGGCTGTCGGCGGGCAACGGAACCGTTGCGCCGATAAACGAACGGATCGGCATCACATGCGCCGCGCTGACAGGCTCCACCGCACCGCCATAGGCGTTGACGGCGACGAGGCAATGTTCTGCCTGCAAGGCGCCGCGCCCGGTTTCGATCGTCACCTTGCCATTCTGCGACGTTATGGCCGTCGCCTTCGTCTGCTCGAACAAGAGGGCGCCACGCCGCGCCGCCGCCGCCGCCGTGCCGACAACCAGTTTCATCGGGTTGATGTGGCCGGTGCCCATGTCACGCACGCCGCCGTGATAACGGGTTGAGCCCAACCGTTCGGCCGTCTCCGCCGCATCCATGAACCGGACATGCGGATAGTCGAACCGGCTGGCCATCGTCTCGGCGTAGGCCTTGTACTCGTCGAGATAGCGCGGTTTGTGAACCACCGACATCTGGCCGGGCTGAAATTCGATGTCGATCCCTTCGTCGCGGGCGAACGTGTGGACATGCGCCTTGGCGTCCTCGGCGATTGCGAACAGTTCACGCGCCCGTTCCAGCCCGAACGCCGCCTCGTGTTCGGGCGCCGATGTGCGGAAGCCGGTGCCGAATTGGCCGCCATTGCGCCCCGAAGCGCCATCGCCGAAGCGGTGCGCCTCGATCACAGCAACGCTGACGCCGGCTTTCGCCAGCGTCACCGCGGCGGAAAGGCCGGTGAAACCGCCGCCGACGATCGCAACATCCACGGCGATCGGCCCGTCCATCACCGGATACTCAGGACGCTCGGATATGGTCGCCTCGTAGTAGGAAACGCCGGGCGAGATCGGGCTCTGGTATGTCATGGCGGGCATCAGACGTTGAGCAACAGGTATTCCCGCTCCCACGGGCTGATCACCTGCATGAAGGTTTCGAATTCGCCGCGCTTGACGCCGCAATAGTTGGCGATGAATTCGCGCCCGAGAATCTCGTCGAGGTCCCCGGCCTGTTCGAGCAGCGACACCGCCTCCAGCAGGCCGCGCGGCAGGTCGACCGAGCCCTCGTTTGCCGTGTGCTCGGTCGGCGCGGTCGGCTCGATGGCGTTCACCATGCCGAGGTAGCCCGCGGCAAGCGAAGCGGCGAGCGCCAGATAGGGATTGGCGTCCGACGACGGCAAGCGGTTCTCCACACGCCGTGCGGCGGAATCTGAAGCCGGCACGCGTAAAGCCGTGGTGCGATTGTCATAGCCCCATGCGGTGTTGACCGGGCAGGACATGCCCGGCGCCAGCCGGCGATAGGAGTTGACGTAAGGCGCCATCATCGCCAGCAATTCCGGCACGTGGCGCTGCATCCCGCCGATGAAGCCGAAGAACAGCGGCGAGGCGCTTCCGTCCGCGTTGGTGAAGACGTTCTTGCCGGTCTTGCGGTCAACGATCGACTGGTGGATGTGCATCGCCGAACCCGGCTGGCCCTGGATCGGCTTCGCCATGAACGTGGCGTACATCCCGTGCTTCAGCGCCGCCTCGCGGATGGTCCGCTTGAACATGAACACCTGGTCGGCGAGTTGTACCGGATCGCCGTGGCGCAGGTTGATCTCGAGTTGCGACGGCCCTTCCTCGTGGATGAGCGTGTCGATCTCGAGACCCTGCGCTTCCGAGAAATGGTAGATGTCGTCGATCAACTCGTCGAACTCGTTGACGCCGGCGATGGAATAGGCCTGGCCGCCGGCGATCGCCCGCCCGGACCGGCCGGTCGGCGGCTGCAGCGGATAGTCCGGATCGACATTCTGCGCCACGAGATAGAACTCGATTTCCGGAGCGACGACCGGTCTCCAGCCGCGATCCGCGTAGGCCTGCACAACGCGCTTCAGCACATTGCGCGGCGTGTAGGTCACGGTTTCGCCGGTGCTCGTCACCAGATCGCAAATCACCTGCGCGGTCTTGTCGGTTTCCCACGGAACCGCCGACAGCGTGGAAAGATCAGGCATGAGCCGCAAATCGCCGTCGCGTGGATCGTAGCGGAAATCGCCCGTCTCGTCGGGATACTCGCCGGAAATCGTCTGCCGGAACAGGGCCGACGGCAAGGCGAGCGACGTGTTGGAGGTGAACTTCGACGTCGGCATCATCTTGCCGCGCGGCACGCCGGCGAGATCGGGCGTGATGCACTCAATATCCTCAATGCCGCGGAATTTCAGCCATTCCGCAGCTTCGGTCCAATTTTTAACCCCGCGCAGATTGCTGAGGAAGGAAGGCGGTTTCTTCCTTTTTGCCGCATCCCGTTTCGTGCCGAGAGCCGGCTTCCTGGTGGATGCAATGTCGCTCGCCATAAGTCACCATTGTTATTTTGCCGGACTATAGCGGGATTTCGGCATCCGGGGGAAGCCCCGCCCGTGCTTTCGCGCCGGTTTGTCAGCAGCGATGCGCGCCGGCCTTGGCAGCGGCCGTTTCAT
Source organism: uncultured Paracoccaceae bacterium (assembly GCA_937873685.1). GTDB lineage: Bacteria > Pseudomonadota > Alphaproteobacteria > Rhizobiales > Rhizobiaceae > CALMYO01. Next base: position 3,026 of record CALMYO010000212.1, read on the forward strand.
GTGCGACATTTTATCGATTGCCCGGTTGCCAGCCATGCCACGTGTCGTCTTCACACAGAACTTGCGTCGCCACATCGACTGCCCTGAATGCGAGGTGGCGGGCGGAACGGTGCGCGAGGCGCTGGAAGCCGCTTTCGCCGACAATCCGTTGCTGCGCGGCTATGTACTCGACGATCAGGGCGCGTTGCGCCGCCACATGGGAATCATTGTCGACGGCGAGGCGCTGAAGGATCGCAATCGCCTGAGCGACCCGGTTTCATCACACGGCACCATCCATGTGCTTCAGGCGCTTTCCGGCGGCTGAGAACAGCGCGGCGCAACAACAAGCCACGCACGAAGCGGGCAAAGGGAGAAGGCCATGGTTGAACGCATTCTGGTTTCAACCCGCAAGGGGTTGTTCACGCTCTCCCGCAATGGCGGCTGGGACATTTCCGGCGTCGATTTCCTTGGCGAGAATGTCAGCCTCGCCATGCACGATCCGCGCACCGGCAATGATTTCGCAGCACTCGACCACGGCCATTTCGGCGTCAAGCTGCAGCGCCGCAAGCCGGGTGGCGCATGGGAGGAGTTGAAGGCGCCGGCCTTCCCGCCAAAGCCCGAAGGCTTCGTCGATCCCGACGGCTGGGGCCGCGACATCCCGTGGAACGTCATGCGCGTATGGGCGCTGCAACCGGGCGGCGCCGACCAGCCGGGCTTGATCTGGTGCGGCACCATTCCCGGCGGTGTCTTTCGTTCCGACGACGATGGTGAGAACTGGACTTTCCTCGATTCGGTCTGGAGCCACCCCAAGCGCAAGAAATGGCTCGGTGGCGGCGCCGATTGGCCGGGCGTCCACTCCTTCTGCATCGATCCGCGCGATTCGGCGACATTGCGCTTCGGCGTCTCCTGCGGCGGGGTGTGGCGCAGCACGGACAAAGGCGAGACGTGGGATGTCACAGCCACCGGATTGCGCGCCGAATGGGTGCCGCCGGAACAGGTCTATGACCCGGAAATCCAGGACGTCCACTATCTCGCACAGAGCCGTGGCGAACCAGACAAGATGTGGGTACAGCACCATAATGGCATATTCCGCACCACCGATTCCGGGATCAGCTGGAGCGAGATCACCGGCGTCGATCCCTCGACCTTCGGCTTTGCCGTCGCCGTGCATCCGCAGCAAGGCGACACCGCCTGGTTCGTGCCGGGCATCAAGGACGAGCAGCGCATCCCCGCCGATGGCGCGTTCGTGGTTACCCGCACCCGCGATGGCGGCAAAAGCTTCGAGAAGCTGACGAACGGCCTGCCGCAGCGCCATGCCTACGATATCGTGCTGCGCCATGGCCTCGCGCTAGACGAGACCGGCAACACGCTCGTCATGGGCTCGTCGACGGGCGGCCTATGGGTTTCCGAGAATCAGGGCGATAACTGGAAGGCGGTCAGCAACACGCTGCCGCCCGTCTATGCCGTGTGCTTTGCGTGAAGCGAGGCGATTCATGTCGGAGATTGCCGGCCTCGACCTGAAGGATGGCAAGGTCAGCATTTCCGACTGCCGACTGATCGCCGACGCCGCCTGTTTTGCCGCCGCCATGCACGGCGCGCAGCTTCGCTCAGTGCGCGGCGACGCCTATGTCAATCACCTGGCCGAGGTTGCACTTTACTGCGCCTTGCACGATCCCTTCGACGCGACCCTTGTCGTTGCCGCGTGGCTGCACGACACGCTGGAAGAAACCGACGCCAAGGTGGATGACCTGCGCGCCCGGTTCGGCGACGCGGTTGCGAAACTGGTCCTCGACGTCACCGATCCGCCCGGCCTCAAGGGCAAGCAGCGCCGCCAGCGCCAGGTCGACCATACGGCGGCAAGCGGCCCGCGCGTCAAGCTGCTGAAGATCGCAGACAAGACCTCCAACGTACTTGAACTTGTCGGGCTGGCCGACGCAACGTTCGAGATAAAGAGTGCGAAACGCTATCTCAAATGGGCGCGCCGTGTAGTCGATGTCAGCCGCGGGCTTGACGAGGCGATGGAACACCGTTTCGACGTCGCTACGGCGGCTTTGGAGGCGAAGATCGGGCGTTGCGCGGGAATGTGAACCCCCTTGCGATGCACAGGGGCTGTCAGGTCCACAGTGGGCCGTCCGCAACCCTTGCCGCCCGGCAGGATGCGACGCCCGCGCCGATGATCTGGCCCGCGTTTGACCGGCTCAGGGCGTCAGGAACACCTTGCCGTCGCCTTTCGCCATTTCCGCCGCCAGTCGTGCATGTGCCTCGGCAAGCGGCACGACCGCCGTGACGTCCGTGGACCATTTTCCGGTGGCGAAGCGCGTCTGCGCCTCCATCACCACCGAGAAGCGCTTGTCGGGCGTCTGGTCGCGCATCCACTGCGTGAGCCAGAAGCCCTCGATGCGTTTTCTCTGGAAGATCAGTTGGCCCGGCTCGGGAATAACTGTCGGCCCGTTGTCCATGCGCCCGTAGATCACCCAGCGCGCGCCGGTTCCCATGGCCGAGAAGACGCGCCCGCCAAGCGCCCCGGTCACCGCGTCGAGAAATATAGCCGGCTTCTCGTCGCGGCAGATCATGCGCAGCCGCTCGTCGAAATCGCCGCCGGTCGCATCGAGCGCCCATTTAGCGCCCAAGTCGATCAGCGGGCCGATCTGGCCGGCGCGGCGCACCACGGCGATCGCCGCAACGCCATGGTCGCGCGCAAGGCCGGTGAGGAACTTGCCAAGCTGGCTGCCGGCGGCCGAATAGACGAAGGAACCCGCCCCGCTTTCCTTCACAAGGTCGAACATCGCAAGCGCGGTCAACGGGTTGACCACCATCGCCGCGCCGTCCGCGTCGGCCACGTTCGGCACTAGCGGGATCAGCCCCTCGACGCCAGCCACGGCGTATTGCGCCCATGTGCCGGAGCCGCCGCGCCCGGTGGCGAAAGCGACACGCTTGCCGATGTACTTGTCGGCCGCGCCGTCCGGCCCCGAAGCGACCACCTCGCCGACGCCCTCGAAGCCGGCAGGTCGGCCCTTAACCGGCGGCTGCCCGTAAACGCCCTTGATGAAGGCGATGTCGGAGGGATTGACCGCCGCCATGCGCATGCGGATCAGCGCCTGCCCTTCGCCGGGAACGGGAAGCGCCGTGTCGGCAAGCTCCACGTGGGCAGACAGATCGTCGAGGCGAAAACCGGAATCGTCGCGCCGGTAGCCGTCATGGCGGCAGACAAGCGCGGTCATGGTTTGCGGCGATGCCATCGGAAAATCCTGTTCGTTTCCAAAACGATGCAGCGATTGCCCCGCCTGTGTCGGCAGGAGCGAGACGCCGCGATCCCGTAAGAAAGATCGCACGAACTTCTTAGGAGCAGCGGCGGCTCGCCGCAAGGCGGTCAATTCTTCTCAGGTGCGCGATACTGCTCGTTGGCGTAGCCGAACTCCGACAGCACCCGCCCGAGCGCCACCAGCACCGGGTTCAGCGCGCCGAGAAACGTTTCGCCCTTCGTCAGCCCCCCGACGAAACGCAGCGGCGAAAGTCCGAGCAGCGCCAGGCTCTTGGCGAACACGATCGGGTCGAACCCGCCGCCATCGCCGCCGCGATCGCGCTTGTGCACCAGCGCCGAGATGACGCCGTTGCGCATCGCGCGGGCCTGGATCCAGTTCCAACTGACCCTGCGTCCGGGTATCGTTTCAAACACCGGCGCTTCCTCGCACCAGGCAAAGGTAAACCCCTTCTTGCGTGCGCGGTGCATCAGGTCGGAATCGCCGCCTCCCATAAAATTGAATCGCAGATCCATGAAGGGCTGCGGCATCACTTCCAGCACGCGTCGTGAAACCAGAAGATTGCCGGAGGAATAGAGGATCGGCACCGGACCCGTCGTGTCGTAATGGGCGCGAAAGACCGGATGGTTACGCCATTTTTCGACGCCGCCATCCTCGAAGACCGGCCGCTGCGGCCCGCCGACAAAGGCCGCGTCATAAGCTTCCGCAGTCGACACCATGCGCTCGATCCAGTCCGGTCCGGCAATCTCGTCGTCGTCGATCACCAGCAGATGGCGCATCGCCGGAAACGCCACGAGGGCCGTCAGCCAGCCGGCGTTGTAGGCGTTGCAGTTGCCGCGATCATGGGCGACGATCAGAAAGCCGTGGAAATGCCCGCTCTCGAACAGCGGCGCGGCGGCCTTCGCGCCTTCGCGCGCCTTGGCCTCGTTTTCCATAACCACCAGGGCGTAAGGGCGCGCGGTCTCCTGCGCGCGCAGGCTTTCGAGCGTCTTCAGCAGGTGGTCCGGCCGGCGGAAGGTTGGCGTGGTGATCACCACCTCGATCGAATTCGCGTCGAGCCCGGGCGATCGCGCGACGACGGAAATGTTGTCGGCAAGTCGCTGCTTCACGTTTCGACTCCGTTTCCCCTGACCGATTTTCCCCTATCAACCCGGAGTTAAGGAAATGCTCAAACGGCGCGTCGCAATTCCCTTGGGTTAATCGCGCCTTCACGCCCTTCCGCTATCCGGGGTGCAAGGAAAGGCGCGCCATGCATCTGGTCTTTGTCACATCGCTCGTTCCGAGCGGCCCGCCCGAAAGCGGCTACGAGATCGCCAACGCCTGTGTCATCGACGCGTTGCGGCGCGCCGGCGTGCGTCTCACCGTGCTCGGCTTCGCGTGGCCGGGCGCATCGCCCCTCGACCCGCAAGCGACCGTCTTGCTGGGCGAGGTGGACGTGCGCACAGACACCGCCTCGCGGGTGCAGCAAGTCGCCTGGCTTGCAAGCGCTGTGTGGAACGGCCTCACCTTCGCCTCGGCCAAGCTGCGGGTGATCGGCGAAGACACGCTGCGCACCCGTCTGGCCGCCATCGGCGAGGTCGATGGCTATGTGTTGAACGGCGTGCCGCTGGCCGGCGCATGGCCCGGCCTGTTCATGGAGCGGCCGTTCTTTTTCATCGCCCACAATGTCGAGCATCTTTCGGCGCAACAGAATGCGCAAAACGCCCGCTCGACCTTCCAGCGCCTCCTTTACCAGCGCGAAGCGTGCATCCTGGAATCTTTGGAAGCCGAGTTCTGCGCGCGCGCCCACCATGTCTGGACCTTCGCCGAAGAAGACATCGAGGCGCTTGGCCTGTCGCGCGCCGACGCCAGTGTGCTGCCTCTGCTCACCCCCCAAAAGCCCGGCGCGCCGCGCACCGGCGCAGATATCGTCTTCGATGCCGGCCTGATCGGCACCTGGACCTGGGCGCCGAACCGCGTCGGGCTGGAATGGTTCCTGCGCGAGGTCGCGCCGCGCCTGCCCGCCGATGCACGGATCGCGGTTGCCGGCAAGCTGCCCGGCGATTTCGACATCCGCCCGCCCGGCGTCGAATTCCTTGGCCGGGTGGAAAGCGCCGATGCGTTCCTGCGCTCCTGCGCGGTCGTGCCGCTGGTCTCGCGGGCCGGAACCGGCATCCAGCTGAAGACGATCGAGGCTTTCCAGGCGGGCTATCCCGCCGTCACCACATCTTCTTCGCTGCGCGGGATTGGCGCTGTTCCGGCTAACGTGACGGTCGCAGACGATCCCGCCGCCTTTGCAGGTGCGCTGACGGAGGCAATCGCAAAGAGCCGCAAAAACGGCCCGCAGGATGTCGATGGCCGCGCCTTCAACGAAAGCCAGAGAGCAGGAATCGACAAGGCGCTGGCGCGGGACTTGGCGAAACTTGCCCAGCGCCCGGCGCAAAGACTGCATGTTTCCAAGACGCCGGCGCTTGCCGGTTAACGGAAAGCAGATGTTTCCCGGCTACGGTCGGATCAACCGGTTTCCCAAGCGGAAATCACTGGCCGAGGCTCCGCTACGTGAACGTTCATCCCGTCATCCGGCGAGAATACTCCATCGACATGGTGCCGACGCGCGAGATCCTCGGCGTCGATGTCGCGCCTTTGTCGACGCCGATGGCTTGCGCAGAGCTGGAAGCGCGCATCGACCAGAAGCGGTTCACACGCATCGCCTTTCTCAACGCCCATGTGTCGAATCTTGCGGCCATGAAGCCTGCATTCCGCGAAACGCTGCGTGATTTCATGGTGTTTGCCGACGGCGTCGGCGTCGATATCGCTTCAAGGATGCTGCACGGGGAAACTTTTCCCGACAATCTGAACGGCACCGATTTCGTGCCTTCATTGCTGGCGTTCCTGAAACGGCCGGTCAAGGTTGCGTTGCTTGGCTCACGGCGTGAAAGCGTGGAAGGAGCTGCGGAGCGGTTCGCTGAAATCGCGCCGTTCCACCGGTACATTGTCGTTTCGGATGGCTATTTCGACGCGGCAAAGGAACAGGCCATTCTTGAAACCCTGGAGGCCGAGCGGCCAGACATCCTGCTGATCGCGATGGGGGTGCCGAAACAGGAGGAGTGGATCGCGCGAAACCTGTCCGGCCGTCACTGTACGCTCGCCTTCGGTGTCGGCGCGCTGTTCGACCTCACCACCGGCGTCATTCCGCGTGCGCCGCTCTGGGTGCGACGGGCCCGCAGCGAGTGGGTTTGGCGGCTGATGCGCGAACCGCGCCGCCTGTTCCGCCGCTATGTCATCGGCAATCCGATGTTTCTGGCAAGACTCGGCGTGGCGCTTCTGTTCGGCGCCCGCAGCAAGCGTGTGTCGGCCGGGGCATGATGACATCGAAACCTTCTTTGCGCCGCAATGCGCTTGTCACCGCAAGCTATGCGCCGGATTTGGAGCGTTGCCGCATCCTCTGCGAGTCGATTGACCGCTACGCGAGCGGTTATGAAACCCACTACATTCTTGTCGAGAACAGGGATTTGCCGCTGTTTCGCGCCCTTGAGGGAGGAAAGCGCAAGGTCATTGGCGAGCGCGACATCCTGCCGTTCTGGCTGAAGCGCTTTTCCGACCCGACCCGCAAGGGCGCGAGCGTCTGGCTGAGCCCCTTCACCAAGCCGCTGCACGGCTGGCATGTGCAGCAGTTGCGCCGCATCGCGCTCGCTGCAATCGCGGAGGAGGACGCGCTGATCTACTGCGACTCCGACACCGCGATGATCCGCGCCTACGATTTTTCCGGCTTCTGGCGCGGCGATGCGCTGCGCCTCTACAGGCAGGAGAATGGCGCCGACCACGCGCAAAGCGATCACAAGATCTGGATGCACCATGCCGCCGAGGTGTTCGGCGACAAGGCCGTCGCGGCAAACCGCCACAACTATGTCGCCACCTTCATCGCCTGGCGGCGCGACACGGTGCAGGCGATGTGCCGAGCCATCGAGGACCGTCACGGCAAGTCATGGGTGGCGGCGATCGGCAACACGCGCAAGTTCTCCGAATGCACCTTGTACGGCGCCTTCGCTGACACCGTGCAGGGCGGCGCAGGCCATTTCATCGACGAGGTGAATGTCTGCCCGATGCACTGGTTCGAGCCGGCGCCGACGCGCGCCGAACTGGCGGCCTTCGTCGCCGGGCTGTCGCCGCGCGAGATCGCCGTCGGCGTGCAATCCTTCGTCAAGCTCGATCCGCTGATGTTCCGTTCGGCGATCGGGCTTGAGCGGCGGCGTTCCGACGCCGCCTGACAAGGCCCGCGTCTTTATGCAGACGCGAATTTCAGGGAACCCTCACACCCGCACGGCCGGTCGCCGCAGCGCCGAATAGGTCAGCGCAAACGATGCGACATAAAGCGCGGCGAAGACGAGGTTCGTGCGCCAAACCCAGTCCGCCGTCTCGGTGAAGCTGGTCAGCAGCCACACCAGCAGCACCGCCTTCAGGCCGCCCAGCAGCGCATAGTTGAGCACGCGCAACGCCGTCTGCCCGCGACCGTAAAGCAGTTCGGCCTGGTATTCGATCGCGTTGCGGAACGCCGGCACAAGCAGCACGGTGATCACCAGCGGCGCAGCGGCGGCGACATTGGCGCCAAGCAGTGTCGGCTTCAGCCACAACAGCCCGCCGATGAACGCAATGCCGGCCGTTGAGACGGCGAACACGACGCCTTCCAGCAAGGCCCGGATCTTTACCCTGTCGATCATTCCGGGATCGCGCATCAGCCGCTGCGTCAGCAAGGTCGACAGCGTGCGAATCGGGATCGCGGTCAGGTCGACGAGGCGCATGATAATGGCATAGATGCCGGCCGCCTGCGCGCCGCCAACCATCAGCACCACCAGCTTGTCGAGCTCCATCTGGATGTAGAACAGGATTTCGGCGCCCATCACCGACAGCGAATCGGCCATGCGGCGGCCGAAGATGCGCGTGTCGAACCGCAGGCGCCGGCGCGGATAGAACAGGACGGCGCTTGCGACGAACGCCAGCGCGAGGCATCCGAGATAGAATTGCGCCCAGGACGCGAGATCGTGCGCCCCGGAAAAAGCCAGCGCCAGCGCGGCGAGCGCCTTTGCCCCGGCGCCGATCGCGATCGTCATCGTGGCGCGGCCGAAGCGGTAAAGCCCCTTGTTGACGATGATCACCACTTCCAGTGGCCGCCAGCACAGCGCCTCGGCGGCGACGATCATCGCAAAGACTGCAAGCGCCATCTGGCCGGAGAAGAAAACTGCCCAGGCAGAGTATGCCGCCACGACGACGAAGGGGAGCGACGCAAGAAGCGCCGCCAACAACCCGGCAGTATAGACCCCGATCAGCCGCTGCTTGACGGTCGCGATGCGGTAGAGCGGCGAGACGAAGCCGAAGCCGGCGATGCGCGACAGCACCACGCCCATGGCCGAGGCGGTTGCAAACAGGCCGAAATCGGCGATCGAAAGCTGGGTGGCGAGCACAAAGCGACAGCACGAGCCGCACGCCGTCGCCGGTGATCGACTTGACGAAATGCGCCGCATGGGCGCGCCACGGCGCAAGGCGCTGGCGAAACGAGGCTTTGTGTGGCCCGGCGGCGAGGTCGACCATGGCGGGGTTTCCGTTGTCGTCCTGCCTTAATCGAAACAGCTTAACGTCGCGTTGGCCCCGAAATTCATCGTCTCGCGGATCAGAAAATTAACTGTTTGTTACCCATGGAATTTTAGCTTGCGTTAACGGGCCGCGCCTCGGCGGCCGGAAGCGCGCGGGATTGGCGACGGCGTTATGGGCGAAAACACGAACGGGCGCGACGGGCGGGCAAGGCCGCCCCTGCTGTCTGTCGCGGCGCGACACGACGCGCCGGCGTCGCGCGTCCGTTCGGACGAAACGCTCGGCGAACAGCACCGCAGGGCCAAGGCCCGCCGGCTCGCGGCGCCGTCACCGTTGCTGTCAGCGCTGGCGGACAAGACGGTCGGCGTTCGATACGATGAAGCCGCAGACCGGTCTCAAATACGGTCGCGCGACGCGTTCCTTCCTGAAGACGATGAGGCGGTTCTTGCCGGTTCCGCGGCAAATGCGCCTGCGACGGATGCGTTCGCCGCCGCGACGTCGCCCCGCCCGCGCACCGCTTCGTTGTTGCAGCGCCTGACCGGCGCCAGTCGCGACAGCGAAACCGGCGAAGGCGCACATGAAACCTTGCCGGGACGGGGGAACCCCGCGCGGCAAGCTTCCGCCTGGCCGGGTGAGTCGCCGCACATGGCCGAGCATTCCCCACCCATCACCGCCTATACCGCCGGGGATCCGGTCAGTCCGGCGCCCGACGCATTCTACCCGCTGATCGACCTCGGCGTTGTCTTCCGTTCGATCTACCGCGCGAAATGGCTGATCGCCACGACCACGCTTGCCGGTATTGGCGTCGGGGTTCTGATCGCGCTGTCGACACCGCATACCTACACCGCCTATTCGCAGATTTTGATTGATCCGCGCGACGTGAAGGTGGTCGGTAAGGATTTGACCCCGGATTTTCTCGCCAATGAAGCGGTGCTGGCGCTCATTGACAGCCAGAGCCGGGTGATCACCTCCACCAATGTGCTGCGCAAGGTGATCGACCAGACCGGCCTCGACCGGGACCCTGAATTCAACGGCACGGATGAGGCTGGCCTGCTGGCGCCGTTGAAGCGCGCGCTTGGAGCCTTCGGCTTCGGTTCCACCGCCGGCGATGACGCTAACGACCGGCTCGGTTCGACGCTTCAGTCGCTGCGTGAGCGCATCTGGGTGGAGCGGTCGAACCGCACCTTCGTTCTCAACATCGCCGTCACGTCGCAGAATCCGGAAAAGTCGGCGCAGCTTGCCAACACGCTGACCGGCATATTCATGGTCGAGCAAGGCGAACAGAAATCGGCGCTCGCCACCAAGACCTCCGACGAACTGACCGCTCGCCTCGGCGAATTGCGCCGCACCGTGGAGGAAGCCGAACAGAAGATCGAGCAGTACAAGGCGCAGAACGGCCTGATCGACGTTCAAGGCAGGTTGACCGACGACGACGAACTGGTGGCCCTCAACAGCCAGCTTGGCGCAGCCCGCAACGCCACCGTGACAACGAAGGTGCGCGCCGATTCGGCCCGGGTCGCCACTCTTGAGGGCGTGCTGAACGGCGATCTGCCCGAGACGTTGGCTTCGGCGCAACTCGCCGAATTGCGCAGCCAGTATGCCCGCGCGCGCCAGGATGTCGACATTCTGGAGCGTAAATTCGGCCCGCGTCACCCGCAGAACATCGAGGCGCAGACCCGCGTTTCCGCCTTGCGCGAAGAGATCGGCGCCGAGTTGCGCCGCATCGCCCAATCTGCGCAGGCCGCATTGCGAGACGCCGTGCGGACCGAACAGGAACTCGCCGGCCGCCTGGCGCAACTGAAGGCGCGCCAGGCGGACAATGGCAGCGCGCTTGTCGAACTGCGCGAGTTGCAACGCAAGGCCGATACTGCCCGCGCCGTCTACGAGAATTTCCTGCTTTCCGCCCGCGAGACCAGCGAACTCAAGGGTCTCTCGACCGCCAACATGCAGGTGATATCCGAGGCCGAACCGCCTCAGGCGCCGTCGAGCGCCTCGCGCAAGATGACCGTGATAGGCGGCGCGCTGGCGGGTTTCATGCTGGGCTTCGGCTTTGCGGCGCTGCGCGGCGCCTGGCAAAGCCTGGCCGGCGCGCCTCTCCCTGGCGGCCCGCGCAAGCCGGCCCCGTTGCGCGCCGCCTCGGACGCGCTGTCGCGGCGGTGGCTGCACCGCGGCGAAAACCCGGTCGGCCGCTCCGCGCCGGCCAGCGCCAAAGCGCCAACCGCAACCGACGAAACCGTCCCCGACAACACGAGGAAAGGCGACGCCATGCCTCCCTACCGCTATCCTGCGCCGCCGCAGGCCGATCCTCGCCAGTTTCGCCAACCTTACGCGCCTGCCGCACAGTACGCCGGTCAACCTGCGCCGCCGCCCCACCCGGCAAACTATTCGACAGGCGGGCAGTCGAACCCACAGCAGGCAAACTGGCCGATGAACGACCCGACCCCGTTCCAGGGCTTCCCGGTGCCTCCTGCCCCGCCTTCTTGGCCGCCGCAGGACAATCGCGTCCAGAACGGCTGGCCACATCCTGCAGCGCCGATACCGCACGGCACTGCCGCCCATCAGCAGACGCAATACGCACCCCGGATACCTTCGCCGCAGGCTTGGCCGCAAGTCGCTGCACCACAGGGCTGGCCACCAACGCCGCAGGGCTGGCAAGACGCTCCCGCGCCGCAGCCTCATCCGGCCTCCTCACCGCATTGGCAGGCAACGCCGGCGGGTTACGCGGCGGAACCATACAATAATGGCGCAGGCATGGGCCATGGCGCCCCGGCGCCGCTATTGCCCTTTCCCGCTCGCGGTTGGCAGGGCATGCCGCAAACGGCGCCCGGCTGGTCCGCTCACCCGGCCGGACCGCAATACTGGCCGCAGACGCCGCCACTCGACCCGACGGCAGGATGGCAGGAACCGCAGGGCGGTTGGGATTCGCAAGCATATGGTGGTTACCCGGTCGCGCAAAGGCCGGAACCGGCGGCGTACTGGTCCGAGGCGTCAGTCCGACACGATCCCCATGCTCCACGCCGGTCACGCGCCGCGCCCGAGGTGGACGATCTGGAAGTAGTCCGCAGCCGGCGCGAGGCCGCGCGTCTTGCCTTGCGGGAAGAACAGGAAGCAGTCGATGCGGACGCCATCGACGACCTGCGCGCATCCTTGCGCGAAGTGCGCGACGCCGTCGACGCGCTTGCGGGCCTCAGAGCGCGTCGTCGCGCCTGAAGGGGCTGCCTTGCGCGCTTGATTTGGCGAAATGGCCCAATTCCGCCGATGAAAGCGTGCATGTGGCGCTTCCAGCTCGGTGTCTGCGGCTTGCGCGCCGGCATTTGACGACATAAACACCGGCCAACGGCGAAAGCCGGCATTTCCCCGCGAAGCGAAACGCGGGGCGTAAATGGTGTCTCGCCTCATCATGCCTTCTCCCGAGCAGCCAAACCGGCTCTTTACCTTCCTGCTGGCGGAGCATTTCTCGATGTTCTGCCTGTCGGCGGCGATCGACGTGCTGCGCACCGCCAACCGCATGTCAGACACGCAGTTCTATCGCTGGGCGACGGTGTCGCATGACGGCAAGCCGGTCGAGGCGTCGAACCGGCTGGTGATCAATGTCGCCCACGATCTCGATTCGCTGCCGCACAGCGACATCACCTTCGTCGTCGCCGGCATGAAGACCGAGTTTCCCGGCAAACAGAAGATGATTGCGACCCTGCGCACGCTCGGGCGGCGGGGCGCCGCGCTTGGCGGTCTGTCGATCGGCAGCTACATCCTTGCCGAAGCCGGCCAGTTGAGCAACCACCGCTGCACGATCCACTGGGAGAACCGTGCCGCCTTCCGCGAGCGTTTTCCCGAGATCGATTGCACAGGCAATGTCTACGAGATCGACCGCAAGCGCTTCACCTCGGCCGGCGGCACCACCTCTATCGACCTGATGCTGGAGATCGTGCGCGGCGATTTCGGCGTCGATCTCGCCAACAAGGTCGCCAACCAGTTCCAGCACGAGCGCATCCGCTCGGCCGAGGACCGCCAGCGCATCGGCCAGGAGCCGGACCTGACCGGGAAATCGGAGAAACTGCGCAAGGTGACGCAGCTGATGGCCGACCATCTCGACGAACCGCTTGCCGCCGGCGACCTCGCCAAATCGGTCGGCCTGTCGGTGCGCCAGGTCGAGCGTCTGTTCCTGCGCCATCTCGGCGCGACGCCCGGCCGCTACTACATGACGCTTCGGCTAGAACGCGCCCGCGAACTGCTGCGCCAGACCAACGTGCCGATCCTGGAAGTGGCGCTGGCGACCGGCTTCACCTCGCATTCCTATTTCGCCCAGAGCTACCGCCTGCAATTCGGTCGCGCCCCGAGCGACGAGCGCCGCACCGTTTACTGACCGGTCTCGGTTGTACGGCTGGCAAACCAAGCCGACATCGCGGGTTGTCGCATCCGTCAAATCTGTTTAGCTTTCGTGCCGATTGGTCGAAAAACGAGGATTTGTCATGCACTTGCCCCGCACAACCGTGTTGCTGGCCGCCGCCGTCGCCGCGCTCTCGGCGTCGGTTTGGGCCGCGCCGGCCGCAGAACGGTCGATGATCGTGCTCGACGGGTCCGGATCGATGTGGGGGCGCATCGATGGCGAACCGAAGCTTCAGATCGCCCGGCGCACCCTTGGTGAGGTGCTGCCTCAACTGCCGGCCGGGGCCGAGATCGGCCTGCTTGCCTACGGGCATCGCGAGAAGGGCAATTGCGAGGACATCGAACTGGTGGTCCCGCCCGCCCCGGGAACGGCGGCGGCGATTGCGCAGGCCGCCGGATCGATGCGGTTCCTCGGCAAGACCCCGCTTTCGGCTGCCGTACGGCAGGCCGCAGAAGCGTTGCGCTACACCGAGGACAAGGCGACCGTCATCCTGATTACCGACGGCATCGAAACCTGCAGTGCCGATCCGTGTGCGCTCGCGACCGAACTCGAACAGGCCGGCGTCGATTTCACCGCCCATGTCGTCGGCTTCGGGCTGACGCGGGACGAAGGGCGGCAGGTCGCCTGCCTGGCCGATCTCACCGGCGGACGCTACCTCGAAGCAAAGAACGCGAAGGAATTGACCGACGCGCTTGGCAGCACGGTGGTTGTCGCCGCCGATCCGAAGCCGGAGGAAACGCAGGCGCCGAAGCCGGCCGTTCAGGCTCCGCCCGCAAGCATCACCGGGCCCAAGACCGCCACCATCGGCGGCATGGTCAGGGTCGACTGGCAAGGCCCCGCCGCCAAGGGTGACTACATCGACATTGTCCCGCCCGGTTTCGCGCAAACCGCGAACGAACTCGCCTATGCCTGGACCGACCACGGCAATCCCGCGCTGCTGCGCGCGCCGGGCAAGCCCGGAGAATACGAAATCCGCTACGTCTGGGCCGGCGGCGTTGGCCGCAAGGCGCTTGCCACCGACACGCTCACTGTCGCCGAGGGCGAAGCCTTCCTCGATGCGCCGCAGAGCGTTGCTGCAGGCGACGATCTCGAGATTGCCTGGACCGGTCCCGACACGAATGGCGACTATGTCGATCTTGTCCCTGCCGATCACACCGAGACCGCCGGCGAACTGGCCTACTTCTATACTGGCAACGGCAATCCCGGCCGGTTGCGCGCGCCGGGCGAAGCCGGAAGCTACAAGCTGCGCTACGTCTTGCAGGCGCCGGATGGCCGGCGCGTGCTCGTCGAATCGCCGATCGCCGTGACCAAAGCCAGGGCGACGCTCGCCTTCCCGCCGACGGCGCCGGTCGGCAGCCTTGTCCCGGTCAACTGGACCGGCCCGAAGGGTTCGGGCCACTATATCGACCTCGTGCCCGCCGGCTACACGGAGACCGGCGGCGAACTGGCCTACGCGTATGTCGAATCCTCGCGAGACGGCGAGACGTCGACCTTGCGCATGCCGGCGCAGCCGGGCGACTACCAGATTCGCTACGTGCTGGAAGCGCCGACCGGGCGTCGGGTTCTCGCAAGCGAAGCAATCGAACTGACCGCGGCGACCGCCACGCTCGCCGCGCCGGACAGCGTCGCCGCCGGGGAGGACATCGCGGTCCCATGGTCCGGCCCGGACGGCGACGGCGCCTATCTCGATATCGTTCCGTCTGGCCAGCAGGAGGCTTCCGGCGAACTCGCCTATTCCTATACGGCCAATGCGGATGGCGAAGTCGGCGGCGAGCGTATATCGACTCTGCGCGCGCCCGACCAGCCGGGAACATACGACCTGCGCTATATTCTGCAGGCGGCCGGTGGCCGCGCGGTGCTGGCGCGCCGGTCGCTGATCGTGCGTTGAGGCATCGCCCTTCCTGCGGGGACACAGACGATCGAAACTTGGCCGAAAAACCCTGTTGCATTCGCCGCGCGGATCGGCCATATACCCGCCGCGTCGGGTCGTTTGACGGCGGACGCACAGTGAGCGGGTGTAGCTCAGGGGTAGAGCACAACCTTGCCAAGGTTGGGGTCGTGGGTTCGAATCCCATCGCCCGCTCCAGAAGTTCCAACCTTTCAAATCCCGCGCAACTTTTTGCAGCAAGGTGTTGGTTTCGGCGGTTTTGCCTTGCCGGCAAGATTTTGGCGTCAAGCCCTGCAAGGATCCTGGCTTGAGCCGTCGCGCTCTTTTCGACTATGAAAACGGCAGCACGCGAATCCGGCAGCAATCGGGGATGACATGGCGCTCGGCGAAGCGGAACTGATGGTTTTTCTGGAGGAACTCGGCATCGAGACCGCGACGAAACGGCACCCTGCCGTGTTCACGGTCGCAGAATCGCAGGTTTTGCGTGACGAGATACCCGGCGCCCACACCAAGAACCTGTTCCTCAAGGACCGCAAGGACGCCTACTTCTTGCTGACCGTGGCGGAGGATGCGGTCGTTGATCTGAAGACCGTGCACACGGTCATCGGCGCGCAAGGCAAGGTTTCCTTCGGTAAGCCGGACGCGCTTCAGGAACTGCTCGGCGTCACGCCGGGCTCGGTCACCGCCTTCGGCATCGTCAACGACACGCAAAAGCGCGTGAAGATGGTGTTCGACGCCGGGCTGATGCGCGCCGATCTCATCAACGGCCATCCACTCACCAACGAGGCGACGACGACAATCGCGCGCAGCGATCTGTTGCGGTTTGTCGAAGCGACCGGGCATGAGGCGCATGTCTTGAACATCGCCACCCCGCATACGACCTAACAGCTAACGGAATTGAACGCGGCCGATCTGCCGCGAAAACCGAGGATCACGAACACCATGACAAGCGACAACAACCCCTACGGCGCCAGCTATGGAGGTACGCCGGTATCCGTGTCCTGGGGCGATTCGGCGACAGGCAAGCCCGACGGCATCTCTGTGGAGGGGCTGAGGGCCGGCGCCGCTCCGGGCGCCGCAGAACTCATCCGCGACACCACGACAGCCGCCTTCAAGGCCGATGTGATGGACGAATCGCGGCGCCAGCCGGTGCTGGTCGATTTCTGGGCGCCGTGGTGCGGCCCCTGCAAGCAGCTTGCGCCGGCGCTGGAAAAGGCCGTCGTCGCCGCCAAGGGCAAGGTCAAGCTGGTGAAGATGAACATCGACGACCATCCGGCCGTCGCAGGCCAGCTTGGCATCCAGTCGATCCCCGCCGTCATCGCCTTTGTTGGCGGACAGCCGGTCGACGGTTTCATGGGCGCGGTGCCGGAAAGCCAGATCAAGGCCTTCATCGACCGCATTGCCGGGGCAGGCGGCGCCGGCGGCGCGCCAGACCCGCTTGCGGAGGCGATGGAGGCAGCTACGGCCGCGGCGGAGGCCGGCGATCGCGACCAGGCGGCGCAAATCTACCAGATGATCCTCCAGGCCGATCCGGAGAACGCGGATGCGCTCGGCGCGCTCGCCGCGCTCTACATCGAGATGAAGCAGTTCGACGCCGCGCGCCAGACGCTAGCCGGGGCAGCCGGCGACGCCCTGAAGAACCCTTCCGTCATTGCGGCGAGGACCCGGCTCGAGCTTGCGGAGGAAGTCGCCAAGCTTGGCGATCCGGACGCGCTGCGCCAGCAACTCAACGCCGATCCAAAGGATTTTCAGGCCCGCTTCGATCTGGCGATGATCGAGAACGCCATCGGCGACCGCGACGCGGCAGCGGAGAATCTGCTGCGCATCGTGCGCGCCGATCGCGCCTGGCAGGACGATGGCGCACGCAAGCAGTTGCTGAAGTTCTTCGACGCCTGGGGGCCGAAGGATCCTGCAACACTCGCCGGCCGGCGCAAGCTGTCCTCGGCGCTGTTTTCGTGATTCACGACGGCTGTTCACCTTGCCCTTGAGAAAACGCGGCTGCGCCCCATCTTGCACTCGGAATCAAGCCGGCCCCGGAGCCGGTTGACGCCGTGCCACATAGCATTACGCTGCGCACGGGTTGAGCAAAGATGAACAGGCGATGCAGGCAGGAAACAAGGGTTATCGCAAGGCGTCCGACATTCCGGACACGGTGCCGGTGTTTCCGTTGAGCGGCGCGTTGTTGCTGCCGGGCGGGCAGTTGCCGCTGAACCTGTTTGAACCGCGTTATCTCGCCATGTTCGATTTTGCGCTCGCCGGCGACCGGCTGATCGGCATGGTGCAGCCGCGCTTCGACATGGCCGACACCGACGAGGACAACCCGCCCTTGTGCGAGGTCGGATGCCTTGGCCGCATCACCTCCTTCACCGAAAGCGGCGACGGCCGTTACCTGATCTCACTGCATGGCGTGTGCCGCTACCGCATCATGCAGGAACTTGCCGTGCGCACGCCGTTCCGCCAGTGCCGGATCGCACCGTTCCTCGCCGATCTCGACGACGATCGCGGCGGCGCGGGCGTGGACCGCGAGGGATTGCTGCGGGCGTTTCGCGCCTGGCTGGAGGCCAACAACATGGAGGCCGACTGGGAAAGCGTGAAAAAAGCCGGCAACGAGACGCTGGTGAATGCGCTGTCGATGATGTCGCCCTACGGTCCGGCCGAGAAGCAGGCGCTGCTGGAGGCCGCAGACCTGAAGCTGCGCGCCGAAACGCTGATTGCGATCACCGAAATCACGCTGGCGCGCGGCCAGTCCGGCGAGGGCGGGACGTTGCAATGAGCGACGAGAGCGACAGGCCTGCCGGGCCGCCGGACGTGGCGCCGCAGGCAACGGGGCCGGCGGAAGGCGGTCGTCGCGTCGTCGCGGTCGATCCCAAGCTGCTCGAAATGCTGGTGTGTCCGCTGACCAAGGGGCAGCTGGAATGGCGGCCGGAAACCTCGGAGCTGGTTTCAGCCAAGGCGAAACTTGCCTATCCGGTACGCGACGGGGTGCCGATCATGCTCCCTTCCGAGGCCCGTCCGCTGTAGATCCCCCTGCGAAGGGCCGATTGCGGCAGGGCGGCAAACGGGTTAGGCGCATGTCCTGAACAGAGGATCGTTCCATGCGCATCGAAGCCATCGCCATCGGGGGAAACCCGCCTGAAGACGTCAATGTCATCGTCGAGGTGCCGGTCGGCGGCCAGCCGATCAAGTACGAGATGGACAAGGAAGCGGGCACGCTGGTGGTCGACCGCTTCCTCTATACGCCGATGACCTATCCCGGCAATTACGGCTTCGTGCCGCACACGCTTTCCGACGACGGCGACCCGATCGACGTGCTGGTGTGCAACACGCGTCCGCTCATTCCTGGCTGCGTCATCAACGTGCGGCCGATCGGCGTGATGCTGATGGAGGACAATTCCGGCCAGGACGAGAAGATCCTCGCCGTGCCCTCGCCGCACCTGACCAAGCGCTACGAAAAGGTGCACGAGTTCTCCGACCTGCCGGAGATCACGCTGAAGCAGATTGAACACTTCTTCGAGCACTACAAGGATCTGGAGCCGGGAAAGTGGGTCAAGATCGGCGGCTGGCAGGATGCGGCGACCGCACGCCGGCTGATCGTCGAAGCGATCGAGCGGGCCAAGGCCAAGGGGTGAAAGCCCTCAGTCGAAGGCCCACACGCAGGAACGCTTCACCTCCGAGTCCTCCAGTTCACGCGTGACCGCGATCTCGTAGGTCGCAAGCTGCGTCAGGTGCTGCTTCGGAAGATAGGAGCGGCCGGGATCGCCGATCAGCACGGTCTTTCCAGTTGCGCGAAGGTTGCCGAACCACGCCACCAGCCGTTCGGCGAAAGGTTTCTCGTAGAACACGTCGCCGGCAAGCAGGATGTCGGCCCTTACGTCTTCGCCGACCATGTCGCTGCCTGCGAAGTCGACCGTGACGCCGTTCGCCGCAGCGTTGATCTGCACGGCTGCGGCGGCATAAGGGTCGATGTCGCAGGCCAGCGCCGAGCGCGCGCCGGCCAGCATGGCGGCGATCGCCACCAGCCCGGAGCCCGAGGCGAAATCCAGCACGGCGCGGCCGCGCACGATTTCCGGATTGTCCAGGATGTAACGCGCCAGCGCCTGCCCTCCCGCCCAGGCGAAGGCCCAGAACGGCGGCGGCAGGCCGATCGCTTCCAGTTCCTCCTCGGTCTTCTTCCACAGCGGCACGGCCTCGTCGGCCAGTTGCAGCACGATTTCCGGCGCATGCGGCGGACGCACCGGCCGCGTGTTGGCGAGGATGAAGGCGCGGGGATCGGTCATGGCCGTTCGTCCGGCCGACGGATCTGCCAGTCTGAAGGGCTCAAGCCCCCAACCCCGGCGCCGGGTCCAACCCGCCCATGCGGCAGACCTCGCGCCACTCTTCCGGCTTGACCGGTTGCACGGAAAGCCGGGAATTGTTGACCAGCACCATCCCGGCCAGCGCCGGATTGGCCTTGATGTCGGCCATCGTCACCGGCTTTGGCATGTCGGTCAGGGCGCGGATGTCGACGCATTCCCAGCGCGGATCGTCGGTGGTGCTGTCCGGGTGGGCGAGCGCGCAGACCTCCACCACGCCGACCACCTCAAGCCCCTCGTTGGAATGATAGAAGAAGCCGAGATCGCCGAGCGCCATCGCGCGCATGTTGTTGCGCGCCTGGTAGTTGCGCACGCCGTCCCATTGCTGGCCGGCTGCGCCCACCGCCTTCTGCATCTGCCACGACCACTTGAACGGCTCGGATTTGAACAGCCAGAACTGCATCGCCGCCTCACGCTTCCGGCTTGTTGACGGCCCAGACCCATGGCCGCACGGCGACTGCGGCAAACAGCCCGGCCTTGGCGTAAGGGTCCTGCGCAGCGATCGCCTGCGCAGCGGCGATGTCGGCCGCCTCCAGCACGATCATCGAGCCGACGGGCTTCTCGTCACTGCCGAGGAACGGCCCGGCGAACTTGACCTGCCCGCCCATGGCTTTCAGCCAGTCCAGATGCGCCGGCCGGGTATCGAGCCGCACCTGCAGGTGGCCGGGCTTGTCGTCGCAGATCAGGGCAAACAGCATGGGGTGGGGTCCTCTCGTCAAAGCCGGCGGACCGTACAGTCTCGCGCGCCGGCGTCAACTGCGCCTTGCGTCGCAAGACGGCCGCCGCCAACCTTTCCCCCTTGCGGATCGCATGCTGCATTCACACTTGACGTGCTGCGGCCCATGTGGTCTATCCGCCGCCGCGAATGGGCGTGTAGCTCAGCGGGAGAGCACTACGTTGACATCGTAGGGGTCACAGGT
>CALMYO010000213.1 GCA_937873685.1 uncultured Paracoccaceae bacterium
GGCGAGACATGCGTGCAGACGACGCTCGGCATCCTTGGCGGCCAGCCCTACAGCGGCGAGGCGATTGCCGAGACCGACGTTGTGGCGGTGATGCTGCCGCTTGCCGATTTCGCGCGGTTGATGGACACCGCGCCCGGCTTTCGCCGCTTCGTGTTCCGCGCCTTTGCCGAGCGCCTCGGCGACGTGATGCATGTGCTGGAGCAGGTGGCCTTCGTGAAGGTGGAGCGACGGCTGGCGCGGGCGCTGCTGGAGCGCGCCGATGCTTCGGGAACAGTGACCGCGACGCACCAGGATCTGGCGACGGCGATCGGTTCGGTGCGCGAGGTGGTGTCGCGGCGGCTGGAGAACATGGCGTCCGGCGGCTTGCTGACGCAGACGCGCGGTGAAATCCGCATTGTCGACCGCGGGGGCCTTTCGGCGATGGCGCAGGGAAACTGACGCGTTCGGTGATCAGGTCACCGACCGGGCGGCGCGCATGGTCTACCAAGGCTCATCCGCGGAACAAGCCGCGTGTCGCACCATCAGGAGGCAATCATGTTAAAGACAAATGTCGGTTCCGCAGACCGTATCGTGCGCATCATCGCCGGCGTCGTGCTGCTGGCGCTGTTCTTCCTCTATCCGGATGCTTCGTGGCGCTACTGGGCGCTGATCGGCATCATCCCGCTCGCCACCGGGCTGATGAGTTCCTGCCCGCTTTACTCCATCCTCGGCCTGTCGACCTGCCCGGTCAAACGCGCCTGAGAAGGCGCCTGTTCACGGCTGGTGGTGACCGATCATCAGGATGAAATAGGCGGGAACGGCGATGTAGAGCAGGATCGCCAGCCCCATCAGCGTCCGCACCCAGCGGGCGCTGAAGCGCCGCCAAAGGATGACGGCGAGCGCTATGCCGAGCGCCATCTCGAACAGCGAGAACCACTGGCCGTAATGCGCCGGATCCCAGTAGGAAACCGGCGAGCGGAAGCGCCAGTCCGACAACGGCCAGAAGTGCCGGTGCGCGTCGTTGACATGCACCGGAAAATCACCTGCCAGGTGTGTGAGCGCCGCAAGCCCGAACAGTGTCGCGAGCGGCAGAAGGCCGTTTGCTCCGAGCGGTGAAGCCTCATGGCTCATGGCGGTTGCCGGCGTCACCGCTTGCCGCGCCAAAATCCAGCCAAGCAAAGCTATTGCTGCATAGAGCGGAGCAGAATTGGCGACGGCCTGCACCGATTGCACGAAGGGGCCGAAATAGATTTTTCCCCAGAACTCGCCTTCCGGGATACCGGCGATCCTGGAGCCGAGGAACATCGCAAACAACGCGCCATCCGGAACGAACGCGCCGGCGAGCACGGCAAGATTGGCCTTGCGCGCGCCGGTGCGGGCAAACAGGGCGCTCGCCAGCAGCAAATGGGTCTGTGTGTTCATCGCCGGACCATAGCCGATCTCCACGCTGCCTTGAAACGATGCTTTCCCGATATTGTCCGCGACGCCTTGTGCCTCCTTGTGACGCTTGTCGTACGGCGGGGGCGCGCCATATCCGTCACATCGCGAACTTCTGGAGTATCTGCTGTGCGCCTTTTTCAGCTCCTTGCTTCTACAACCGCCCTTTTCACCTCATCCACGGCGTTGGCCGAAACATATCGCACCGAGTCGGGGCCGATCACGGCCGAAGTGCTTGCCGAGGGGCTTGAGCACCCCTGGGGCAGGGCGTTCCTGCCCGATGGCGCGTTGCTGGTGACGGAGCGGGCAGGCGCTTTGCGTATCCTGCGCAATGGCGTGTTGTCCGCGCCCGTCGAGGGGTTGCCGCGCATCGCCGTCGCCGGACAGGGCGGTCTGCTGGATGTCGCCACGCCGCCTAACTACGCGACCGACGGTCATGTCTATTTCACCTATTCCGAACCGGGCGAGGGTGGCGCAGGCACTGCGCTGGCGCGCGGCCGGCTGGTGGAGAAGGGCGGCGCGGCCCGGCTGGACAATGTCGAGCGGCTGTTTTCCATGAAGAAGAAAACCGGCCGCGGCCAGCATTTCGGCTCGCGCATCGTGTTTGCGCCGGACGGGACGCTTTGGATCACCACGGGCGACCGCGGCGACAGCGACCGGGCGCAGGATTTTGCCGATTCGGCTGGCGCGGTGCTGCGGCTCAATCGCGATGGTTCGATTCCGGCCGACAATCCTTTTGCGGATGGATCGATAGGCCTGCCGGTGCTGTGGTCGAAGGGGCATCGCAATCTGCAGGGGGCGGATTACGATGCCCTGACGCAAAACCTTGTCACCGTGGAGCATGGCGCGCGCGGCGGCGACGAGATCAACCTGCCGGCGGCAGGCAAGAACTACGGCTGGCCGGTGATCTCTTACGGACGACACTATTCAGGACAAAAGATCGGTGTGGGGCAGCGCAAGCGAGGCTACGAACAGCCGATCTGGCACTGGGATCCCTCGATCGCGCCATCCGGACTTGCCGTCTATGACGGGGCGATGTTCGGCGAATGGAAAGGTGACATTCTGGTCGGCGCGCTGAAATACCAGATGCTGGTGCGCCTCAAGCGCGATGCCTCCGGAGCGATCACCGGTGAGGAACGCATGCTGGAAGGGGAATTCGGGCGCATTCGCGACGTGGAGATCGCGCCTGACGGCGCGGTGCTGCTGGCGACCGACGAACCGGACGGGCGGATCGTGCGGCTGAGCCGCTGAGTGCATGTTTTCCGTCACCGGGCAGGGTTCTTCTCCAGTCTGGGAAGCATGCAGAACCGGCAACCCGTCCTTCGGCCCCCCTGCCGGGATCTTCTCCCCACAGGGACAAGGGGCGTCGCGGCCAACGCCTATACATGATCATGGCCTTGGAGAGTTGCGAAAGCCGGCGATTTTCTCCTTCTCTTTGGGAGACGGTCCCGGCAGGGGGATAAGGAGTCGTGATGGTGCGGGTTAGATTGTCGGGCGAAAGGGCTTGAGCGGTTAGGGGGAGCAGTGCGGCACGGGGACTTTCCCTCCCCCTTGTGGGGAGGGTGTCGGCGAAGCCGACGGGTGGGGGTGAGTTATTGCGGCAAGTTATTGAGACTGTTGAAGAAAAAGGTCCGGATACACTGGCGTGGCTGGCGTTGTCACCCCCACCCCCGGCCTTCGGCCGGACCCTCCCCACAAGGGGGAGGGAAAATCCCCGTCCCGCCGATGCACTGCAGCGCAGTGCCGGAATACCTGACATCACCAAGAATTGCCGTACCTTGCCACCCATTCCATTCCCCGCGAACGGTCGAGAACGAGATGTGTGAATCTGATAGCCACAAGGGGGAGGGAAAGTCCCCGCGCTGCAGCGCATTTGTCCCTGACGGTTCGACGATTGCACCCGTTGCTCTAGCCGGCCACCTTACCGCGGCCAAAGCGCCGGCCAGGTTTCCGGCCCGCCGCTTGTAGTGCATTCGCGTTGCTGGCGTTCCTCGATCAGCACGAGGCCCGGATTTTCGGTTTCCCACGGATTGCCTTCATAGCGCCAGCGGCTCCACTTGCCGCAATCGCCAAGGCCGCGGCCGCGAAACAGGCCGGTCAGCGTCGCTGTATCGGCATCCCACGAGAGGTTCCACGCGAGCGTTGCGAATGTCGGCCCGTCGGCGGCGAAGGTCGGCAGCGGCAGCGGCGTCACCGCCTCGCCCTGTTGCGCGTAGACCCGGTACGCCTGATTGTATACGCCGGGCGGGCCGCAGGGCAGGGCGAGCAGCGTCAACCCTTCGTCAATGTCGGCGGCAAAGCCGCCGATCTCTTCAAAGCGGCCCGGCTCGAAGCCGCAGTCGTTGCCCACATCGGCAAACTCGTCGCGTATGGCGGCAGGAATGGCGTCAAGCGTAAGGATTTCACGTGCGCTGCCGCGTTCAACTGTGGGCAGTGTCACGCCGCGCGATTGCAGCGCGTCGCGCAGGTTCTGGCGCCCCTGGGCCTGATCCATGAACTTCAACCCGTCGAGAAAACCGCCAAGGCCGAATTCGGCGCGGCTGATCGAGCGGTTGCGCGCCTTGTATTCAATGCGCAGCAGGCGGCCGTCGCGCGCGGCGGCGATCAGCGCATCGATCTCTTCCGGGCCGGCGAACAGATACTCATAGACCGCGGCGCGATAGGAGAGTGAGGATGCGGGAATGGCGGCGATGCGCCTGCCGTCGATGTCGATTTCCAGCGTGCTCTGCGGATCGAAGCGCAGTTCCGTGCCGAGCACCAGTTGGACCGGCGCCTGCGGTGCTGCATCGCGCCGCAGTGTGAGGGAGTAGAGTTCCACGCGCGGATTGTTCAGCGACAGGTCGCAGCGCAGGCTGTTGGTGCAGGACACGGTGACATCGCGCACGCGCTGGTACTGGTTTGCGGTCGCGTCGCCGGTCGCAACAAGGGCCAGAACGGCGGCGACAAGGGCATGGAGCAAGGCTCGAAAGGGCAAGCGGACATTCCTGCATCGTTTCGTGAGAGGCCAATATAGGGATTTGCGCGGGCCGGCAAAGCCCGCATGACCCGGCAATGCGTGTCATCACGATTGGTGAATGGCGATCAAATCGTGTCCGCGTTCACGGCCCTGCTTTCGGCCCAAGCGTGATTGTGGCGGAAACCTGCGCGAAGAATCGCGAACTGCATCGCCCACTTGATGGGGCATCCGGCCTTGGCGCGGGTCAATTGCGGCAACTTCATGTCATTGTAATCGCTTTTCTTTTTGCGCTTCGTGATTTGCCGTCGGCGCGATTGCGACCCAGTTTTCGCCCTGCCGGCGGGCGTTCACGGAGACCCCCTTCCCCGAACAGGACGTTCGTCCGGCGACCCTTGTGAAACGGAAGGAACGAAACGATGAAAAAGCTGCTTCTTGCCCTTGGCGCCACCCTCGCCTTCTCCGGCCTTGCCTTTGCCGGCGAGGCGGAAGGCACGGTGCAGAATGTCGATGCGAACGCAAAGACCGTGACGCTCGAAGACGGCACGATCTGGCAGGCGGGCGAGGGAGTCGACGTGTCGACGCTCGCGGCCGGCGACACGATCAAGGTGACGTACGACGACGCCACCAAGATGATCACCGCCGTCGAGAAGATGTAAGCTCAGGGGCGGGCCGGCGCGGCGTCCCGGGGCGTGGACGCCGCGCCACGCGCCAAGGACCGGTTGTCAAAACAGCCTTTGAACTTGTTACACCCCGCCCACAGGCTCCGCCCGCATCTCCAGATGCAACGGGCCGCCGGTCCACGGGTTGGCTTCGGCCACCGCCTCGTCAACCTCGACGCCAAGGCCTGGTTCGGTCGGTATCAGCGTCATGCCGTTTTCGCAGATCAGCCGCTTCTTCAGGAGTTCGGCGTGGAAGCCGCCCCAATCCTTGATCGCCTCCAGCACGAGGAAATTCGGCGTGCAGGCGGCAAGCTGGATGTTGGCGGCGCCGACCACCGGCCCGCAATAGCAATGCGGCGCAACGAGGGCGTGATGCGCCTCGGCGAGCGCGGCGATCTTCTTGGTTTCGAGCAGGCCGCCGGAGCGGCCGAGATCGGGCTGCAGGATTTGCGCCGCCTTCAGTTGCAGCACGCGCAGGAACTCGTATTTCGAGGTGAGCCGCTCGCCGGTGGCGATGGGAATCGAGGTCTTGGCCGCGATCTCGGCCATGGCTTCGGGCATGTCGGGCGGGCAGGGCTCCTCGAACCACAGCGGATCGTACGGTTCGATGGCGCGGGCCATGCGCGCGGCGCCCGACGGGGTGAACTGGCCATGCGTGCCGAACAGGATGTCGGCGCGTGTTCCCACCGCCTCGCGCACCGCCTTCACCATCTTCGCCGACAGTTCGATGTCGACCAGCCGCGGTTGGTGCGGATCATAGTTGGTGTAGGGGCCGGCGGGGTCGAACTTCACCGCGGAGAAGCCGTCGCGCTCGACGTAAAGCGCGGCGGCTTGCGCGGCGAGATCGGGGTCGTTGTAGACGTTCTTCTTCTCCTCGGTCTCGTCGGGATAGACTGAGCCGGACGGCGGATAGAGGTACGTGTAGGAGCGCAACGCCTCGTGCACGCGCCCGCCGAGCAGCTGGTGCACCGGCTTGCCGGCCGCCTTGCCGATGATGTCCCAGCAGGCCATTTCCAGCGCCGAGACGCAGCCCGCCATGGTGATGTCGGGCCGCTGGCTGAAGCCAGAGGAATAGGACGCGCGCCAGAAGCGCTCGATGTGGTGCGGGTCGTGGCCATGCAGGTGGCGGGCGGCGACATCCTCGATCATTTTGACGATGACATCGGGCCCTGCGGTCGCCACATAGGCTTCGCCCCAGCCGGTGATGCCGTCATTGGTCGTCAGCTTGACGAAGATGAAATAGCGCCCGCCAATCTGCGGCGGCGGGTTGTTGACGACGAAGGTCTTGATGTCGGCGATGTGCATGGAAAGCTCCTTCGGAGGGTCGTTCGTCGTTCGTAATTCGTCGGTCGAAAACGATCGGTATCGACCGACGACCGACGAACATCGACAGACCTTACATCACCACCACATGCCGCACCCCGTCGCCGCGCTTGGTTGCGGCGATGGCGTCGTTGATGTTTTCCAGAGGGTAGCGTCCCGAGACCAGTTCGTCGAGCTTCAGCTTGCCTGAGCGGTAAAGTTCGATCAGCATCGGCACGTCGCGCGCCACCTGGCTGTTGCCCATCTTGGAGCCGACGATGCGCTGGTTCCAGGAGGCGAGATAGCTCGGATCGTAGGCGGCGAAGACGCCGTCCGGCGGCATGCCGACGATCACCACCTCGCCGTTCTTGGTCACATAGTCGAACGCGCCGTCGAAGGCGGCCTTGACGCCGACCGTGACGAAGACGTGGTTGACGCCGCGCCCGTTCGTGAGCTTCATCACTTCGGCCTTGGCATCGACGTTTCTCGGGTTGAAGCCGTGAGTCGCGCCGCAAGCACGGGCAAATTCGAGGCGGGTGTCGGAAAGATCGATGGCGATTACCTTCGATGCGCCGGAGGCGGCTGCGCCCTGCACGGCGTTGAGGCCGACGCCGCCGCAGCCCACCACCGCGACAGTGGCGCCGGGCCTGACCTTTGCCGTGTTCACCGCCGCGCCGAATCCGGTCAGCACGCCGCAAGCCACCAGGGAGGCGGCCTCGAAGGGGACGTCATCGGGGATCGGCGCCGCCTGGCTTTCGTGCACCACCACCTTCTCGGCGAAGGCGCCGGTTTTCAGGCCGTGGGTGATGGCGCTACCCGCATTGTCGTGCAGCGGCGTGGCGCGGTCGAGGGCAAACACCTCCTCGCACAGAACCCGGTCGCCCGAGCCGCAATAGGTGCAGTTGCCGCAGGAGCGGATCAGGGTCACCACCGCGCGGTCGCCCGGTTTCAGCCGCGTGACGCCTGCGCCGATGCGCGAAACCACGCCGGCCGCCTCATGCCCGTAGACGGCGGGAAGCACGCCGCCCCAGCCGCCATCGGCGTAGATGATGTCGGAATGACATATGGCGCAGGCCTTGACGTCAACCTCGATTTCGCCCGGACCGGGGTCGGCCAGTTCTACCGTTTCGATGGTCAACGGCTTGCCGAACTCGCGGCAAACGGCGGCACGGATGCTGGTCATGGACGGGAACTCCGGAGGAAGGTCGCAGGCGTAGGGTTGCGCGGCGAGAGAAACGATTTGCGCCAGACTAGGGCGCGGCGGCACTGTCCGTTCGGGATGGTGCGACGCGGCGTGTCGCAATTCTGGAATCGCAAAGCCGGGTTTTCCCACGCTGCCGGGCAATCGCCGTTCCGCCCGCAAATTCGCCACACAGAAGCATGCATTCTGGTCGCTGCGCTTCGCGCCCGCCACAATCGGAGACCCTTCATGACCATCCGCATAATGCTCGCGGCGCTGGCCGCCTCGACGGCCCTGCTTGTGACGCCGGCGCAAGCCGAAGGGCAGGGCGAAACGCTGGCCCGCGCATTTTTCGGGGCCGACAGCACGCAGGCGCGCCAAACCGCGCTCGCCGCCATGCAGCAGGCCGCGCCAACGGACAATTCAGCGCGCTTCGCGCTCGGTTCGGCGCAGTTCTTCGCCGCTGTCGAAGGGCTGAGCCAGGATCTGTCGCGCCACGGCTTCACCCCGCCCGGCGGACGCCGGCAATGGTCGATGCTGCCGCTTTCCTGGCCCGACAAGGTCGAGCCGCTCGACTACGACGGCTTGCGTGCGCTGCTCGCCCGTTTCGAGACAGGGCTGGAGCAGGCGGCGGCGACGCTTGCGACGGTGTCGCAGGACGAGCCGGTCGGCATCGTGATTGGCTTCAACGACGCGCGCTTCGACATGCGCGGCGATGGCGCGATCCCCGCCGATGGTTCTTTCCTCAACATTCTCGCCGGGTTTGGCGGCGCTCTGCCCGCTAATCCCGACGGGCAGCCGCCGCGTCTCGAGTTCCGCTTCGACAATGCCGACGCGATCTGGCTGCAGGGCTATGCCAACGTGCTGATGGCGCAGACCGATTTCCTGCTGGCGCATGATTTCCGCCGCGGCTTCGATCTCTCGCTCCACTCGCTGTTTCCTCGCGCCGGCCTGCCACTGCAAGAAGAACTGGCGCCGGAGGACGACGAGATCCGCGGCTTCTGGGACGGGCGGGCGGCCGATGCGCTCTCCTTCATCCACCTGCTCGACTGGCCGGTGGCGGATGGTGCGGCGCGGGCGCGGGTGCGCGATCGGCTGCTCGAGGTGATCCGCCTGTCACGCGCCAACTGGGCGGCGATCCGCGCCGAGACCGACAACGACCGCGAATGGCTGCCCGGGCCGCAGCAGCCGGGCGTTCACCCGATCGCCGGGCGAGATGTGAGCGAGGAAACCGTGGCCGGCTGGATGGCGACGCTGGACTTGGCTGAAGACGTGCTGGAGGGCAGGGCGCTGATCCCGCACTGGCGCTTCCCCGGCCGCGGGCTGAACATCAAGCGACTGCTGCAGGACGACGCCAATTTCGACCTCGTGCTGCTGCTGACCGGACCGGCCGCCCTGCCTTACCTTGAGGACGGCAAGGTGGTGAGCGAGCGCGACTGGGGCGAGATCCAGCGTATGGTAGGCCCCGGCAATTTTCTGTCGACGGCGGCGTGGTTCAATTGAGGGCAGGTATGCCGCCCGCCGAGATCGCTGGCATACCCCCCTCTGTCCTGCCGGACATCTCCCCCGCAAGGGGGGAGAATGGATTGGCGCGGCATTCACGCCCCTAACTGCAACACTTTCACTCGGTGTAACAGCCGCTTGAGCAACGGGCGCAAACGGCGAATCGCCTTGGCTCCCTCCTCCCCCTTGATGGGGGAGGTGGTCGCGAAGCGACCGGAGGGGGTGATGATCTGCAATCTCAAGCACTTGGACACCCCACCCGTCGGCTTCGCCGACACCCTCCCCATCAAGGGGAGGGAAAGGCGCCCAGCCGTTCTGCCGCGTTCCCGCGGCGAACACTGCGCCATGCCAAACGCCCGGCGCTCCAGTAAAGCGCCGGGGATCGGCCAAGCTACATTCTCCCCCCTTGCGGGGGAGATGTCACCGAAGGTGACAGAGGGGGGTGTGAAGGCGCGATGTTTTGGCCGGCCGGTTTGCATGGTAAAACCGCCCAAACCTCACCCCCCGGTCACCCGCCAGATGACATCGCCGACATCGTCGGCGACCAGCAGCGAACCGTCCGGGCCGATCGCCACGCCGACCGGGCGGCCCCAGGAATGCTTCTCGTCCGGCGACAGGAAGCCGGTGAGGATGTCGCGCGACGGGCCGGACGGCCTGCCGTTTTCAAACGGCACGAAAATGACGCGGTAGCCGGCGAGCGTCGAACGGTTCCATGAGCCGTGCTGGCCGATCACCATGCCATCGCCGAAACCGGGCAGCGTGCCGGCCGGCATCCAGCACAAGCCAAGCGAGGCGGTGTGGCCGCCAAGCGCATAGTCGGGCGTCAGCGCCTTCGCCACCATTGCCGGATCCTGCGGCACGCGGTCGTCGACGATGCGGTCCCAGTAGCAATAGGGCCAGCCGTAGAAGCCGCCATCGACCACCGAGGTGAGGTAGTCGGGCGGGGTCTCGTCGCCGAGGCCGTCGCGCTCGTTCACCACCGTCCACAGCACCTTGGTCGACGGCTCCCAGGCAAGGCCGACCGGGTTGCGCAGGCCGGAGGCAAAGATGCGGTTCTGGCCGGATGCGATGTCGTATTCGTAGATCGCCGCGCGCCCTTCTTCCGCCTCCATGCCCTTGTCGCCGATATTGGAGAGCGAGCCGACGCCGATATACAGCCGCTTGCCGTCGGCCGAGGGCAGGATCGAGCGAGTCCAGTGGCCGGCGGGCTTGAAGGAAGCGAGATGCCTCGGCTGGGCGGTGATCTTGGTGTCGCCGTCCTTGTAGGGGAAGGCGACCAGAGCGTCGGTGTTGCCGACATAGAGCGTGCCATCCAGCATCGCCATGCCGAAGGGCTGGTTCAGCCCCTCCAGCAGCGCGTGACGCGTCTCGGCGACGCCATCTCCGTCGGTGTCGCGCAGCAGGGTGATGCGGTTCGGACTGTCGCCGAGCGCGGCCGCGCGCTTCATCGTCGCCGTGATCGCCATGTCGAACACCGATGCGATGCCGCCCGGCACGGTGAGCGCCTCGGCCGTGAGCACGTCGCCATTCGGCAGCACATGGATCCAGCGCGGATGCTTCAAGCCTTTGGCGAAGGCGTTGACCTTGAGCCCCTTTGCGGCAACCGGCGTTGCGCCCTCGTCCCAGCCCTTCGCGGTTGGCATCTTCAGCGTCATCAGCTTGCCTTGCGGGCGAGCGTCAGGAATCCGCGGCTTGTCGCCGGCGGCTTGCGCAAGCGCGCCCTGGCCGCCGTGGCGCAGTTTCACCATTGCACCGCCGATCAGTGCGACGATTTCGGCAAGCAGGGAGGTGGCCATGGGGCGATCCTTGTAAGGGGTTGCGATGGCCGGGGTATAGGGGACGGAGACGGCCGGGGGAAGACGGCGATGAGAGGGCAAATCCCGGATTCGACGTGTATTGACAATGTAGTGGCGCATGCTAGTTTTCCGCCATGGCAGTGACCGCGACCCGAAAAGATGCGGATGATGTCCGCGCCCGTGAAAAGCGGGGAAGCATCAATTTGCGCATGGAAGCCCAAACGCGCCAGTTGATTGACGAGGCAGCCTCGCTTCTTGGCAAGACACGAACCGAGTTCATGATCGAAAGCGCCCGGCGCGAAGCCGTCGATGTGCTGCTCGACCAACGTATGTTTTCGCTTGATGACGGTGCTTTCGAGGCATTCACGCGTGCGCTCGATACACCGCCTTCGCCCGGGCCGAAGCTTAAATCCCTGCTCGGGCGAACGCCGGCATGGCGAAGGTGAGCAAAAGCTCGCAGATTGGCGAACCAGCGCCGTTGACCATGGCGCACGATCTGTCCGGTTTCCAATGCGGCGAACCGTTGCTAGACGATTGGTTGCGACAGCGGGCTTTGAAGAATGAAAGCCGGTTTTCGCGAACCTACGTGGCTTGCGAAGGCACAAGAGTCGTCGGTTTCTACAGCGTGTCGGCCGGCGCGGTGGAACGCGCAAATGCGCCTGGCCGTTTGCGCCGCAACGCGCCGGATACGATCCCCGTATCGATCATAGGGCGATTGGCCGTTTGTCGTAGCCACGCGGGCAAGGGTCTGGGCGCGGATTTGCTCGCCGATGCATTGCGTCGCGTCGCATTCGCGTCGGAATCAATCGGCATTGGCGCAGTACTGGTTCAAGCAAAAAGCGATGCGGCGAAACGGTTCTACATGCGTCATGCCGAATTCATTGAATATCCGCAAGACAGTCGAACGCTTTTCCTGCCGATTGAAACAATTGTTGCCGCGTTCGGATGATCGCTGCGGGCCTCAATCGCAGTGTTTCCTGCCCTTCCTGCGCTCCTTGATGTCGAAATGGAAGTGATCCTTGTGGTCGGCGTCGGAGCCGGGGCCGAGGATGGTCGAGAAATGGTCGCAGGCGTTCGCCCGGATCGAGTTGAGGAAACCCTTTTCGCGCAGCGAGAAGAAGCCGGGCTTCTTGACCACGATCACGCGGCCGCTGGCGAGTTGCAATGCGCCGATGTCGAGCGCGTTGCCCTTGGCGTGCTCGGACACGATGTTGCCGCCGCGGATGGTGCGGCAGGAATAGGACGACATCTGCCGGATCTTCACCACAGGCGAAAGGTAACGGAAGCGCGCCGCCGGCTGCAGTTCGTCGCGTGTCCATTCGGCCATCGCTTCGGCCATGGCGCAGGTGAGTTTCGCCGGCGGAAACACTTCGACGCGGGAGGTGAGTTTGGTCACTTCGACGGGATGATCGATGCCGCAGGCGGCGCTGTCGCGGATGGCAGGGATGTCGGTGAACTGCACGCCAAGTCGTTTCAGCCGGCGGCGGCACTGCGCCTCTTCCGCCGGCAGGCCGGCGAAAGACGGCTCGTTACGGCCGAAGCCGAAGCGCGGCAAGCCGAGGATCGAGGCCGTCGGTTCGCCCGACACCGCCTCGCGCCCGTCCTTCGGCCAGATGTCGAAGGCGCAGCCGCCAAGCACCGTGGCCGAAATCGCCATTGCGAGAAAGGCGGGCAGGCGCGTGCGCGCGCGCCGTGAACCGTTGGCGGTCATGGCGGTCCCCTTTTTGTGTTCGTCCCTGCGGCAACGGTAGGGGGCGAGGGTAAAGAGCGGGTGCAGGGAAGTGGTTAAGCGGATGTTAAGTGATGGGGGCGCCGGCCACCCACAGGCGATGCTATTTGCGGGGTTTCCCCGCGCCATTCCTTCCCCTATAGAGCCCGCCTAGCCATTCCTCCGCGACGCCGTTTTTCGGCCGGTTCCTCCGGCCGGAACGGGCAGCGCGCACCCGCACGCAACGGACCCGACCATGCCGAAACGCACCGACATCGACACCGTCCTCATCATCGGCGCGGGGCCGATCATCATCGGCCAGGCCTGCGAGTTCGACTACTCCGGCACGCAGGCCTGCAAGGCGCTGAAGGCGGAAGGGTTCCGCATCGTGCTGGTCAATTCCAATCCGGCGACGATCATGACCGATCCGGACCTGGCGCATGCGACCTACATCGAGCCGATCACGCCGGAAGTGGTGGCGAAGATCATCGAGAAGGAGCGCACCGAGCGGCCTGACGAGAAGCTGGTGCTCTTGCCGACCATGGGCGGCCAGACAGCGCTGAACACCGCGCTTTCGCTGCGTCGCATGGGTGTTCTGGAGCGATTCGACGTGGAGATGATCGGCGCCGACGCCGACGCGATCGACAAGGCGGAGGATCGCGCGCTGTTTCGCGAGGCGATGGGCAAGATCGGGCTGGAGACGCCGAAATCCATGCTCGCCAACGCGACCGAGGCCAAAGGCGAGGACAAGCGGGCACACGAGGCCAAGCGCGCGGCGCTGAAGGCCGAGATCACCGACCGCAATGCGCTCGACCTGGCGCTGGCCGGGCTCGAAGCCGAATGGCAGGCGGGCGAAAGCGATCGCAAGCAACGCTATATGCGCCATGCCATGGGCATCGCCGCGCAGGCGCTCGACCATGTCGGCTTGCCGGCGATCATCCGCCCGTCGTTCACGCTCGGCGGCACCGGCGGTGGCATCGCCTATAACGAGGACGAGTTCTTCTCGATCGTGCAGGGCGGTCTCGACGCTTCGCCGACAACCGAGGTGCTGATCGAGGAATCGGTGCTCGGCTGGAAGGAGTTCGAGATGGAGGTGGTCCGCGACAGGAGCGACAACTGCATCATCGTCTGCTCCATCGAGAACATCGACCCGATGGGCGTGCATACCGGAGATTCGATCACCGTTGCGCCGGCGCTGACGCTGACCGACAAGGAATACCAGATCATGCGCAACGCCTCGATTGCGGTGCTGCGCGAGATCGGGGTCGAGACCGGCGGATCGAACGTGCAGTTCGCCGTCAATCCGAAGGACGGGCGTCTCGTCGTCATCGAGATGAACCCGCGTGTTTCGCGCTCCTCGGCGCTGGCGTCGAAGGCGACCGGCTTCCCGATCGCCAAGGTGGCGGCGCGGCTCGCCGTCGGCTACACGCTGGACGAACTGGAGAACGACATCACCGGCGGCGCGACCCCGGCCTCGTTCGAGCCGAGCATCGACTACGTCGTCACCAAGGTGCCGCGCTTCACCTTCGAGAAGTTCCCCGACGCCGATCCGACGCTCACCACGTCCATGAAGTCGGTCGGCGAGACCATGGCCATCGGCCGCACCTTC